>NZ_JAXCHH010000003.1:0-103371 GCF_034043975.1 Tenacibaculum sp. IB213877 | reverse complement strand
AAGCCCAATAGCGCCGATGGTACTGCCACTGGTGGGAGAGTAGGTCGTCGCCTTTCTTTATAATGAAAACCTCATACATTATGTATGAGGTTTTTTGTTTTATCTAGGTTTAGATATTATCAGTAGTATTACGCATGAGGGATAGTAATGGAAAGCCCACAGCGAATAATTATGAGCGAGGACTTGCAATGGGTAGCCCGACAGCATTTAAATGCTGACATGCCATAAAAAATCATCAAAAAATACAGTGATTAATTTTTACTTAGGCGCTAAGTAAATTTCCTTCTCCTTTGGTGGGTAGGATATCTTTTTTTGAAAGATATATATTTACTTCTTTAGCTGCTTCTCTTCCTTCTGAAATAGCCCATACAATTAATGATTGTCCTCTGCGCATATCACCTGCTGTGAAAACATTAGAAATGTTTGTTTGGTAGGTATGAGAGGCAGTTTTATAATTTGAATGAGCATCTGTTTCTATTCCTAATTGATTTGCAAGAGTATTTTCTGGTCCTGTAAAGCCTAGAGCTAATAAAACTAAATCACAAGGCCATGTTTTTTCTGTGCCTTCAATTTCTATTAGTTTTGGACGTTCACCCGGAGTCATTTTCCATTCTACATTTATTGTTTTTAAAGCTATTAATTGCCCCACATCATTTGTTATAAATTCTTTAGTGTTGATGAGCCAATTTCTGTCACAACCTTCTTCATGTGAAGTGGTTGTTTTTAATTGTAAAGGCCAATAAGGCCAAGGTGTATTTTTGCTTCTTATTTGTGGCGGCTTGGGCATAATTTCAAAGTTTGTAACCGATTTTGCTCCTTGACGTATGGATGTACCAATACAATCTGATCCTGTATCGCCTCCGCCAATTACGATTACATGTTTGTGTTTAGCTGTATCAAGTTTTTTAGAAGGATTATCAAATAACTGCTTTGTTTGTTGCGTTAAAAAATCTATGGCTTGTAGAACACCTTTACTTTCGATTCCTTTAATAGGCAGACTTCTTGGTACAGTTGCACCGCCACATAAAACAATAGCATCGAAATACTTTAGATTATCTATTGGATAATCAATACCTACATTTGTATTTGTTTTAAAAATAATACCTTCATCTTCTAGAATTTTTAATCTTCTATCAATAATATTTTTATCAAGTTTAAAATTAGGAATACCATACCGTAATAGTCCACCTATTTTATCTTCTCTTTCAAAAACAGTAACTGTATGTCCAGCTCTGTTAAGTTGTTGAGCAGTTGCTAATCCTGCAGGACCTGATCCTATGACAGCAACGGTTTTATTTGTTCTAATTTTTGGTGGTTTTGGTACAATCCAACCTTCAGAAAAACCTTTCTCAACAATATGTTTTTCAATACTTTCTATAGAAACAGGATCATCAATTAAACCCAACACACATGATTTTTCACAAGGAGCAGGACAAAGTCTCCCTGTAAATTCAGGAAAATTATTAGTAGCATGTAAAATTTCGAGTGCTTTTTTCCATTCTCCTTTATACACCATATCATTAAAATCTGGAATTAAATTCCCCAATGGGCATCCACTATGACAAAATGGAACACCACAACTCATACAACGCGCTCCTTGATTTTTTAGAGATTCTTCATGTAAAGGAACGGTAAACTCTTCATAGTTTTCTATACGGTCCTTTACTGATAATGTTGCTTCGTTTTCTCTTTTATGTAATTGGAAACCTCCTGTTTGTCCCATAGCTTAAAATGTTAATTGTTGTACTTGATTTTTATTATTTAAAATTTCTAAAGCCTTTTTATAATCAGTTGGAAAGACTTTTACAAAATTTTGAGATTCTTCCTTCCAATTATTTAGAAATTTTTGAGCTAAAGAACTTTGTGTATAAGTAAAGTGTTTTTGAACAAGATTTTCAAGTTCTTTTAAATCATCATTATTTAACTTAACAAGCTCTACCATTTCTAGGTTACACAAGTCTTTAGTAAAGTTTTTATTTTTATCATATACATAAGCAATTCCACCACTCATACCTGCAGCAAAATTTTTACCTGTTTTACCTAATACGACTATTTTTCCTCCTGTCATGTATTCGCAAGCATGATCACCAACGCCCTCTACTACAGCAACTGCACCAGAATTACGAACAGCAAATCGCTCGCCAGCAATACCATTAATATAAGCTTCGCCAGTTACAGCTCCATAAAGAGATACATTACCCGTAATGATATTTTCTTTAGCAATAAAGTCTGCTTTTAAAGGTTTTTTGACAATTATTTTTCCTCCAGATAGTCCTTTTCCTAAATAATCATTGGTTTCTCCTTCAATTGTTAAGGTTAATCCTTTGGTAGCGAAAGCACCAAAACTTTGACCCGCAGAGCCTTTGAAATTTAATTTAATAGTGTCTTCTAAAAGACCTTTTGATCCATATAACTTAGAAATTTCGTTGGATATTATAGCACCTACAGCTCTATCAGTATTTTTTATTTTATAACTAAAACTGCTTGATCTTCTATTTTGAATGGCATTTTGAGCATCAGAACAAATTTTCATATCCAATACATTTACCAACTGATGATCTTGTGTTTCTGTATTGTGTAATATTTTATCATCTCCTGCTATTTGATGTAATATAGTAGACAAGTCTATAGATTTAGCTTTGTAATGTTCTATAGCTTTATTTGCACTAATTTTGTGAACCTGACCAACCATTTCTCTAACTGTTCTAAAACCTAGTTGTGCCATAATTTCACGGAGTTCTTCTGCAACGAAATACATGAAATTGATAACATTTTCAGGAGTACCTTTAAAGTTTTTACGCAATTCAGGATCTTGTGTAGCAATACCTACAGGACATGTGTTTAAATGGCAAGCACGCATCATAATACAACCTGATGCCACAAGCGGAGCAGTAGCGAAACCAAATTCTTCTGCTCCTAATAAAGCGGCTATTGCCACATCTCTTCCTGTTTTTAATTGTCCGTCACACTCCAAAACAACTCTACTTCTTAAATTATTAAGAACTAATGTTTGTTGTGCTTCTGCAAGCCCTAGTTCCCATGGTAAACCGGCGTGTTTTAAAGAGGTGAGAGGAGAAGCACCTGTACCGCCATCAAAACCAGAAATAAGAATAACATCTGCTTTGGCTTTAGCAACTCCCGCAGCTATGGTGCCCACACCTACTTTTGATACCAATTTAACATTGATACGAGCTTTGCGATTGGCATTTTTTAAATCGAAAATAAGTTGCGCTAAATCTTCAATGGAATAAATATCATGATGTGGCGGCGGAGAAATCAATCCAACGTATGGAGTGGAGTTTCTAACTTCAGCAATCCACGGTAGTACTTTTTCACCTGGTAAATGTCCACCTTCACCGGGTTTAGCACCTTGTGCCATTTTAATTTGTATTTCTTCAGCATTGGTTAAATAATTACTGGTTACTCCAAACCTCCCGGATGCTACTTGTTTAATAGCGCTATTTTTTGAATCTCCATTTGGTAATCTTTTAAATCGGTTAGCATCTTCACCACCTTCACCGGAATTACTTTTACCACCAATACGATTCATTGCAATTGCTAAATTTTCATGTGCTTCTTTACTAATTGAACCGTATGACATAGCTCCTGTTTTAAAACGCTTTACAATTTCTGTCCAAGGCTCAACTTCATCAATAGAAATAGGATCGAGATTGTTAAATTCAAATAAACCACGGATGGTCATTAAATTTTTGCTTTGTTCATTGATGAGTTTTGAATATGTATTATAAGTTTCTTTACTTTTTGAATTAACTGCTTGCTGTAGCTTTGCAATGCTATTTGGATTGAACATATGTTTTTCTCCATTTCTTCTCCATCTATAATCGCCTCCTATTGATAAAGGCATTGTTCCTTCTACTTTTATAGTTTGAAAAGCGCTGTTATGACGTTTAAAAATATCTTTTTCAATAACGTATAACCCAATTCCGCCTATACGAGAAGGTGTGTTTGGAAAATATTTTTCGGTGAATGATTTTTTTAATCCTAAAATTTCAAATATTTGAGAAGCTCTGTAAGAATGAAGTGTTGAAATTCCAATTTTATTCATAATCTTTAGAATTCCTTTGCCTATAGCTGTGTTAAAGTTTTGAATGGCTTCTTCTTCATTTATATTTTTAATATTTCCTTCTCTAACCTCCTTTCTAATTATTTCATTTACTAAATAAGGATTGATAGCACTGGCACCATATCCAAACAATGTTGCAAAATGATGTGGTTCTCTTGCTTCTGCAGTTTCTATAATAATTCCGAATTTAGAACGCTTCCCTTTTTTATTTAATGAATGATGTAAGTATGAACAAGCTAATAATGCCGGAATAGGAGCGTATTGCTTTTCAACTCCTCTGTCAGAAAGTATGATAATATTTGTATTGTTGTCTACCGCTTCTTCAGCTTTTATTAACATCTCATCTAAAGCTTTTTCTAAACCATTTACTCCTTTTTCAAATTCATAGAGAATAGGAATTGAAATTGCTTTAAAATCAGGATGATTTATATTTTTGATTTTATCAAGATCTTTATTTGAAATTACCGGATTTTGAATTCTTAATTTTTTAGCTTGTTCTGGAATGATATCAAAAATGTTTCTGTCTTCTCCAATAGCCAAACTTATATCTGTAATTATTTTTTCTCTAATTCCGTCTAAAGGTGGGTTGGTAACTTGTGCAAATAATTGCTTAAAATAATTATAGAGTAATTGAGGGTTGTTTGATAAAACTGCCAAAGGAGTATCTGTACCCATAGAACCAATTGCTTCTTTAGCTTTAACAGCCATGGGTGTAATGATAGATGTTATATCTTCTGAGGTATAGCCAAAAGCATTTAATCGTGTAATATAATCTGTTTTTTCAGTAGGAGCAGGATTCTTAGTGTATGGAACTTCAGCTAAGGGTAATGTGTTTTTTTGTACCCAATCTTTATAAGGATACTTTGATATAATTTTATTTTTTACTTCTTGATCTTCAATTATTCTACCTTCAATCATATCCACCAAGAAAATTTTACCAGGTTCTAATCTTCCATGTTTAACTACGTTTTCAGGAGCTACTTCTACCACACCAATTTCTGATGACATGATAACATAACCATCTTTTGTAACAGTATATCTTGAAGGACGCAAACCATTTCTATCTAACAAAGCTCCTATGTAATTACCATCTGTAAAAGGAATAGAGGCAGGTCCGTCCCAAGGTTCCATGATACAAGAATGATATTCATAAAAAGCTTTTTTATCTTCAGGCATGGTATGGTCTTTTTCCCAAGCTTCTGGTACCATAACCATTAACACTTCGGGTAATGATCTTCCTGTTAATAATAATAATTCTACAACCATATCCATAGAAGCTGAATCTGATTTTCCTTTTAATATAATGGGGAATAGTTTTTTTAGTGTATCCTCATCAAACAAATCCGTTTTTATTAACTCTTCTCTAGCTTTCATTCTGCTTATATTGCCTTTGAGGGTGTTGATTTCCCCGTTATGACACATGTAACGAAAGGGTTGGGCTAAATCCCAAGAAGGAAAAGTATTGGTAGAAAAACGTTGATGTACCAAAGCCAAACGTGTAACCACATCTTGCTGATGTAGATCAGAATAATATCTTCCGATATCTTCAGGTACTAAAAGACCTTTGTATATAATAGTAGTTGTAGAGAAGCTTGAAAAATAAAAATAACTTCTTTCAGATAATTTTGATTTTTCAATATGATGTTCAGTTATTTTTCTTGCTGCATAAAGTTTTGCGTTGAATTGTAAATCAGTTAAAGAGTCATCCTTTTTAGTAACAAATACCTGATATATACTAGGTTCAGATTTTGCTGCAATTTTACCTAAGTAAGAGGTGTTTACAGGAACTCTTCTCCAACCTAAAATTAATAAGTCTTGTTTTGTGAGTTCCTCTTCTAGTGTTTGTTTACAATATTCAAGCTGATTTCTACTTTTGGGTAAAAAAACCATTCCTACTGCATATTCAGATGGTTTTGGTAAATGAAATGAGCAAATTCGTTGAAAGTAATCATGTGGAATATCAATTAAAATACCTGCGCCATCTCCTGTTTTTCCATCAGCACTAACTGCGCCCCTATGTTCTAATTTTTCTAAAATTTCTAGAGCATTATGGATAATGTTATGCGATTTTTTTCCGTGTAGATTGCATATAAAACCTGCACCGCAATTTGCAGTTTCGAATTCTTTTAAGTAGAGACCTTGAGATTCCATCTATATTTAATTATTATTAATAAATAGATGAATAAGTTATTTAATTTTTATTAAAAATTAAAATATATTAAAATTAATGCATTAAAATTGATTTTTAGATGTATTTATTTAAAATATGATAAATTTAAAAATAAGAAATTGGAGATATGGTATTTTTCTTAATAGAAAGAAGCTGATTTTTAAGTGAATAAAGTTTGGAATTGAGTTAAAGAATAGTGATTAAATAGTCATTTTTAGTCAAATGAAATAGTAAAAAAATAAAGATGTGATTAAATATTATATTTAAATCGATAAAAAACCGAAGCTTATGCCTCGGCTTTTTGTTCATTTATCTATTTCTTTTTGATCTTCCTACTTGCTCAGGACTCACATTATAATCTCTTTTGTAGTCATTGTATTTTTTTACTTTTCTTTTTGCAGGTTTTTTACGCTTAATAATTTTTGCTTTTTTACCAATTTTAGCATTTGGAATCGTTTTGTAATAAAAGTAGTTGTTATCTTCTTTGAATTGACGGTAGTTGTTTCTAAAATCTCTTTTATAGAAATAAGCATCATCATACTCAAAAATTCCTCCAATATTTATATCAATATTTACATCTAACCCATCGTTGTAATAGTAATCATCATAATGTCTACCAGGTTTTACATATCCATTAAAGTTTGGATATCCCCAACGATCATAAACAATCTTTAAATTTCCTACTCTTGATAGATTTCCGAAACGATATTGCATAAATACATTACCAATTCTTTTTACATTACCTCTCGCATCATAATTGATAAAAACATTTCCTACTCTTCTAATTCTGCCTCTGTAATCTCTTTCAATACGTAATCCGTTGTTTACTCGAATTCCATTATAATCATAATAACGATTATTTCTTGCATGGATATTGAAATCAAAATCGCCGTTTAAAAATACATGGAATTGAACTCCACGTTCTACAAAGGTTACCGCGTCATTATAACGATAGTTAACCCCAATTTTGCTTGATGGTGTTTTGATAGTTGTTGCATTAACTGCTGTTATACTTACCAAACCTAATAATAATAGTATCCCTTTTTTCATAATTGCTAGTTTTAGGGTTATGCTTACTCTATATGCTTTTCAGCTTCCGCATTTGGTATGTAGTTTTCAAACAACGTGCCAAAAAAATATTAGTTATATACAATTTGTTTTAACTAATTGAAAAATAGTTATTTATGTTTGTTTTATTTTTTTAAACGTCGTTTTTTTAGTTGGTGGAGTAAAAATTTTTATATTTATACGACTGACCATGAAACGCATTTTTAATGATAGAAGCTATAGAGAAAAATCTACAGAGAGGAATTAAACTTTTAGAGAGCATTAATGATGAACAGTATAGTGATTGTACAATTCCGCCTTATTATTCTAGTATAGGAAACAATATGCGGCACGTATTAGATATATTTTCTTGTATTTTTCAAGGATTTGAAAGTGGTACTGTTGATTTTTCTGATAGAAATAGAAATGAATTAGCTCAAATTAAAACTGAACATGGAATAGCCTATTTTAATTCTATCATTGAAAAACTTCGTTCAATGAAACATTATGATTTTGATCAAATTATAACTGTTTGTGATGATTTGGGTACGGGTACTTTGTATGCAAATTATACTTTAGGAAGTGCTTTAATACAAGCACATAGTCATGCTATTCATCATTTTGCAAGTATAGGTTTTTTAGTATATCAATTAGGAGTGGAATTACCAGATTCAGATTTTGGGTACAATCCTACAACACCCAAAATATTGAAATAGAACAGAAAAATTATCTATTAATATATACCCAACCTTTTTTTAGAGAGGTGAAGTTGGTAGAGTTTCCTAGTTTTAAAGTATAAAAATATGTTCCAACAGGTAATTTACTTTCACTATCAAGAGTAATTCTTCCTGTTGAAATACCATTCCAATCATTTTTATAGTTTTCTTTTTTGTAGACTATATTTCCCCAACGATTAAAAATAGTAAGCACATTTTTTTCAAATCTTTCAACTTCTTCAATTACCAGAGTTTCATTTAAATTATCTCCATTAGGAGAAATTAAATAATTTTCATTTTTAGTTAAATCATTATTTATTGAAGATCCAATAGTTATTATTGTGTAATTATTAGGAATGAATGGGGCAGAGGTAATTTTACCTTGATTGAGATTACCTTGTGTATTGCTGTTTCCTAAATCTACCCATTGATTTTCAATTTTACTCCAACCTACTACTCTGAGTAAATCTAAATTTGTAGAAATAGAGGTAATGCTACTAAAGGAATCCCACGTAAGAGTAACTTGTGTAGCAGAATTACCATCTAGATCCCAAAACTCACGATTGCTAATATTTTCAATAGAAAGTTGTTTTTGAGAGGTTAAAAATTGATTTACAAAGGTTGATGGGGTTTCTGGATTTTCGTAAAAATAGGCACCTCGATAGTATTGATTGTTTTGTTGATTAGGAATAATCATAGGTCGTAAACGATCATCATCACCAATAGGAAAGATAAATTCTTCATTACCAAAAACGGATGCATATCCGTCTACATGCCTAAAATCATCTTCTCCTACATAAAAATCATGATTAATAAAATCTAACGAAATAGAATTATTGTTTTTAGGGGTGATTACTTTACCGTTAAAAAAAGTGAGTTCATTGGTTACACCTAATGAAACAAAGAGTTGTAAATTATTAGTTACATCTATTTCTAAATCATTGAAAACTGGTTTGTTAGTTCCTGAAACAGAAATTATTTCATTATCATGATAAAACCCTACCGAACCTAAGTTATTATTAAATGTACCATTATTTACCAAGTTAGTATGAAAACCTACTTGAGCATTATTATGCATTTGAATGTTCCCAAAGTTTTGGAAGGCTTGTTGGGAATAAATTTTTATACTTATAAAAAATAAAAATAATATAATTAACAGGTTCTTCATAAACCTATAATCCTAAATAAATAAAAGTATTAACTACTAAAAAAGGTTGATAGCGTTCAAACGATTGACTATTACCTCCACTATTAACTGTTACAGCATGACTATGATTGCCATTTGTTGATGTATTAGTTGAGCCTGCTATATCTTGAGTATAAACACTTACATTTGAATCACTATTATTTAGCATTCTTCCTGTTGCTATTACACCGGTGAAATTATGGTTATGATTACCTGTAGTAGAAGTATTTCCAAAAAAATTAACATTGGGTAAATTATTTTGAATAAGTACAGTAGATGCTTGACCACCAACATCACCTATTGATTGTGATGAATCAGGATGTTTTAAAACTCTATTATTGGCATTAGGAAGATTTGTTGAAAAACCTAATGATGAGGCTGCTGCTTGTGCTGAAGGAGATAAAGAACTTATGGGTCTACCATCTAATATATACCATCCACTATGATCAGCATTTTGAACCCCATGTTTAATATCTCCAGAACTTGAAGAAGTCCCAGAAGATGTTTTATTATTGTTTATTTGTTGCCAATTGCTACTATTACTCTGTATCCATAAAACTGATTCTTTAGGTACTAAATTTTTGTTAGTATTGTCAACTCCTACAAAAGAACTAATTGAAGTATCAACATTAAAAGGATTTTTTATAATATAAATTCTACCCTCACAAGTGTTTGCATTAGGCAATGTTATGGTGTGAGCACCTCCTAACATTATACTGTAATGGTCTTCTGTAAGTGTTAAATTTCCTGTGGTAGTTAAGATTGATTTAGATATTGAACCTTTTACTTGAAAGGTTGAATTTGCCATTTGGGTATTACTTGTACCCGTTGAGGCATCATTATAAGTATCATCTTTTGCTACAGGTGTTGGATTTATATTTATACCAAATCTAGTCTTTGCATTAATTCCATATTGATGGCCTTGCACTCGAAAGAACTCAGTTTGCATATCACCATCCCAAAAATGTCTTTTAAAAACTATAGGTTCTGTGTTATCATCTCCTACAATAAACTCTAGTCTACCATCGTTATTTGGACCAGCAGAACCAAATTCAAATAAATCATTAGTAGACATATTACCCCTTAATCTAAAAGCACCGTTTGTGGTGGTAAAAAACATGGGTTTGTATGCACCAGAAGCTGAAGCAAATTGTAAAGCTGCTGTTGTTCCATTACCATTTAAATGGACTAAAGGTTGATCAGGATTATTATAATCAGGGTTACCAGTTGTTAGTCCTAAAGTTTGTCTTCTTCCAAATTCAAGCATTGGCAAATTGTTAGATCTTATTTGCATTCTAACATCATTTGTTGTGCCCAAAAAGTTGGCAGCTGTTGCATTAGAATTTCCGGTAATTAACCAATTGTTGGCAGCTACATTATTTATCCAATTTGTTCCGGTAGCGGTTGAAGAAAGTATTTGTCCGTTAATTCCTACATCACCATCACTATCGGCATATGTACCTGTTATGCTAATATTACTAGAGTTAAGTGTAGAATTAGTATTGTTAAAATTTAAAGCAGTGTTATTTTCTGTGGGTGTACCATCAGTATTTGCAAAAAAAACAGAGCCTGTTGTTCCTGTATGAGAACTATTATTATTTATTTTTCTCCATTCAGAACCTTCCCAAATTTCAATTGTAGTCGGATTTGGGTATACATCAAAAAACATATCGCCAATTAAAGCATCTGCATTTAAAGGTTTTGTACCTGTAAAAACTCGGGTGTTTTTAACGGTTGTAAGAGTTCCTTTATTAGTTACTACATTAACTTCTTGTGCATTGGCTTTATAGGATAAAGCCAATGCTGAAGTTAATACTAAAATCTTTAATATGATATTAATGTTTTTAATCATTAATTATTATTTGATATACTGAATTTCTACTATATCACCAGCATACATTGGTAAATCTGTTGCACTATATGTTATAGTTACCGTGTCTGCAGTTACATTAAAATCTGTACCAAATCTTAGTTTTACACCATTTCTGTATACAAATAATTTAGCAGCTGTAGTAGCAGCGTTTAAGGTAGGTAAACCAGTAACAGTAATTGGAACATCAGCAGAAGCATTAGTACCTTGTGTATGTTCAACTCTAATTCCGTCTACTTTAAGTAAATCTGAAAGTTGCATTTTTTGTATTGCTCCGGTTGCTTCATCTCTTAATAAAACTGTAAAACCAGTACCTGTTCCTCCATGATTTTCACGATCTACAGAATTTGTAGAAGCTGTAGCAGCATCAGTTACTAATTGTAAACCATCTAAAGCAAATTCAGTTCCAGTACCAGCTGCAATATATGTGTTGCTAGTTAAAGTACCTCCTAATTGCCAAGTAGTTATAACCCCTCCATTAGGTGTAGTATTTGTTAAAGATGTTAAACCATTAGCTGCTTGTAAATACTTAATAGTTCCTTTATTATCTACTAATTTAACAGCTGTTCCTGTAGAACCTAAGGTAGCATTACCTTGTTGAGTGATATCACCCGTTGTTGTTTGAGCATTTATTGTTCCTACAGCTAATAAACCGAAAGCAATTAATGCAATTTTAAATTTGTTTGTAATTGTGTTCATAATCAGATATTTGTATTTATATTTATTTGGGGTTGTTTATTTATTGTTAATAATATTGTACTATTCTAATTTCATCTCCTTGGTAACATGTTGCCTCTGGCTCAATTTCTATAGTATTGGTGTTAATAATGGTAAAATCAATTCGAACACCATTTCTATACACATTTACCTTATCGGTTGATCGTAGATTTAGCCCGTTAAAAACTAATTGACCATCATTTGCTGTTAGCTCGGTAACTTCTTCTCGTAGTAAATTTGTAGAGGTTATTTTTTTTAAGACACCAGTAGCTTTATCAACAGTTATTATATCATCTTGCGTAATATCTCCATTTTGTAACCCTTGAATAGACAATGTATTTGTAGTATCTGTTGTAATTGTAGTGGGCATAATTAAAACTCCTCCTAATTGAATAGTATTATTTGCAGCTACAAAAACACCATTGTTAGCATTTACTGTTGTATTAGAGCTTATCCATGTTGTGCCATCATAAGCATAAATTATTGCAGTTGTTTGATCTACATATAAATCACCTGCAATTGGGTTTGGAGCAGAACTAGCTGTTGGGCTACCATTTCCTCTTCTAGGGTTGGTATCAATAGGAATCCATTGTGTACCATCCCAAATACTTACACTATTATTAGTTGAATTATTAATCCAAAAATCTCCTTGGTAATTATTAGTAGGAGCTGTAGGTGTTGTGGTTACATTAATACCTCGGGAAGCTGTTGAGTCACATAGACTTATCCATGAAGTTCCGTTGTAAGTATATACACAGCTATTATCAATATTGTAAACTAAAGCACCTGGTAAAGGTTGTATAGACTTCATTTGAGTATCAGACATTCTACTAATGACTAATACTTTATCAGAACTTTCAAGTTCAAGAATTGAATTGTTATGTATGATAGAAGGATTATCCCCAATTTTTACTTGGGAATATATAGGGATTACAGATATTATAAAAGTCAAAAAGATTAAAAACCTTTCCATTTTTGGGGATTGTTTCACTTTTTAGACTCGGGGGTAAATCTGACCGCAAATGTAGAAAAATTAATTAATTAAAAAATATTTTTTTATTTTTTTTCTTTACCCTGAATATTTTTTTATCTTTTTTATGTAGCTTTTTAACCATCTCATTTCGTTTATAAAAACTCTTGGTTTAACTAAAGTAATGTTGTTATAATAGTGATTAGTGGTCGCTATTTTAAATAAAGATTTCCAATGTTGCCTAATTGTTTTTAAGGCTTTGAAATAAGAATAATTTTCTGCATCGTAAATATGAGTAGGTTCAGAAATAACACCATTTATTTCAAGTACTTTAAAGTCGGTTCCGTTTTCTAATGCTGAAAAAGTATTGTATTTTACATCTACTCGTCCGTAATACCAACCATCAATTGAATTGCTTAAATTATCAAAAGTTTGGATTAGTTTTTCAGAAATTAAATGATTTCCGTTGATAAACTGTGTGCCTTTAGAATGATTTCCTATAGCAGTTAATTTGATTTTTTGTTCCTTCTTTAGAATTTCGTTTAATTTATGCTGATGAATCTCTTCAAATAAATCTATATATAATTTTGCCCTTTCATCGGCTAAAATGAGTTCTTTTAAAGTCGATTTTCCATCTCCAATCACACTTAAAAACCGTTTTAAAGTTAAAGAACTGATATGTCCTTTGTTGGTTCTAGGATTTTTATGATAGAACACTCCGCATTCATTTTCATAATCTAAAAATTCTTGTAGGATAATATTGACAGGATATTTTTCGAGATATTGTTTCAGTTCCGTTTCAGAATGAATTTTCTTCACTAACAAACCTCTGAAACCTACATCAGGTTTTGCAATTAATGGGTATAGGATTTTTTCTTTTTGCAACTGATTAAGTATGTCTTGAAAAGAATTTTTTTCAGTCACTAAAACCGATTTCGGTCTGTGTTTCTCAGGCACTAATTGAATGGTTTCATACTTACTTTCAGTACCATTTCCTGAACTTTTCAAAGCAGGATTTGCTGCTGTAAAAAAAGTGGTGTTTCCAGCTCTAAAAGCTAAATAAAAAGCATAGGGTAGGTTAGGGACATAAAACATAGATGATGGCCAATGCTCCCAGTTTAAAACTTTGTTTATAGAAGTTTTGCTTAGCATTTATTTGTCAAATAAAATATCTAAAAATGATTGAAAGGTCTTAAATCCGTAATAAACTGTAAATATCAATAAGACAAATCCTATAACTACTAATCCGTATCCGATAAACAATTTCGGACTTTCAGTGTATACTTTTAAAGCTTTGAAACCAATACTCAATACTAATGGAGATACAACGAGTAACCCTAGTAGAATCATTAATTTTTTCAACGGTTTTTCGTAGTTTTTCTGCATTATTTTTATTGATTAAAATTTTTGATGGCTTCACGAACGCTACCGTATTTTTTTAATAATTGGGTAGCTATTTTTTGGTCGATATTCAATTCAGAAATTAACATTTTCTCGCCTCTTTCTACTAATTTATTATTAGAAAGTTGCATGTCAACCATTTTGTTACCTTTAACTTTTCCTAACTGAATCATGGTAGCTGTAGAAATCATGTTTAATACCAATTTTTGGGCAGTTCCAGCTTTCATTCGTGAACTTCCAGTTACAAATTCTGGCCCCACAATAACTTCTACTGGGAATTGAGCAGTTAAAGCTAACGGACTTCCATTATTACAGGTAATACAGCCTGTTATTATATTATTTATATTACATTTTTCTAAAGCTGAAATTACATAGGGAGTTGTACCTGAAGCAGCAATACCAACTACTACATCTTTATCGGAAACCTGATATTGTTGTAGATCTTTCCATCCTTGATAAGTTGAGTCTTCAGCAAACTCCACAGCTTTTCTAATAGCGGTATCTCCACCAGCAATTAAACCGATTACTAAATCATGAGAAACACCAAAAGTAGGAGGGCACTCAGAAGCATCAACAATACCTAAACGACCACTAGTACCTGCACCTAGGTAAAATAATCGTCCGCCATTTTTTAGTTTTTCTACAATTTGTTCTGTTAACTTTTCAATTTGAGGAATGGCTCTTTCTATAGCCAAAGGAACTGTTTTATCTTCATTATTAATGTTTGTTAATAATTCGGAAACGCTCATCTTTTCCAGATGATTATAGTTTGATGATTGTTCGGTTGTTTTGGTAAAACTCATGTATCAAAAGTACGGATAAAAATTTTTGAATATAAATGTGACCTATTAAAAAGTATGGTGTCTCATTAAATGAATACTTCTAACAAGGGAAAAAGAAGTGAAGAAAAGAAAGAGAAATAAAAAAAGCGAGTAATTTTACTCGCTTTTTTACTATAAATTATTGTAATTAAATTTTATCTAATATGCTATTTAATATTGTATTTGGTCTCATAGCAGCATTGGCTAACTCATCTTTTGGTTCATAATATCCTCCTATATTTACAGGCTTACCTTGAATTTCATTAAGTTGACTAACTATACTTGTTTCATGAGTCTTCATTTCTTGAGCAATAGGAGTAAATTCCGCTTTTAATTCAGCGTTTTTATCTTGATTTGCTAATTCTTGTGCCCAATACATGGCTAAATAAAAATGACTTCCACGGTTGTCTAATTCTCCAGCTTTACGAGAAGGCCCTTTTTTATTGTCTAATAACTTTTCAATAGCGTCATCTAGTGTTTCAGCTAAAATTAATGCTTTAGAATTATTATTTGTTTCTCCTAAATGTTCTAAAGAAACTGCTAGAGCTAAAAATTCTCCTAAAGAATCCCAACGTAAGTGATTTTCTTCTACAAATTGCTGTACGTGCTTTGGAGCTGAACCACCTGCACCTGTTTCAAATAATCCTCCTCCATTCATTAATGGTACAATTGATAACATTTTAGCTGACGTGCCTAATTCTAAAATTGGAAATAAATCTGTTAGATAATCACGTAAAACATTACCTGTTACTGAAATGGTATCTTGTCCTTGTTTTACTCTTTTTAAAGTAAACAGGGTAGCTTCGGCAACCGACATAATATGGATTTCTAACCCTTTAGTGTCATGGTTTGGTAAGTATTTTTCCACTTTTTTAATTAACTCAGCATCGTGAGCTCTGTTTTTATCTAACCAGAAAACTGCTGGAGTTTGTGTTGCTTTAGCACGAGATACTGCTAATTTAACCCAATCTTGAATTGGAGCGTCTTTGGTTTGACACATTCTCCAAATATCTCCTTCTTCAACCGAATGCTCAATCAAGGTGTTTCCTTCTGCATCTACTACAGAAACCTTTCCATTAGCAGCAATTTCAAAAGTTTTGTCATGAGAACCATATTCTTCAGCTTTTTGAGCCATTAAACCTACGTTTGGAACTGTACCCATTGTAGTTGGATCAAATGCACCATTTTCTTTACAGAAATTGATTGTAGCTTGGTATAATGCAGCATAAGAACTATCAGGAATAACCGCTTTAGTGTCTTGTTGTTTTCCTTCTTTGTTCCACATTTGTCCTGAAGTACGAATCATTGCTGGCATAGAAGCATCAATAATTACATCAGAAGGAACGTGTAAGTTGGTAATTCCTTTATCAGAATTTACCATGGCAACATCTGGGTTTTTAGCATAGATAGCATCGATATCTGCTAAAATTTCAGCTTTCTTTTCTGCAGAAACTTCTTCAAGATTGCTTAATAAGTTTCCGAATCCGTTATTTACATCTACTCCAATTTCTTTGAAAGTATCAGCATACTTTTCAAATAAATCTTTAAAGAAAACACGAACGGCATGACCAAAAATAATTGGATCAGAAACTTTCATCATAGTTGCTTTCATATGTAATGAAAACAATACTCCTTTATCATTAGCATCTTTAACTTGCTCCTCTAAGAAAGCTAATAATGCTTTTTTATTCATTACAGAAGCGTCGATAACTTCATCTGCCAATAAAGAAACTTTTTCTTTTAAAACAGTTTTATTACCATTAGCGTCTGTATGTACTATTTGAACGTTCGTAGCTGCAGGAACAGTTACCGATTTTTCACTATGCGCAAAATCGTTAGCATTCATTGTAGCTACGTGAGTTTTAGAGTCAGCACTCCAAGCACCCATTGAGTGTGGGTTTTTTTTAGCGTAGTTTTTTACTGCTTTAGGAGCACGACGATCTGAGTTTCCTTCACGTAATACAGGATTTACAGCAGATCCTTTTACTTTGTTATAACGAGCTAAAATAGTTTTTTCTTCATCTGTAGTTGCTTCTTCTGGATAATCTGGTAAAGTATACCCTAACGCTTGCAATTCTTTAATAGCAGCTTTTAACTGCGGAACAGAAGCACTGATATTTGGCAACTTAATAATGTTGGCTTCTGGTTTAGTAGCTAAGTCACCTAAAAATGCTAACGCATCTTCAACACGTTGTTCTTCTGTTAAATAATCAGAAAAATTAGCAAGAATTCTACCTGCTAAAGAAATATCTTTTGTAACAATTTCTATGTTAGATGATTTTGTAAATGCTTTTACAATTGGCAAAAATGAACGAGTAGCTAACGCCGGAGCCTCATCCGTTTTTGTGTACATGATTTTAGCTTTTGTACTCATATATGGGTTTGTTGTTTTAATTTGAAGTGCAGCAAATTTAAGGATTACAATTTAATTTTTAAATGCTAAATTGTTATTAATAAGGGTGTTTTTTTGAATTTTTGATAAAAAAGAGTTGGTTGTGGTAGGTTGCATAGGTAAAATAAAAGCCATATTAAATAACGTATATTTAATATGGCTTCTTTGAAATAGCATAAAGAAAACTTATAATATTTCTACTTTTGAATAGAATTTTTTCTATTCTTTCTAAATAATTAAATGAAATTCCTTTAATTTATTTCAACAATTTGTGTTTTTAATTAATTATTAAATTAGTTAAAAAACACTTAACTGTTTTTCAAAATAGTCTTTACTTCAGTAAAATTAACTAATTATTAGTTATTACTTTAATAAAACATAAAAACCGAATATTAATAGTATTTTGAATAAACAGTAAAATATAAAGAACGTAACTTTTAAAAACTTTTGCTGATAGTAAATTTAATAAGTTTATTGTTAATAAGCAATTATTTTAACAAAATAATAATTAACAGTGTGATTTTATTAGTTATTAACAATTGTAAATAAAAAAACGATGCAATTTGCATCGTTTTTTATAATAATTTAAAAGTGTAAGAACTTTAGTCTCTTCTTTCTTTGATTCTTGCTTTTTTACCAGTAAGACCTCTAAAGTAAAAGATACGTGCTCTACGAACTTTACCTTTTTTATTTACTTCAATTTTTTGAATAGTTGGTAAGTTGATTGGGAAAATACGCTCCACACCAACAGTTCCAGACATTTTTCTAATTGTAAAAGTTTCTGAAGCACCAGAACCTCTTTTTTGAATAACTACTCCTTTAAAAAACTGGGTACGAGTTTTGTTCCCTTCTTTAATTTCATAGTAAACAGTAATTGTATCACCAGGAGTAAATTGTGGTAATTCATTTTTTGTTACAAATTCGTCTTGTACAAACTTAACTAAATCCATTGTTAAAAATATTATGGTTTAAACAAAGCAACATTCACGATTTTCGTCAGAGGTTGATTTTGCGACTGCAAATGTAGTAATTAATTTTATATAAGTAAATTAAATTTTTTAGTTTTTAAAGTGGTAGTTTTCACAGTAATACACCCAAAATTTACGAACTTCGTTATCGTTTATTTTAATAATAATTGGTTCTAACTCTACAACAGATGAAAAATAATCACTTAGTAAAGGCTCTTGTTTGTTCCTTTTCTCTTTGTTTTTAAAACGTTTATCAGAATCAATAAACAAAGCATTTTTACCGTTTAATGTTGATAAGTTGTCACCCAGATAATCAAAATGTAAGGCATGTTTACCGATAATGTTTTGAGCATACACTTTATCATCCATAAAAAAGTTTAAACAAGCAGAGGTTTTATATCCATCATCAGAAAATACAAATGTATCAGGATATTTTTTTTGCAACTGTTGAGTTTCTTGGGCTAATTCTTTCCAACCAATCCAAGTATCATCACTTTTAATAGGAACTACATAAAACAATATTTGCAGACTTAATAATAAATGAATAACCACAGAGATAATTATCTGAGTTCGTAACATTTTTTTATTGACAAACATGGATGCTATAATTACTCCGGTAATATAAGAAGGCATCATCCAATTTAATTTCACCCAATACACTGGTGTTAAAGAGAAAAAGCCAACAAATGTAGGAATGAAAAAAGCTAATAAAAATAATGTTTTAGCACTTGGTAATTTGAACTTTACGATTGCTCTTCTTATGTATTTAAAAGTAAAGGTTATAAAAACTATAAATAGAACAGGTAGTAAGAGAAATATTTGATGACCAATAGCTCCGAAAAAGTAATTAGGAGAAATTTTAAACTTTGAAATATCACCGGTTCTACTGGATGATTGGAATAAAAATGAAGCAAAATCATGCTGATAGTTCCAATACCAAACTGGAAAAGTAACCAAAGCTGAAATAATTAATGATATCCATAGCCATGGTGATAGTAGTAACTTTCTATATTGGTTAGAAAAAGCTAAAAATGCAAGTAAGCCAATTTGTAAAAGTAGTGCAGTATACTTGCTGTCAAAAGCAAGCCCCATGGTTATCCCTCCAATAATCCAAAACCATTTTTTTTCTTCAAAAATAGCTTTGTATAAACAGATGATGCTTAATGTCCAAAACAACATTAGAGGAACATCAGGTGTTGAATTAAATGAGAGTATTGAAATAAATAAGGTTGAAGCTAATAAAACAGTAGCTATTTGTAATTTAGAATTCGATAAAAAGTACGATGCTAGTTTATAAAAACTCATTAATGTTAATGAAGTAACTACAAAATCGGCAAATTTTACCACAAATACCGATTTACCGAAAACCTCTGTAAATAAACGTAAAATGTATCCAATCATTCCCGGATGATCAAAATACGAAAGTGATAAGTTTTCTCCGTAAAAATGATAATAAGCATCCTGAGGCATTAGCCCCATAAATGGAAGTAATACCAATCTAAAAAGCTGAAATCCTAAAACAATGCTAATTGCCGGATGTTTTTTTATAAATTCTTGCAGTTTATTCATCTAATAAATCGGGTCTAATTTCTTTAGTGCGTTTGTAAGCTTGTTCGCTTCGCCATTCTTCAATTTTAGGGAAATTTCCTGATAATAATACTTCTGGGACTTTCATTCCTTCGTACTCAGCAGGTCTTGTGTATACCGGAGGCGATAATAAATTATCTTGAAAAGAATCGGTTAGGGCAGAAGTTTCATCGCCTAAAACACCCGGAATTAAACGAATAACAGCATCACATAATACTGCTGCTGCTAATTCTCCTCCTGTTAATACATAATCGCCAATAGATATTTCTTTAGTTACAAATTTATCACGAACACGTTGATCCACTCCTTTGTAGTGACCTGTTAAAATGATAATATTTTCTTTTAATGATAGTTGATTAGCAGTAGATTGATTCAAGGTTTTAGCATCTGGAGTCATATAAATGATTTCATCATATTCTCTTTCTGACTGTAGTTTTTCAATGCATTTAGCAATAGGTTCAATCATTAAAACCATACCTGCGCCACCACCAAACTGGTAATCGTCAATTTGACGATAATTACCAAAACCATATTCACGTAAATTATGAAAATGTACTTCTGCAAGTCCTTTGTCAATGGCACGCTTCATCATTGAATTTTCAAACGGACTCTTAATTAAATCGGGTTCAACCGTAATAATATCTATTCGCATGCCGCAAATGTAGCAGTTTTATTGTTTATTGTTATGGTAATAGTTTAAAACGTGTTCAGGAATTTCGATTCCTTTTTCTAATTTTTCATCAGAAATAGGGAATTCTGCTATTTGTTTGATAGGAACAATACCTGCCCAAATGGGTAAATCGTAATCTTTGGGTTCATCATTTACGCCTTCATCTCTAATTTTTGCAGATGCTGTTTCAATAGTGAATTCAACTACTAAAGTTCGGTCTAATTCTTTTTGATGCATCGGTCGTAGCGAATCCCAACGATTTGGAACCATATTATTAATGATTTGTTCTAGAATAGCTGTTTTTTTAGTATCGTCTTCTATTTTAGAAACTTTTCCGAACAGAGTAACGGATCTGTAATTTACCGAATGATGCAAACCCGAACGAGCCAAAACCAACGCGTCTAAATGCATAATGGTGATAGATGTTTTTTCGGCTTCTAAAATAGCTTGTAGCATTCTATTTCCTGTTGATCCATGGAGATAGATTTTATCCTCTTTTCTTGCATAAGCCATTGGAATTGAAATAGGGTAACCATCATAAATATATCCCACATATCCTAAAAATCCAGCATCAATAATCTTGTTGATAGTTTCAATATCGTAGGTTGCTCTGTTTGCACCACGTTTTACTCTGTTTAGTTTATCAATTTCGTATTGTTTCATAACTATCGTTTTTCTGATGGTATATTCTTATACTTTTGTCTAAGTCCTTCAAATTTCTCTAAATCCTTAGGATTAAAAACTCGTTTTTCTGAAGCAGGATATTTACCTAATTTTTCAGAAGGTCTCACAGGACGTTTTTCAAAACCACCACCACAGCTAGGACAAATATTGTTAAACACTTTTGTAGCACAGTTTTTACAATATGTACATTCAAAAGAGCAAATCATTGCCTCAACTGAATTATAAGGTAAATCTTTACCACAATGCTCACAATTTGGTCTAATTTCTAACATTTTATAAAGATAAATCAATAAGTTAAAACCCAACTGCTGTATCATCACCACGATGATCTGCACCACCTTCTAATTTTCCGTTAGGTAACACTAAAATGGCGTCAACTTTTCCGATTACAGGAGAGTTGGTTTCATCTAATTCGTAACCCAATTCTTTTAGCTTATTTTTCACTTTAGGTGAAAATCCGTTAGGTTCCATTTTTATCACATCTGGCAACCATTGATGGTGAAAACGAGGTTGATTTACCGCTTCTTGCATTCCCATTTTATATTCATGAACATTTAAAATTGTTTGCAATACAGAAGTAATAATGGTAGAACCTCCAGGAGTACCTACAACCATATATAATTTTCCGTTTTTTTCAACAATAGTAGGCGTCATAGAACTTAACATACGCTTTTCAGGTTCTATTTTATTCGCTTCAGCACCAATTAAACCAAACATGTTTGGTACACCTGGTTTACTACTAAAATCGTCCATTTCATTGTTTAAAAAGAAACCAAGTTCAGAACAATAAAGTTTAGAACCGTATGCTCCGTTTAAAGTGGTGGTGACGGAAACTGCATTTCCAAATTGGTCAACAATAGAGTAGTGGGTGGTTTCATCACTTTCTACCATTTCAATGTTTCCATGAGAAATATCCTCAGAAGAAGTAGGTTTTTCAAAAGAAAAATCACTCATTCTACGATTTGAATATTGTTTGCTGATAAGTGTATCTAAAGGAATATTCACAAAATCAGGATCACCTAAAAAGTGACTTCTATCTGCGTACGCTCTTCGTTCGGCTTCTGTAATAACTTGTATTGATTTTACTGAATTATGTCCGTATTGGTCTAGATCATATGATTCAATAGTATTCATAATTTGCGCTAAACACACTCCTCCGCTTGATGGTGGCGACATAGAAATAATGCGTAAATCATCGTATTCAAATACAATAGGAGTTCGCCATTTAGCTTCATATTTAGCTAGATCTTCTTCGGTAATAATTCCGCCATTATTTTGAATAAATTCTGCTAGTTTTTTTGCTGTTTCACCTTTATAAAATTCATCACGACCCTTTTTTTGAATTCGAGTAAGAGTTTCCGCTAAAGCGGGATATTTTATGGTGTCGTTTTCTTTCCAAAGTTTATCAAAAAGGATGGAATCTTTATTGGCTTTTAAAAATTTAGGTTGGTATTCTCTGATTCGTTTTTCTTGTTTTTTTGTAACAATAACTCCGCGATTTGCCAAATCGATAACCGGTTGTAAGATTTCTTCAATAGGTAATGAACCAAATTTTTTATGCGTTTCAAAAACTCCAGCAACGGTACCAGGAACACCAACTGCCATAGCGCCTAATACACTTTTACCTTCAACTACATTGCCTAAAGAATCAAGATACATGTCTTTATGAGAAGCCAAAGGAGCCTTTTCACGGTAATCTAAAGCACCGATTTCACCATCATTTTTTCTGTACACCATAAATCCGCCACCACCTAAGTTACCTGCATACGGATACGCCACAGCCAAAGCCAATTCAGTTGCTACCATGGCATCAAAAGCATTTCCGCCTTTTTTTAAAATGTCAGAACCAATTTTGGAAGCTTCTTTACGTGCAGAAACTACCATTGCTTTTTCGGTAATAACTCCAATTTCAGGTTTCTTTTTACAATAAATTAATAGAAAGCTTAAGCTGATTATAAAAATTGAGCGGATTTTCATATTTAATCTGTTTTAAGTTTGCTAAGTTCTGATTTTACATACGCTAATAACTCAGCAAAAAAAGCAAAGAAATCTTCTTCTAATTCTTTGTTGAGTAATTGTAAATCTTCGGTAGCTAAGTGCATTTGCGATTTACCTTTGGTGCGACGATTCATTCCGTTTAAAACTTGTTGAATTCCATCTGTAAACTGATAATTATACAACCAATTGTATTCAATCATATACGGAAGTAAGTCTTGTGTTTTTTGCGGAAGAATTTCTTTATTTTCTAATAGAAGTCTATAAACACTGTTAACATAAATATCTAACGGAATTTGAGAATATTTTTCCCAGTTTTTAGCTAAAAAATGATCGTAAAAAATATCGATGATTACTCCATCATAATGTCCGTAACGTTCATGTAAACGACGCTTACTTTTTCTTACAATTTCGTGAGTATCGGTAAACGTATCAATTTTGCGGTGCAGTATTATTCCTTGTTGAATTTCCTCGGAAAAGTGTGAGAATTTATTCCCGCGAACATGATCTGCAAAAAAATTACCCAACATAATTTGGGTATTGTTACCAGACAAGTATAAGTGTGCGAGGAAATTCATTGGTTAAATGTAAATAAAAAACCACAACTAAAAGCTGTGGTTTGATTCATTTTAATTTTTACTCGGAATATTCTTCAAAATTTCTAATAAGAACTTCCAGAACTTTTGCATTGACGAGATTTGTGCTCGTTCATCTGGAGAGTGTGCTCCACGAATATTTGGTCCGAAAGAAATCATATCCATTTTTGGGTAATTCTGACCTAAAATACCACATTCTAAACCTGCGTGACAAGCAGCAACGTGTGGCTTTTCGTTATTCATATCTTCATATAAATTGGTTAATACTTTTAAAATATCAGAATTTACATTAGGTAACCAACCAGGGTAAGAACCTGAGAAATCAACGTCAAAACCTGCTAATTCAAACACAGAACGAAGTGAATTTGCTAAATCCCATTTATTAGTTTCTGATGAAGAACGTGTTAAACAACCAATTTTAATATTCCCGTCTTTCACTATAACACGGGCAATATTGTTTGAAGTTTCTACTAAATCTTCAATATCCGGACTCATACGATATACACCATTTAATGCTCCGTAAATTGTTTTTATCAATCCTATTTGAACACCTAAATCCATTACCGTTTTAGGAGTTTCAACTTCTTTTAATTCGATAGTTAAGTTTGGTTCTAACGAAGCAAATTCTTCTTTTATGTTGTTGATAAGCTCGTTTAATTCAAATAAGAAAGGTTCTTTTGAAACGGTGTCTATAACCACTGTAGCAAAACTTTCACGCGGAATTGCATTGCGTAAACTTCCGCCGTTAATTTCAGCAATACGTAAACCAAAATTTGTGAATCCGTCAAATAACAAACGGTTCATGATTTTGTTGGCGTTTCCTAAGCCTTTGTGAATATCCATTCCAGAGTGACCACCGTTTAAACCAGTTACAGAAAGTTCGTAAGCAGTTGTGTTGTCTGGAGTTTCTTCTAAAGAATACGTTCTGGTTGCAGTGATATCAACCCCACCAGCACATCCAATACCAATTTCATCATCTTCTTCGGTGTCTAAATTCAATAAGATTTCTCCTTCTAAAAGTCCGCCTTCTAATCCCATTGCACCAGTCATTCCTGTTTCTTCATCAATAGTAAACAAAGCTTCAATAGCAGGATGCGCAATATCAGTAGAAGCTAAAACGGCCATGATTGACGCCACACCTAAACCGTTGTCGGCACCTAATGTAGTTCCTTCAGCTTTTACCCAATCACCATCAACAAACATTTTAATTCCTTCAGTGTCAAAATCAAAATTAGTATCCGCATTTTTTTGGTGTACCATGTCTAAGTGACTTTGCATTACTACCATTTTACGGTTTTCCATTCCTGAAGTTGCCGGTTTTTTGATAATAACGTTACCAACTTTGTCAACAACAGTTTCAAGATTTAGGCTTTTTCCAAAATCGACCATAAACTGAATAACGCGTTCTTCTTTTTTAGACGGACGAGGAACCGCGTTTAAATCAGCAAAGTGATTCCAAACTGCTTTCGGTTCCAGGTTTCTTATTTCTGAATTCATTGAATTGATGTTTAATTTTTGATGATTCAAAGGTACGTTTTTTAAGGTTTTTAGAGCAAAGAATAAAGAACAAAGAATTGATGAAGTTTAGAAATCTTTTCTCTTTTCTCTTGATTCTTTTTTCTTATTAAAATTGTAATTTCGCCGTATGGATTTTTCTTCAAAACTTTTAGAAAACGCAGTAAATGAAGTGAGCAGATTACCGGGTATTGGTAAACGAACTGCATTGCGTTTGGTGTTACATTTACTAAAACAACCTACTGAAAATACAAAGTATTTGACTGAAGCTTTATCGTTGTTACGAAATGAAGTAAAATCATGCAAAAAGTGTCATAATATTTCGGATACTGAGTTGTGTGATATTTGTGCCAACCCGAATAGAAATGCTGAAGTTGTTTGTGTGGTTGAAGATATTAGAGATGTAATGGCGATTGAAAACACAGGTCAGTTTAGAGGGTTGTACCATGTGTTGAGAGGGAAAATTTCTCCGATTGAAGGTGTTGGTCCACAAAATTTACAAATAGAAAGTTTGGTAGAAAAAGTAAAAGAAGGAGAGGTAAAAGAATTGATTTTTGCCTTGAGTTCTACTATGGAAGGAGATACGACCAACTTTTATATTTACAAACAGATTGAGCAATATAAAATAACTACATCAACCATTGCACGAGGAATCTCGGTAGGAGATGAGTTAGAATACGCAGATGAGGTGACGTTAGGTAGGAGTATTGTGAATAGAATTCCTTTTGAGCAGTCTATTAAGGGCTAATAAAAAAAGCGAAGTTTAAACTTCGCTTTTTTAAAATATATAGTAAGGTTATTCTTCTAATTTTTCATCTTCCTCCATCAACTTCTTTTCAAACTTATCCCAACTTTTTTTAGCGCGTACTTTTTTATATAGGCGGATGCTCATCATTAATAGCACAGAAACCAATACAATTCCAACAACACCCCAAACCCAATTGATAGCACTTTTTAAAACCACTAAAAACACCACTGCAAAAAGAATAATAGTGGCAACTTCGTTCCATATTCTAAGTTTTAATGCAGAATATTTTACTTCATCTCGTTGTAATTGTTTGTAAATAACATGACACGCTCCGTGGTAAAAGTATAAAGCTAATACAAAGGCAAGTTTTACGTGCATCCATGGCATTTCTAAATACATCGGATTTTTATAAAGCATCCAAAAAGCAAAGAAACTGGCTAAAATTGCCGATGGCCATGTAATAATGTACCACAAACGTTTTTCCATCAATTTATACTGTGTTTGAAGAATTTCCTTAGCAGGTTCTTCTTTTTTTTCAGCTTCAGTATGATAAATAAACAAACGTACCATATAGAATAAACCAGCAAACCAGGTAACTACAAAGATGATGTGTAAAGCTTTTACGTATAAAAAATCCATTTTCGGTATTTTAATTTTGTCTCCTTGAGCGCAGTCGAAAGGTCTCGACTCCGCTCGACTTGACATTTAATTATTTTTTATCAAACTCATTAATCCAGCCTGCTAATACATCCACCCACTCATCATTATCATTGATGCATGGTACCATGTGGAATTCCTCTCCACCAGCTTCTAAAAATTCGTGTTTTCCTTCCATGGCTATTTCCTCTAAGGTTTCTAAACAATCGGAAACAAAAGCAGGAGTAACTACCGCTAGTTTTTTTACACCTTCTTGTTCTGCTTTTTTTACCAAAGTTCTGTCGGTGTAAGGCTGTAACCAAGGGTCAACTCCTAAACGTGATTGAAACGAAGTTGATACTTGGTTTTCTTTCAAACCAAGTTCATTCATCACATTTTTAGTAGTTTGATAACATTGATGGCGATAACAAAACTCGTGTGCTTTAGATGGCGTATTACAACAACTTCCATCTCCCGAAGATTCGGGATTACAATGCGATTTGGTAATGTCTGATTTACGAATATGACGCTCTGGAACTCCGTGATATGAGAATAAAATTTCATCAAACTCTTTATCAACTAAATAATCTTTAATAGAATTAGACAACGCTTTGATGTATTCTGGTTTGTTGTAAAACGCAGGAACATCGGTTATTTTCATATCCGCAAAATGTTTTTGCCTTAATTCTTCAGCTAACACCAAAATAGTTTCGGTGGTTGCCATGGCAAACTGTGGATACAACGGAATTAACAAAACGTCTTTTACACCTTTGTCATACAATTCTTGTAACCCTGTTTTGATAGATGGTTTTCCGTAGCGC
The DNA here is from genome assembly GCF_034043975.1 of Tenacibaculum sp. IB213877. NCBI lineage: Bacteria > Pseudomonadati > Bacteroidota > Flavobacteriia > Flavobacteriales > Flavobacteriaceae > Tenacibaculum > Tenacibaculum sp. IB213877. The sequence goes on along the minus strand of NZ_JAXCHH010000003.1, from coordinate 75,777 downwards.
ATAGCTAAAGCCACAGGTAGCTCAGTTTTAGTTTGAACTTTGGCTTGCAACCTTTCAGACAACACAATTAATGGAGAACCTTCTTTCCACCATATTTTTTGATATGCTTCGGCAGATTTTTTTGGTCGGGTATTTAAAATGATACCTTTTACTATAAAGGCACGCAACCAATACGGAACGTCAATTACACGTTCGTCCATTAAAAATTCACCTAAATATTTTTTTACATCTTTTGGATCTGTACTGTCTGGAGATCCTAAGTTAACTAATAAAACTCCTTTCATAAAAGCCCACCCTAACCCTCCCAAAGGGAGGGGATAATCAGCGGTGGTAACTGATTTGTTATTTTATACTATATTTTTATTCTCATTGTCCACTCAACTCCCTTCCTTTGGAGGGGATGGGGGAGGCATTTAATTGATTCGTTACTTCATACAATGTAATAGCTAAACTATGTATAACATTCATACTTGAGTTTCGTCCGTACATAGGTATTGAAATGGTTGCATCTACTAAATTGATGTTTTCAATTCCGTTTCGTTCGCTACCCAAAAGTAACACGATTTTTTGATGATTTTTAAAATCAAAATCCTGAATATTTATACTTTCATCGGTAATTTCTATACCTATAATTGTATTGCCTTCTTCTTTTAATTGTTGAATAATTTCTGAAAAATCTTCGTACCGCTCATGTTCAATTTGTTGAATTGTATTACGCGCAGTTTTTTTTACAATTCTGTTATCAATTGCAGGAGAACTCTCATGCAAATATATTTTTTCAACTCCAAAACTTTCAGATACTCTAAAACACATACCAATGTTTTCTGGTGTACGAATAGCGTCACAAACTATAGTAACTGGAAACTTTTGTTGTTGATTTGTTATTTCTTCGTGGTGTAATTGTTTCATAAAGCCCATCTTAATCTTCCCGAAGGGAAGAAATTATTCTCTTGCTTAATTAGTTTGTGTTTTAGTCATTGAATTATTTTGGATTCAAAATTATTCCTCTTCTTTGGAGAGGTTAAGAGAGGCTTAAAACATATTGTTTTGGTGTTGTCCCAAATTTCTTTTTAAAGGCAGCAATAAAATGACTTGCGGTACTGTAACCAACTTTTAATCCGACTTCATTAACATTATGTTGGTTGCCTTCTAATAATTTACGAGCATGTTCCATTTTATAGTCAAACAAGAAACTATATACGGTATCACCATAAATTTGCTTAAATCCTTCTTTTAATTTCTTCAAATTTAAACCAACTTCATGAGCTAATTCTTGTAGAGTTGGAGGTTCTGCCATACGAGCAATAATAATGTCTTTGGCTTTTCTAATTTTTGCAACATCGCGCTCATCAACTAAAAACGGACAATATTCTCCTGTAGCGGCTTCATCTTTTTGAAAGTGAAGGCTTAATAATTCATAAATCTTTCCTTTAATGTATAAATCGCGAATAGAACTATTAATGTTAGCATTTAATAGTTGCTGTAAAACAATTAAAACTGTGGGTTTAATTACGCTATCATCATAATACTTTCTATTAATGTTTTCATCACTTAAAAACGGAATATAACCTGCTTCTTTTGAAAATAATGAGTGAAATTTTTTAATGGAAATCAATAAGGAAATTAAAGTGCTTTTAGGTCTGATCTCTAAATTTATGGGTAATTTTTGTTGAGGGTTGTATAATAAAATAGAGTGCTGATCTAAAACATCAAAGGTATATGCGCCATTATTAAAATGAAATTTAGCATTGCCATGTATACAAAAATGAAGCTGGATATAAGTGCTATCTATATCACGTTCAAAACGTTGAGGTTCAATGCTGTTGTTTTTGAATTCCAATAACAAAAAACCATTTTCAAGATTTGTTTCGTTAAAAGTACTTTCTGCGATATTTTCTGACATATATCATTGTAGTTTTAAAACTTATTTTATTTAGAATGATTCTATATAAAATAACAGCTAATAGTTGATTTTACTACAAAAATACACAAAATCAACGTTTTTAAGTTTAAAAACTTAAAAAAAACGTTAAGCGATATTAAAAGTTCTTTTAGCGACATTTTTATCTGGTATAAGTTTTTACTTTTGTCTGGTATTTTACGGAAAATTGAATGCAGACTGAAACTAAAAATTCAAACTTTTATTGTATAGGTGTAAGCTATGTAAAAGCTGATGCGCATACACGTGGAAAGTTTTCAATATCTAAAGAGAATCAAAAGTTACTTTTAAAAGAAGCAAAAACTACCGGTTTTGATGGAGTTTTTGTGCTGTCAACCTGTAATCGTACAGAAATTATGGGGTTTGCAGAGCATCCTTTTCAGTTAATTAGCATGATCTGTAAATTCTCAGGAGGTTCGGTTGAAGAGTTCGCTAAAATTTCTTACGTAAAAAAGAATCAAGAAGCAATTCAACATTTATTTAGAACCGGAACAGGGCTAGATAGCCAAATTTTAGGAGATTATGAAATTGTAGGTCAATTACGTCAATCTTTTAAAATGGCTAAAAAACTAGGAACAACCAATGCATATTTAGAGCGTTTATTAAATAGTGTAATGCAAGCTAGTAAACGTGTAAAGAATGAAACTAAATTAAGTTCAGGTACTACTTCCGTTTCTTATGCAGCGGTTCAGTACATCATCAATAATTTAGATGATTACAATCAAAAAAATATTTTAGTTTTTGGTTTGGGTAAAATGGGTAAACATACTTGTAAAAACCTTGCTGAATATACACATAATAAACAGGTTTCTTTAATTAACAGAACAGAAGAAAAGGTTGAGGAATTTGTAAAAGACCATCCATCAATTAAAAAAGCTAACTATGAAGATTTAACATCTGAAATAGCGAAAGCAGATGTGTTAATTGTTTCTACGGGAGCTGATTTCCCTACGGTACGAAAAGAACACATTTCCACAAATAAAAACTTGTTGATTTTAGATTTATCAATGCCAGAAAACGTTGCAGAGGAAGTTCAGGAAATGTCTAATATCATGTTGGTAAATGTTGATGAACTTTCAAAAGTAACCGATGAAACCTTAGCGCTGCGTCAACAAGAGGTTCCGTTTGCAGAAGCAATTATTGAGACACATAAAGAAGAATTCAACGAGTGGTTAAATCATCGTCGTTTTACTCCGGCTATAATGGCGTTAAAACAATCGTTAGAAATAATTCAACAAGACGAAATTAACTTTCATAAGAAAAAAATAAATAACTTTGATGAAGCTCAGGCACAAGCAATTACATCAAGGTTTATTCAGAAAATAACTACACAATTTGTAAAACACTTAAAAGAAGAAGAAACTTCGGTAAACCAAAGTATTCAAGTAATGGCAAAAGTGTTTGGAGCAAATTTAGAAACAATCAATGCAGAAGATAATTAGAATTGGAACCCGCGAAAGCGAATTGGCTCTTTGGCAAGCCAATAAGGTTCGCAGGCAATTAGAAGAGTTAGGGTATGAAACTACAATTGTACCTATTAAATCTACCGGAGATGTTGTATTAAACAAACCGTTATACGAACTCGGAATTACCGGAATTTTCACCAAGAATTTAGACATAGCAATGCTCAATAATGATATTGATATTGCGGTGCATTCTATGAAAGATGTTCCAACGGTTTTACCAAAAGGAATTGTACAGGCGGCAGTTTTAAAGCGTGCTAATTACAATGATATTTTAGTGTTAAAAGATAACGAAGAGTTTTTTGGGCAACCTAATGGAGTTGTGGCTACGGGAAGTCTTCGTAGAAAAGCACAATGGTTAAACCGTTATCCAACTCATAATGTTGTTGATTTACGCGGAAATGTAAATACACGTTTACAAAAGTTAGAAGATAATGATTGGAACGGAGCTATTTTTGCTGCTGCTGGATTAGAACGAGTAGGTTTACGACCAAAAGGAGCTTTAAATTTATCATGGATGATTCCTGCACCAGCTCAAGGTGCTATTATGATTACAGCTTTAGAAGAGGACGAGTTTATTTTAGAAGCGTGTAAACAACTAAATGATGCAGATACAGAGTTGTGTACTGGAATTGAACGTGAATTTTTAAATAAGTTAGAAGGAGGTTGTACAGCACCAATAGGAGCTTTAGCGTACATAAATGAAGTAGAAAAAGAAATTGTGTTTAAGGGAGTTTTATTAAGTAGGGATGGAAGTAAAAAACTTGAAATTTCTAGAAAAGTTCCTTTAGGAAAACATAAATACTTGGCAAGTGATTGCGCTAACTCTATTATAGAAAAAGGAGGTAAGCTGATAATGATGGAGGATGAGGGAATTGAAAAAGAATTCTCAATTTATTCAACAAAAAAATTATCTGAAGCTCAAAAGAAACTATTACCAACTACGGTAAAAGTAGAGGATAGCGATTTTATTAAGATCCGTTTTAATAGAATAGCTCCAAAAGTGATGAAAAACGAAATTGAAAACGTAATTATCACTAGTAAAAATGGAGTAGAATCACTTTTACATAGCTTTTCTAAACTAGAATTGCAGTTTAAAAATATTTATTGTGTTGGCCGTAGAACCAAAAAACTAATCGAGCAAAAAATAGGTAAAGTTGCGCATTCAGAAAATAATGCTGCAAAATTATCAGAATATCTTTCAGAAAATCTTAACGGAGGAGAAGTTACTTATTTTTGTAGCGATTTACGCTTAGATACCTTACCAAAAGCGTTATCAGAAAACGGTATTACAGTTCATGAAGTAGAGGCTTACAAAACGATGTATAGTCCAGTTAAAGTTGATGGAAAAGTAAACGGAGTGTTATTTTATAGCCCATCAACAGTAGAAAGCTATGTACAACAAAACAAAGCTGATAAAATCGCTTTTTGTATTGGAGAAAGTACAGCAAAAGAAGCGAGAAAACACTTTGAAAATGTACAAGTAGCAAAAGTACCTACGGTAGAAAGTGTTATTGAATTGGTGAATTTGCATTTTGTAAAAAAGTAATTAGACCTCAGGGTTATGAATCCTGCGACCTATAATTTAAATGTCATTCCTGCGAAGGCAGGAATCTCATGAAAAAAGAAATACATCATAAAAAGATTCCTGCCTTCGCAGGAATGACAATATAAGATGAATAGAACAAGAAGACTTAGAAAAACAGAAGGAATTCGCAGATTGGTTAGAGAAACCAAATTATCTGTAGATGATTTTATTTATCCGTTATTTATTGAAGAAGGAGAGAATATCGAAAAAGAAATTTCTTCAATGCCTGGAATAAAACGTTTTTCTTTAGATAGAATTTCAAAAGAATTAGATGAGGTTGTTGAGTTAAATATTCCAGCAGTTTTGTTATTCGGAATTCCTTCGGAAAAAGATGATGAAGGAACTGAAACTTGGAATGACAACGGAATTATGCAACAAGCAATCCGCTTCATCAAAAAGAATTATCCAAGTTTATATGTAATTACCGATGTGTGTTTTTGTGAATATACAAGTCATGGTCACTGCGGAATTATTCATGATAACGATGTAGACAATGACGCTACGTTGGTAAATATAGCTAAGCAAGTAATTTCTCATGCGAAAGCAGGAGTTGATATGGTTGCTCCGTCAGGAATGATGGATGGAACCATTGCCATGATTCGAGAAGCTTTAGATAATACAGGGTATCCTAACATACCAATTATGGGGTATTCTGTAAAATACGCTTCGGCTTTTTACGGTCCGTTCCGTGATGCGGCAGATTCTGCACCAACATTTGGAGACCGAAGAACCTATCAGATGGATCCGTCAAATCGTGATGAAGGAATGCGTGAAGCAACTTTTGATGACGAAGAAGGAGCCGATATTTTAATGGTAAAACCAGCTTTATCGTATTTAGATATTATTCGTGATTTAAAAAACAATTTTGATCGCCCAATTGCATGTTACAATGTAAGTGGTGAATATGCCATGGTAAAAGCAGCTGCTGAAAAAGGTTGGATTGATGGAGAAAAAGTAATGATGGAAAGCTTACTTTCTATGAAGCGTGCCGGAGCAGATATTATCATTACCTATTTTGCTAAGGAAGCTGCACGAATATTAAAAAAGTAAATTTCATTATGTTTAAAGTTAAAGTAATAGTCTTGTTTTTTGTTTTTCAAACAGTTATTGTTTTTTCACAGAACAGTTATAAAAATGAAAGAATACCTCATGAAATTTATGGAACAGCTATAGAGCAGAAAATATTTGATAAGGATAGTATTTTACTATATAAAAAAGTTTTTACATTAAATAAGGAATTTACGCAAGATAAATATGAGATAGGCACCTATTTCTATTATCACAAAAATGGAGTTTTAAAAGCTAAAGGAAATTACTATAAACCTAAAGATAGAATTGATCTTTTTGAACGAAGAAAAGAATATAAAGAAGGAGAATGGCTTTTCTATAGTAATGAAGGATCTATTTTATCATCTATATTTTTTGAGGAGAATATGGAGCATGGTCCCTTTAAAAACTACCATCTAAATGGTAAATTAGCTACTCAAGGTTTATATAAGAAAGGAGTGTTAGATGGAACTTATACTACTTTTTTTATGAATGAGCAGCCACATTCCAAAATAGAATATAAGGAAGGAAAAGTTTTTAATATAGTTGAGTTTTACAACGTAGAAGGTGAAAAAATAAATCATGGAACTTTAAAAAATGGTAATGGAACATTTAAACTCTATGATTTAGAAACAGGTAAGTTTAAAAAAATACTTAAATGTAAAAATGGTATTAAAGAAAAAGAGACTACACCAAAAAATATAAATTAAAAGAAGTCCAAGAGTTTTATAATTTTGAAAGGAAATTATCGAGATAAAACAAGAGTATAAATGAGTTTTAAAAAATCAGAAAAATTATATAAAAAAGGATTAGTTAATCTTGTAGGAGCTGTAAACTCACCAGTGAGAGCTTTTGCTTCTGTAGGAGGTAATCCTTTATTTATAAAAAAGGCCAAAGGAAGTACTATTACTGATGTTGACGATAATAAATATGTTGATTTTGTATTGTCTTACGGTCCAATGATTTTAGGGCATCGTCATAAAAAAGTTGAAAAAGCGGTTAGCAAAGCTTTAAAGAACGGATATTCTTTTGGTGCATCTACCGAAGCTGAGATCAAATTAGCAAAAATAGTTTGCAATGCTTTTCCTGGAATGGATAAAGTTCGTTTTGTAAATTCTGGTACCGAAGCGGTGTTAAGTGGAATCCGTTTAGCGCGTGCATATACAGGTAAAGATAAAATTATTAAGTTCTCAGGTTGTTATCATGGGCATCAAGATGCGTTATTGGTAGCAGCAGGTTCTGGTTTAGCAACATTGAGCTTACCAGGAAGTAAAGGAGTACCTGAAGGAGCGGTAAAAAACACGTTAATCGCTAATTATAATGATTTAGATAGCGTTAAAGCTCATTTTGAAAAGCATGATGATATTGCTGGTGTTATTTTAGAACCAGTTGCAGGAAACATGGGAGTAGTTACTCCAAAAGATAATTTCTTAAAAGAATTAAAAGAATACTTACATTCAAAAGGAGCCTTGTTAATTGTTGATGAGGTAATGACAGGTTTCCGTTCAAAATTTGGTGGAGCACAGGAGTTGTTTGGTGTTGAAGCAGATATTACTTGTTTAGGAAAAGTAATTGGTGGAGGATTTCCTGTTGGAGCTTACGGCGCTCGTAATGAAATAATGGAAATGGTAGCTCCGTTAGGAGGAATGTATCAAGCAGGAACTTTAAGTGGAAATCCGATAGCTATGGCTGCTGGAATTTCTACATTGACAGAGTTAAAGAAGCAAAATCCTTATGAAAAGTTTAACGAAATTGCTGCTATTTTAGAAGTAATTTTGTTGGAGAAAGCTAAAAAGCATAATGTTGATATAGTGGTAAACCGATTTGGTTCTATGATCAATCCGTTCTTTACAAATCAAGAAGTAACCAACTTTGCAGAAGCACAAAAATCAGATACCAATAAGTTTGCTGTTTTCTTCTGGGAGTTGATTAAAAACGGCGTATTTATTCCGCCAAGTCAATTTGAAGCATGGTTCTTATCATCAGCATTGACAGAAAAAGATATTGAAAAAACGACCAAAGCTATTGATAAAGCAATGGAGAAGGTAGCAGCTAGCTTCTAGCTAATGGCAATTAGTATTTTAATTTGCTATGAGAAATTTTAAGAATTTAGATATTTGGAAACAAGGAATAGAATTAGTTAAACTAATATATTTTGTTTCTGAGAAACTTCCTTCTGAAGAAAGGTTTGGTTTGAGAAGCCAAATTACTAGAGCGTCTGTTTCGATTCCGTCAAATATAGCGGAAGGAGCTAGCAGGAATAGTGAGGCTGAATTTAAAAGAGCTATTGGTTCTCTATTTGAAGTAGAAACACAACTAACAATAATAGAAGAATTAGGTTTTATAGAAAGTCAAGAATTAAAACCACTATTTGAATTGTTAGAGAAAGAAGCAAAAATGATAAATTCACTAATCAACAAGCTAAAAGCCAAAAGCTAATAGCTGTAAGCTAAGATATGATTAAAAACGACTTATTTTTAAGAGCCTTAAAAGGAGAAACTGTAGATCGTCCACCAGTATGGATGATGCGTCAAGCAGGAAGATATTTACCAGAATTTATGGCAATCCGTGAAAAGTATGATTTCTTTACACGCTGTCGTACTCCAGAGTTAGCATCAGAAATTACTGTGCAACCTATTCGAAGATATGGTATGGACGCAGCCATTTTATTTTCTGATATTTTGGTAATTCCACAAGCCATGAATGTTGAGGTGGAAATGAAGCCAAATTTTGGTCCGTATTTACCAAATCCAATTCGTGATAGAAAAAGTTTAGACCAAGTTATTATTCCTGATGTAGATGAAGAATTAGGATATGTAATGGATGCTATTAAAGCAACGAAAGAAAAGTTGAATGATGAAATTCCGTTAATTGGTTTTGCAGGTTCACCATGGACAATTTTATGTTATATGGTGCAAGGACAAGGAAGTAAGAATTTTGACAAAGCAAAAGAGTTTTGTTTTACACAACCAGTTTTAGCACACGAACTATTACAAAAGATTACTGATACCACAATTACCTATTTAAAAGCAAAGGTAAAAGCAGGTGTAAATGCAGTTCAGGTATTTGATTCTTGGGGAGGAATGTTATCTCCAACCGATTATCAAGAATTTTCATGGCAATACATTAACCAAATTATTGAAGCGTTAAAAGATGATGCTCCGGTAATTGCTTTTGGAAAAGGATGTTGGTTTGCATTGAGTGAAATGTCTAAGTCTAATGCTTCAGCTTTAGGAGTAGATTGGACGTGTTCTCCAAGAAATGCTCGTTATTTAACAGGAGGAAATATTACATTACAAGGTAATTTTGATCCGTCAAGATTACTATCTCCTCCAGCAGAAATCAAAAAAATGGTTACCCAAATGATAAATGAGTTTGGAAAAGATAAATATATTGTAAATTTGGGACATGGTATCTTGCCAAATATCCCATTAGATAATGCCAAGGCGTTTATTGATGCAGTAAAAGAGTATAAAAGCTAAAAATAATTAATTACCCCCATGAAAAAAACATTTTTGTTATTAACCTTTTTGTATACTTCCTTATCTTTTAGTCAAAAAGTATATTACAATCAGGCTGTTAATAGTTGTTCAGCTAAGAACGATAATGATTTAATTGATAAGTGTATTAAAAATAGTTACTTGTTAAATTACGACTTTACTACACTTAATAAAGAAACTGTTAGCACTAGTAAAATAAAAAAATCAATTATGTTAATTGCTACCGCAACATGGTCTGCACCTTGCTGGGGAGAAATACCAGCAATAAATGAAATGGTTGAAAAATATAGTGATAAGGTAGAGTTTATCATGATTTTTTGGGATAAAGAGTTAGATAAGATTAAAAAAATGGCTGAAAAGCTAGATAAGCGTATTAAATTAGTACCTGCAAGAGAAGAAGATAAAGTTGCTACGGGTAATTTAGATATAAGTGGCTTTGTTCATAAGTTAGATTATCCAACCATTTATTTAATTGATCAAGAAAAGAAGTTTGTAAATGTAAAAAGAGGAGCGGCTACACCTTCAAAAACTATGACTTGGGATCAAGTAAACGAAATTAATGGCAAAGAATTGGAAGCTTTTTTAGCTCCGGTTTTAAAATAAAATATAAAAGCTAATTAAAACCTCTTTCCATATAATGAAAGAGGTTTTTTTGTTTATAAGAATATGATTAAAAATATTTTAAAAGGTATACAAGCTTACACAAATTCATTCAGTTTAATTTCTAAACTTAAACTTTGGAAATACTTTGCTATTCCCATACTTATTAGCGTTTTGGTGGCAATTGTTATTGTAATAATTGCTTTTACATTATCAGATAATATTGGTCATTATATAGCCTCTATTTGGAAATGGGATTGGGGTAAGGAAACGTTTGAAGTGATTAGTACTTTTTTAAGTGGATTGATTATTGTAGCCATTGGTTTGATTCTTTATAAACACATTGTTATGGCGCTATCAGCACCATTTATGAGTCCGGTTTCAGAAAAAATTGAGAATCATTTAAGAGGAAAAACACATCAACATAGAAATACTTCTTTTTCAGAACAATTAATTAGAGGAATTAGAATCAACATAAGAAATCTTTTTAAAGAATTATTATTTACCATCCTTATTCTATTATTGAGTTTTATACCAGTGATAGGTATTTTATCTTCTGTTTTATTGCTTTTGGTGCAAGCCTATTATGCAGGTTTTGGTAATATGGATTATACTTTAGAACGTCATTACAAGTATAAAGAAAGTATTGAATTTGTTAGAAAAAATAGAGGATTGGCTATAGGAAATGGTATTGTATTCATATTAATGCTTTTAATTCCGGTAATAGGAGTAATTTTAGTTTTGCCACTATCGGTAACCGCTGCATCTACCCAAACAATTAAAGAAATTCAAGCAAAAGAACTTTCTAAATAATTATTTTTGCGATTCAATATATGAGATAATGAAAGATCAATTTTATAATTATATAGAGAGCTTACAAGATACCATTACTTCAAAATTAGAAGAAGTAGACGGAAAAGCTAAATTTAAAGAAGATATTTGGAAGCGTACCGAAGGTGGAGGAGGAAGAACTCGAGTAATTGAAAACGGAAACGTATTCGAAAAAGGAGGTGTAAATATTTCTGCAGTTCATGGCGAGTTGCCAGAAGTGTTACGCAAACAGTTTGGAGTAGCAACAGGAAACTTTTTTGCCTGTGGATTGAGTTTGGTAATTCACCCAAAAAACCCGTTTGTACCAACTGTACACGCTAATTGGCGTTATTTTGAAATGTATAATTCATCAGGTGAGATTGTCACCCAATGGTTTGGTGGCGGACAAGATTTAACTCCGTATTATCTATTTGAAGAAGATGCGGTTCACTTTCATACGGTATGTAGAGAAGCTTGTGATAAGCATCATGCTGAATTCTATCCGAAATTTAAAGAAACGTGCGATAACTATTTTTGGAATGCCCATAGAAATGAAGCAAGAGGAGTAGGCGGATTGTTCTTTGATTATTTAAAAGAAACAGAAGAGTTTTCGATACAAGATAGATATGATTTTGTGACCGAAGTAGGAAATAGCTTCTTAAATAGTTATGTGCCAATAGTTGAAAAAAGAAAAAATATAGAATACACACAAGAGCATAAAGATTGGCAAGAAGTACGTAGAGGTCGTTATGTAGAGTTTAATTTGGTTCACGACAGAGGAACGTTATTCGGATTAAAAACTAACGGACGTATAGAAAGTATTTTAATGAGTTTACCACCTGTAGTTCAGTGGAAATATGATCATCATCCAACAGAAGGATCCGAAGAAGCAAAATTATTAGAAGTATTGGCTAAACCAAAAAGTTGGGTGTAAATTATTAGAATTCAATGAATAAAATTTAAATTGATTAAAAATATCACAACCAAACAATCTTTTTGAGTTTATTTTTTGCATTATCAATAATTTAAACAAAGGTTAAATTTAAAAAATGTAAAGAAAAATCAACTGAATTTCTTACTTTTGTAAAGCTTTAAAAAAATCAAACATTACTATGGCAAGATTTGAGTTAAAACTCCCAAAAATGGGCGAAAGTGTTGCAGAAGCAACCATTACTTCATGGTTAAAAGAAGTAGGAGAAACTATTGAAATGGACGATGCAATTGTTGAAGTTGCTACCGACAAGGTTGATAGTGAGGTGCCTAGTGAAGTAGAAGGAACTCTTGTTGAAATTTTGTTTGACAAAGATGCAGTGGTTCAAGTAGGTCAAACAATTGCTATTATTGAAACCGAAGGAGCAGATGCTCCTGTAGCAGCAACTTCAACTCAAGAGGAAGTTAAAACAGAAGCTGTTCCAGCCGCTGTAGCTGAGGTAGAAAAGGCTGTTGAAGCTGCTAAAGAAACCGTTTCAGGTACTATGGATACTTCATCAAGTGATCGTTTTTATTCACCATTGGTAAAAAGTATTGCACAAACTGAAGGAATCTCAGTTACCGAATTAGATACTATTTCAGGGACTGGTAAAGAAGGTAGAGTAACCAAAAGTGATATTTTAAGTTATTTAGAAAATAGAGGTACTGCACAACCAGTTGCACCTTCACCAATAGAAAAATCAACAACCATTACTCCAACACAAGTTTCAAAACCACAAGCAGCACCAATTACTATGAGTGGTGCCGATGAGGTAATTGAAATGAGTCGTATGGGTAAATTGATTTCTAAACACATGACCGATTCTGTGCAAACTTCAGCACACGTGCAGTCGTTTATAGAAATTGATGTTACCAATATTGTAAACTGGAGAAATAAGGTAAAAAATGCATTTTTACAAAGAGAAGGAGAGAAGTTAACCTTTACTCCAATCTTTATGCAAGCAGTTGCACAAACTATTAAAAAGCACCCATTGATTAATATTTCTGTAGATGGAGATAAAATCATTAAAAGAGGAAATATAAATTTAGGTATGGCAGCAGCTTTACCAGACGGAAATTTAATTGTACCTGTAATTAAAAATGCAGATCAATTAAGTTTGGTAGGTATGACTAAGCAAGTAAATGATTTAGCGGGTAGAGCACGTGCTAATAAATTAAAGCCAGACGAAATTCAAGGAGGAACTTATACTGTTACTAACGTTGGTAGTTTTGGTAGTATTACTGGTACACCAATTATTAACCAGCCTCAAGTAGCTATTTTAGCATTAGGTGCTATTGTTAAAAAGCCAGCAGTAATTGAAACTCCTGAAGGAGATTTAATTGGAATCCGACATAAAATGATTGTTTCTCATTCATATGATCACCGTGTGGTGAATGGTGCCTTAGGTGGAATGTTCATTAAAACATTTAAAGATATTTTAGAAGCTTGGAATCCAAATCAGGATTTTTAACAAGTAAGTTATAAAATAAAAAAGCGCTCAGAGTTTTCTGAGCGCTTTTTTTATATCTTACACTTTCAAATATAATCTAACAAAAATGAAAAAATTAGTGATCGTTTTATTGTTGATAATATCAACAATAAGCACAGCTCAAGAAAAAGTATTACTACGTTTGCACTATGACAAAGGAGATTCCTATGTAATGGATATGAAAATGACCCAAAATATGGGAGCAGGAATAATGTCAATGAATATGGCAATAATTATGGATCAAAAAATAACAAGTGTTGCAGAAAATGAATATGAAAGTGATATAAAAATAAAAAAAATGAAAATGGACATGTCTCAAGGAGGTATTCAAATGTCATATGATTCTAGTAAAAAAGAAGAAGAATTGAATGAAACTGAAAAAATAATGCAAGCCAAAATGAGTCCAATGTTACAAGCAGTTATAACTACCAAAACCAATAACTTAGGAAAAGTTTTAGAAACAAAAGTTACACCTAATATACCAGAAACAGCTGATTTAGCAAACCAACCTAGTAGTGTTATATATCCAGAATATAAATTAGGTGTTGGAGATAGTTGGACAATGGAAAAAGAGAATAACGGAATGAAGTTTAATTTCATTTATAAAGTAACTTCAATTACAAATAAAAATGTATTACTTAACGTTTCAGGAAAGGTAAATGGTATAGCTGTAGGTAATATTAATGGAAATATGGATATAGATAAAAAATCTGGTGTTCCAATAACATCTAAAATAGCTATGGATATGAAAGTAGAAGAACAAGATTTTAAAACAGATATTATAATAAATATGATTAAGCAATAACCATATATATTTAATTTATAAGAGCTCAGGTTTTTCTGAGCTCTTTATTTTTTATGGTAATACCACCAGTTCATATCTCTTGTAACAGTATATCCTAATTTTTCATACAACTTAATAGCAGGGTTTCCTTTGGTAGTATGTAAGATAGGGTGTTTACCTTCTTTTATAATTTCTTGGGTTGTATGTATAGTTAATTGTTTTGCTAATCCACGTCTGGTATAATCTGGGTGTGTAACTACAGCGCTTACTTCAATAAAATCATCAGTTTGCATTCGTTGTCCGGTTATAGAAACCAGTTTATTATCTTTAAATATTCCGAAGTATTTACCCATATCAAAAGTTCTTTTTCGGTAATACCCAGGCATAACTAACCAAACTAAATTGTAAATTTCATCTATATAATCTTCTGTTAGCGGAACAATTTCTTCGGTAATTTCAGTTTCTGTTAAACTCTCTAAAACCATTTGGCAACCTTCTATTTTTTTGTGTAATTTCACTAAATCAGTTTCAGTTGCAGGATTCTTATCTTCACTTACTAAAAAGAATTTATCAGTAAGTTTAGCGTATTTATTCAACGCATTTGCTGTTTTAGAAACATCTTCAAAAGCGCCAAACGGACAAATTTTAGGATCGTAAAATTTGACACCATCAAAATCAATTACAAATTTCTTCTGAGCTTCTTCTAATGCAAACCACACAGGATTTTTAAGCTTAGTATACATTTTATCATTCATATTTTAATCAAAAATAGATAAAGATTTTTAAGGTAATTAACCAATCATTAAGTTTTTTTTTTAAAAATAAACATTAAAGAAATCAAGATATATAAGGGGTATGAGTGCCTTTTTAAATAAAAAACATAAAAAATAAAAAAAAATAAAAACCAACTGTAAAAAAATCTCGTAAGTAAAGATGAATAAGTAATTAACTAAAATTTAAAAAATGAAAACAACTAATTTATTTACAAGAATAATGGTAGTAACATTATTAGCATTTGTAATTTATGCAGCAGATCACATTGATGCTCCTAATGTACAAGGAGGAACGAGTGATATTACAGATTTTTATGCTTTTCAAGGTGAGAATACAGACAATATTGTGTTTGTAGCAAACCTTCAAGGTTTATTAAGTCCTAATTCAACAGCAGATGCTTCATTTGATGAAAATGTATTGATAGAATTTAATATTGATACAGATGGAGATGCTGTTGAAGATTTAATTATCCAAGCTATACCAAGAGATGGAAAAATGTACTTCTTTGGACCAGTAGCACCAAACACAACAGGCTTAAATAGTACAATTTATACCAGTCAAGTTGCGGGCGAAGTTGCTATTACACCTTATGGTGCTAGTGCAATAACAGCTAATAACGCAGGTATGTCATTTTTCGCAGGACCAAGAGATGATCCTTTTTTTATGGATTTTGCTAGATATGGTGAAATTATAGGTGGTAATGCTACATCTTTTAATAATCCTGGTACAGATACTTTTGCAGGAACCAATGTTTTATCAATTGTAGTTGAAGTACCAAAAGATATGATTGGCGGTTCAGGTACCATTAACACTTGGGTGGAGTCAAAGCAAAAACAATAATTAAAAATCTAAAAACAAATATTATGAACTTTAAAAATATAAAACTAGTACTATTAATTACTATCACATCAATTATTATAACTAGCTGTAGCGAGGATGGTAATACTCAAAAAGAAATGTATACTCCTGATTTTACAGGAACATATGTGCAAAAAGATCAAATGGGAAGACCTGCTGTAAATACTGTTTTTGTAAATGCAGAAAGTAAAGATTCTTTTAATGTAACTATACCATCAGAACAAGGAGCAGAATTTCAACAAATGTTTGAAGCTAATTTAACAACGTTAAGTCCTGCTTATGCAAACACAGGAGATAAAAATGCTCTAGGTTTAGATGCAGCAAGTTTTACAAGTGTTTTAGCTACAGATGTTTTGAGTGTTTCTTTAGACGGAGCAACCACTTTTTATGATGGAACAAACGTACTAACAGGAAGAGCTCTTACAGATGATGTAATTACTGTAGAGCTTTTATTAATATTCGGAGGGGAGGATTTTTCAGAGAATCCTAATTTATCTGATGACCATGTAGATGCAAATGATAAACAATTTTTATCATCATTTCCTTACTTAGCATCTCCGTGGTAGTTTTTTTCACAATAGAATGGCTGATTGATCCCCATCAATTAGTCATTCTTTAAACCCTTAAACTTTATTTAAATTATGAAAAGCTTACATATATTAATGGTTTTATGTTTTAAATTTCTGTTGTTAAGTTGTAACACTAGTAGTGAAGAAAAAATAACGAACCCTAAAGATTATAATTTATACTTAGTAGATCATTTAGATATTGATTATACAAAACTTAAAGTAGATTTATCTTTTTGGCAAGATAAATTATATAGAACCCCTAACCAATATCCTTATTTAGCTAAAATAGCCAATGCTAACACAGCTTTATTTACAACTACTGGAGAAGTTAAATACCTAATAGAAGCCGAACAAACAATAAAAGAACTAAATAAAAAAACAAACTATAATAATTGCTCAAACTTACGCTCATTAGCTAGAAATTACATTTCTCAGCACAAATTTAAACAGGCTTTAAGTTTATTATTAAAAGCAAATGAGATAGGTGAAAATATAAGCAGTACACATAAAATGTTATTTGATGTGTATCTAGAACTGGGAGCTTATGATAAAGCAGAAAATTATCTTCATAAAATACAAAATTTTTCAGATTTTGATTATCTAATTAGAGCATCAAAATGGAATGATCATTTAGGTGATCTTAAAAATGCTATTCGCTTAATGGAAAAAGCTACAGGCATTGCTGAAGCATCTAAAAATAAAAACTTAATGATATGGTCTTATACTAATTTAGCTGACTTTTATGGGCATAACAATAATGTTAAAAAATCATATCAATACTATTTAAAAGCATTAGAATTAGATTCTCAAAACGCCTATGCTAAAAAAGGTATTGCTTGGATAGTGTACTCTTATGAAAAAGATTCTAAAGAAGCATTAAGAATTTTAAATGAAGTTTTAAAAAGTCATAAATCTCCAGACTATTTTTTATTGAAGGCAGAAATAGAGGAGTATACAGGTAATTCTAAAAACAAAATAGATAACATACAAATATTTTTAGATGAAACCAATAACATGCTTTATGGTGATATGTATAACCAATATAATATTCAATTGTTTTTAGATGATTTGAATAAACATGATAAAGCCTTAGAAATTATAGAAAAAGAAATCAAAAACAGGCCAACACCAATTTCTTATGATCTATTAGCTTGGGCATACTATAAAGAAAAATCATATAATAAAGCACTACAGGTTGCTAAAAAATTTGTTATAGGTAAAACATCTGAACCCCAAGTAATATATCATCTTGCAAAGATTTATAAAGCAAATAAATTAAATGAAGAAGCTTTAAAACTTAAAGAAAACCTGTTAGAAAGTTCATATGAACTAGGACCTTTAATGGTTGAAAAAATTAAAACAATCTAATGAAATTAACAATTAAAATAGTACTATTTCTACCATGGATTTTTTTTTCGAATACATTATATAGTTATCAACAATCTATCTTAGAAGGTAGAGTTATAGAAAAGGAAGGTTTACCCATAGAAAATGTTTACATATATAATAAAACTCAAAATACACATACTCACTCCTTATTAAACGGAACTTTTAAATTAAAGAAAACAAATGTAGGAGATACTATACAAATTGGTTTATTAGGTTATGAAAAACGTATCATAACTCTAACACAAAAGCATTTTGATAATCCCCAAGATTATTTTTTGAGGACGAAACTGGTGATGTTAGATGAATTAGTTTTAACTAAAGAGCTAAACGCAATTCAATCAATAACAAAAGTTGATGTTGAAACATCACCAGTTAATTCGTCTCAAGAAATACTTAGAAAAGTTCCAGGACTATTTATTGGTCAACATGCAGGAGGGGGTAAAGCAGAACAAATTTTTTTACGAGGATTTGATATTGATCACGGTACAGATTTAACACTTTCTGTTGATGGTATGCCTATAAATATGGTATCTCATGCACATGGGCAAGGATATAGTGATTTACATTTTATAATTCCTGAAACCATTCAAAAAATTAATTTTGGTAAAGGTCCGTATTACGCAGAAAAAGGTGATTTTAATACTGCAGGTTATGTTGAGTTTGAAACAAAAAAGAAATTAGATAATAGCAAGATAAGCTTAAGTATTGGAGATTTTAACTCATTCAGAACTTTAGCTATGGTAAATTTATTGAAAGATAACAACGCATATCTTGCTTTTGAATATTTAGAATCTGATGGACCCTATGTTTCACCACAAAACTTTAACAGATCAAATATATTTGGTAAGTACAGTATTTCAACTACAAAAAAAGATCAGCTTAGTTTAACTTTTTCTTATTTTAAAAGTAGATGGAATGCTTCAGGACAAATACCTGAGCGTGCTGTAAAAAACGGAAGCATATCTCGTTTTGGATCTATAGATGATACAGAAGGAGGTAATACATCAAGAGCAAATATAAATCTTCAATATGTAACATCTTTAAAAAATACAATAGTTAAAAGCAATTTTTTTTATACAGATTATAATTTTGAGCTATTTTCAAATTTCACCTTTTTTTTTAAAGATCCAGAAAACGGAGACCAAATAAAACAATATGAAAATAGAGAAATTTTAGGGTTTAATACTCAGTTCATTAATTCTACTTCATTGGGTAATTTTGATGTTGAGTTAACAAATGGTATAGGAGTAAGAAAAGATATAGTTAATAATATTGAATTATCACATACTAAAAATAAGGTAGAACGTTTAGAAAGTATTCAATTGGGAAATATAGATCAAAGTAATTTTTATTTGTTTTTCAATTCAGATTTTAAATCAGAAAAATTTACAATTTCTCCATCAATACGATTAGATTATTTTAATTTTTTATATGAAGATAAACGAGCACCAAATTCAGGAACAGCCTTATCTAATAGCAAAACAATTGTTACCCCTCATTTAAATTTTTTATTCAACCAGAACAATAATGTACAATGGTTTTTAAAATCTGGAATAGGATTTCACTCTAACGATGCAAGGTTGGTTTTACAACAAAACACAACAAATATATTACCCAAAGCGTATGGTTTAGATATAGGTAATATATGGAAACCGGTTTCTAATTTAATTTTGAATACCGCGGTTTGGTATCTGTTTTCAGAGGAAGAGTTGGTGTATGTAGGAGACGAAGGAGTAATTGAACCGAACGGAAAATCTGAACGTTTTGGTGTTGATCTTGGTTTTCGTTATCATTTTTCAGATTGGTTGTATTTAGATACCGATGCAACTATAACCAAAGCCATAAATACAGAATTGGATCCAGGTTTTAATTATATTCCATTGGCTCCTAAGTTGACCGTTACAGGAGGATTAGCAATTAAAAAAAAGAAAATATCAGGAAGTTTACGTTATCGATTTCTTGATGATAGACCTGCTAATGAAGACAATTCGATAGTAGCAAGAGGTTATTTTGTAACAGATTTAAATATGAATTATAAAATTCAAAAAAATATTACACTTGGTTTTTCTATTGAAAATTTATTTAATACCAATTGGAAAGAAACTCAATTTGCCACAGAATCAAGGTTAAGAAATGAATCTTCTTCGGTTGAAGAAATTCATTTTACCCCAGGAACTCCTTTTCTTGCAAAAGCAAAAGTAACTTATAGTTTTTAATACATAATCCCCAATGTAGAAAACGCCTAAAAACTCAGTTTTTTAGGCGTTTTATTTTATGTTACTTATTTTAAGAACTTATTGTACCTAGTGTATATAATTGATCTAAAGTTGGTGTTAAACTACCTCCTTCTGGTTCTAAAGTAATACCAAAAGCCTGAGATTCATTAACGTTCTTAATTGTAAAAATTTTAGTAGTATTAGCACTAAAGTTATCTATAGTACCTAAACTGGTAGGGGTTAAAGGATTCAGCTTTAAAGACCATAATTGATAAACTTTTCCCTTTGGAGGAATTGGAAGACCTTGTGCGTCTAAGTAAACGTTATTATTACTTTTATCCCAATAAATTTTTGCAAAAGTATTATCAAATTTACCTTGTCCTTTCAGAGGAACAGAAATTAAATCAGGGTTTCTAAGTACAGCTAATAATTTTTCTTGCGTGTTTAAATTTATTAATGAGCTGTCTAATTGTTTTTGAAATAATACTTTTTCAGAATTGGCAATATTTAGTTTATTATTTAAAGATTTGGTTTTTATTGTGTAAAAAATTAATGTACTACCTAGTAATATACTTGCAGCCCAACCACTATAGTATAAAAGTGATTTTTTTGGGTAAAGAGGTAATACTTTAGATGCATCTTCTTTCTGTTGAAGTATTTTAACTAAAACATCTTTAAATTGAGATTCATTTTTTGATGGGGCTAAACTTGCCGTTAAAGTAGAAATAACCTTTTCAATTTCTTTAACTTCATCTAATATTTCAGGATGCTCTATAATAATATCATGCACTTGCTTATTTTCCTTTTCAGATAAAGCACCAGCTATATATAGTTCCAATATACCAGATTCTATGTATTTCTTTTTATCCATCCTATTTAACCATTTCTCTTAAAGCATTAATACAATTTCTATTTTTAGTTTTAATAGTACCCAAAGGCATGTTTAAACTTTCAGAAGCTTCTTTTTGGGTATATCCTTTAAAATATAACAAATCAATAATTTTTTTACAAGTATCTGCTAACTGACTCACAAAACTTCTAATTCCTATTGAATCAGTTTTTTCATTAAGGTTATCATGTGTTCCTATTATATCTACGAAAATTTGATCATTAAGGTTTTTAGAATTGTTCTTAAAATCTTTAGATCTTACTTTGTCTATAGAAGTATTTCTTGCTATATTTAATAACCAAGTAAAAAGTCTGCCTTTATTTGGGTTATATGAGCTTGCGTTATTCCAAGCTTTAATAAAAATATCTTGGGTTACCTCTTCTGCAATTGTTGAATCTCTTACAATATTAAAAACAACGCCTAAAATGTTGTTATGATACATTTGATAAATAGTTTCAAAAGCTTTTACATTTTTTTGTTGAAAATTTACAATCAGTTCTTCTTCTTGCATGTATGTTTAATTAAAGTGTTTAAATATAATTAATACAATTTAAAAATGGTTTTTAATATTATAAAGTTTATCTACTAATTAATTATCATACAAATTAGTTAAAGCTTTATTTAAGCTGTGGTATTTAAAATTATAAAATGTACTTGTTTTCTCAGTAGAAATTCTACTTCCTTCTAAAATAATATTAGCCATTTTTCCGAAGACTAATTGTAAAATAAAACTTGGAACATGAATAGGTAAAACAGGCTTATGAAGTACTTTTCCTAATATTTTAGTAAAGGTCTTATTTGTTTCTGGATTAGGTGCTACCGCATTAAAAACTCCTATAAAATTATCTTTTTCTATAGCTTCTACATAAAGACTACATAAATCATCAACATGAATCCATGGCATGTATTGTTTACCAGAGCCTATAGGGGCTAAAAACAAAGGAGTGTTCATTCTGTCTAAAGCACCATCATCTTTAGCTAAAACTACTCCAGTTCTTAAAACTGTTACTGGAATATCGAGTTTGTTGAATTGAAAAGCTGCATTTTCCCAACTAACACAAATAGTAGATACAAAATCATTTCCAGGAGGATCTTTTTCAGTAAAAACTATATCTGTTGTAACAGCCCCATAATATCCGATAGCAGAAGCAGAGATGAATTTGTTAAGTGGAATGTTTAATTCTTTTACTTTAGAAAATAGAAGATTTGCAGACTGAACTCTACTATTCATCAATACTTTCTTTCTTTTATCTGTCCAACGTTTATCTGCAATTCCAGCACCTGCAAGATGAATAATATAATCGGTATTCTTTAGTGCTTTTTCATCAATATAACCTTCTTTAATATCCCATTTATATTGGTTTTTCTCTGAAGGATTTCTTGACAAAATTGCTACTTCATAACCTTTAGCTTCAAGAAGCTGTGTTAATTTTTGACCTATTAATCCGGTACCTCCGGTAATTAAAACTTTTACCATGTTCCTCTTTGTTTTTGGTTAGCTTTACACAATTTGATAATTTCTGTAATTCTTTTTTGCCGAGTAGCTTCTCTTTTAGCTTGATTTAACCAATACAAGTAGCTTTTTCTGTAAGAAGGAGCAAAGTTTTGGTAGTTTTCAAAGGCTATAGAGTTGAGTTCAAATTCGGTTTGTAAATCTTCAGGAATGATTAAATTTTCTACATCATCCAATGCAAACCAAGATCCGTTTTCTTTGGCAGTTTCTATAGATTGTAAACCATTTTGATGCATTAAGTCTTGCTCAATCAATTCTTCTATATAAGTTTTGTTGAGTTTACTCCATACACTTTTAGGTTTTCTTGGTGTAAAATACTGTTGTCTTTTACCGTTTCCTAAACTCTTTACGGTACTGTCAATCCACCCAAAACACAAAGCAACTTTTACGGCTTCTTCCCAACGCATTGAAGGAATATCCATTTCTACTTTGTAAAATATTAAATACACACCCTCACTTTGTGTATGATTTTCATGTAACCAATCATACCATAACTCATGATGTTCAAAATATAATTTTGGTTTACTCATTTATCTTATAATTTTTGAAGGAAAACTAACGATGCTTTCATGTCCGTTTTCTCCAACAGCAGATACGCCAAAAAAGTAGTTGTCTATAACAATTCCGTCAAGTGTAAACTCTGTAGTATTTTCAACATATTTAAAGTTGTCCCAAGTAGGGGAAGTGGTATCTCTCCAGTAAATTTTGTACCCTTTTGCTCCGTTTACTTTATCCCACTTTAATTTAGCAGATGCTTCAACAATACCACCAATACCGACATTTTGTGGTGATGGAGGAGCAGAAGCAACACTTGCTAAATTAATTGCATTTACAGCAGTTAACTTTTTTGCGTACTCAAAGTTTACAAACTTTAGTTTGTCTCCATATTCAATTCCGTTTTCGGTGCGAATATCTTGATGCTGTTGCGTGTAGTTTTCATGAGCTTCCATAATTCTGACACCTGGAAAACCAGCATCGTTAAACGGACGGTGATGACCACCGCGTCCAAAACGATCTAATCTGTAAATCATTTTCGGATTCATTTCCGGCATATATGTTTTGGTAGTTGTATAGATAAAACGGGCTAACTGACGAGAGACACCATCAACTTCCCCACCATAAAACCGTCTTGCTTTACGTTGTTGTTCTGTTTCAGTAGGAGGAACCGGTTCACTAAATATTCTAAAGGTTCTATTGTCAATTACTCCATCTACACCTTGAATATTTCCTATCATATCGTTGTTTAAAACTCCAACAATATTCCATCCTTTTTCTTGTGCATACTTCGCTAAACCTTTTCCTCCGAACAAACCTTGTTCTTCACCAGAAAGTCCAACATACATAATACTGTTTTCAAACTGATATTTACTTAAAACACGAGCAGCTTCTATAGTTCCTGCCATTCCAGAGGCATTATCATTAGCTCCGGGAGCATCATCTGTATAATTATTAGGATCAGAAATTCTAGAATCTATATCACCACTCATAATGATATAATTGTTTGGGTATTTTGTTCCTTTTTGAACAGCAACTACATTTACAACCCAAACATCTTTAGTTATACGTTGGTTAGTACCTTTTTTTACCAAATCTTTTTGATAAAAAACATCTAAACAGTTATTGCAATTGGATGCTATTTTTTCAAACTCAGATTTTATCCAACGTCGTGCTGCACCAATTCCTCTGGTAGCAGAAAGGGTGTCGCTTAAGGTATGACGGGTGCCAAAATTAGCAAGTGTTGTAATATCTGCTTCAATTCTTTTAGAAGAAATTCCATTAATTATATCGTAAATTTTAGTATCTGTTTGAGATACTATAATGTATACGTTACATAGGAAAAATAGGAAAGTAGTTAGTCTTTTCATTAATTTGAATTTAGACAACTAATTTACAAAACAAAAAAGAGAATGCTAATAAGCGTTCTCTTTAATCACAACTTTAATAAAGCTGTTATATTTTTACTCTTTATCTAAGTTTTTGGTAATGTTGAATCCTGCAAATAAACCTGCACCTGCCATTAAAAATATCATTGCTGGGTAAATAGCTCCTTCTTCTAACTGAGTATAGGTATGTAAAACTAATGCTATAAATACACCAATACCAATCCCCATTAATAAAAGAGATAAGTTTAAGACAACAACTTTCCAAAACGGAGCTGTTTTTTGAGGCTCTTTTTTAGAGAAGAAAATAGTGGCATCTGCACCTTTCTCAATTAATGCTAAACGCTCTTTATTACGAGTAGTAAAGAATAAATAAAAGATACCAAAAATAATGGCAAATAAAAACATAAATACAATAGCTGCTTCCATATACTAAATTTTAAAAGATTAATTTTATTGTGTTTGCAGGTAAGACATCTCACTTTTTAAAAAGGTTACAAAAAAGTATAAAAAATATTTTTTTAGAAAATGTGTAACCTTTTTTGTGCTAATTATGTCATAGAATAAAATGACTATTAAAAACGACCAAACTTATATAGATAAAGTGTTGAAAGGAGACACTAATGCCTATGCTTTTTTAGTGGAAAAGTATAAGGTTATGGTGTATTCTTTGGCGGTTAAAATGTTGAACAATAAAGAAGAAGCAGAAGAAGTTTCTCAAGATACATTTGTTAAAGCGTATAAAAATTTAGCTAAATTTGAAGGAAAGTCAAAGTTTTCAACTTGGTTGTATAAAATTACATATAGGAATTGTTTAGATGCTATAAAAAAGAATTCAGTAAGATATACTATAACAGATATTAATGAAATAACCTTTAATCAAATTCAAGCTACAGAAACAATTTTAGATGGTATTGAACGTGATGAACGAAGTAAAATTATTAATGATTGCTTACAAAAGTTGCCAGAGGAGGAACGAACCATTTTATGGTTGTTTTACTATCAAGAATTATCTTTAAAAGAAATTATTGAGGTTACAGAGCTTTCTGAAGCTAATGTAAAAGTCAAATTACACCGAGCAAGGAAACATTTACTTACCATTGTTAAAAAGAATGTTGAACCCGAAATAATTAATCATTATGGGAGAAAATAAACATATTGAAGAATTAGATGCTTTTGCAAAAAAGTATGTAAAAGAGATTACCGAAGAAAAGCCTTCAGGAAACTTTACA
Organism: Tenacibaculum sp. IB213877; assembly: GCF_034043975.1. Lineage (NCBI taxonomy): Bacteria > Pseudomonadati > Bacteroidota > Flavobacteriia > Flavobacteriales > Flavobacteriaceae > Tenacibaculum > Tenacibaculum sp. IB213877. Next base: position 50,267 of record NZ_JAXCHH010000003.1, on the reverse strand, counting down.
TCAAGTATTATGAATGCTATTTTGGCTGAGGAATCGAAAAAAGTGTATCAAACCAATTATAGATTTTCTTACAGTATCTGGATGGTTTTAGGCGGATTTATTATTGCCTCTATTTATCTTTTGGTAAAAGGAAAATCGACAGCCATTACCTTACCTGAAGTAGATTTTGGAAGCATTCAGTTTCTTGATTTTGAAATGAGACATTTGCTAGATGCTGTCACATTTTCCTTAACCACTGTATATGCTTTTTTCTTTTTAACATTGTTGTTTGGAGTACAAGCATATTTTTTAAAGAATTATTATGAAAAGCGTTTTCAATAACAAAAAATCCCGAGAATTACTCTCGGGATTTTTTATTGTCAGTTCGATCGGAGTCGAGAACTACATATATTTTATTACTTTCTAGAAGTAATCCACTTATCAATCTTATTTTCTAATAAAGCTAACGGAATACATCCTGTTTCTAATACTTGATTGTGGAACTCGCGAATATCAAATTTATCACCTAATTCTTGTTCTGCTTTAGAGCGTAATTCACGGATTTTTAACTGACCAATTTTATACGATAAAGCTTGCCCAGGATTAGCCATATAACGTTCAATTTCTGAAATGATGCTAGCTTCGCTTTCTGCCTCATTATCTAATGAATATTGAATAGCTTGCTCACGTGTCCAACCTTTAGCATGCATACCGGTATCAACGACCAAACGGATAGCACGATGCATTTCCATACCTAACATTCCGAAATATTGATACGGATCTGTATACAACCCTAATTCTTTACCTAAGTTTTCAGTATATAAAGCCCAACCTTCACCGTAAGCACTATACCATAAGGTTTTTCTGAAATCTGGTAAATCCTGATTTTCTTGTGTTAATGAAATTTGATAGTGATGCCCAGGAATAGCTTCATGTAAAAACAATGCTTCATCAGAAAACACATTGTATTTTGACGCATCTGGAATTGGTGTATAGAATACTCCCGGACGCGTACCGTCTAATGATCCTGGATTGTACTCAGCACTTGCAGAAGCTTCTCTAAACTTTTCTGTTTGCTTTACCACAAACGGAGTTTTTGGTTTGTTACCAAATAACTTTTCTAATTGTGGCTTCATTTTTTCATGAATAGCGTTAAAGTTGTCAATAATTTGTTGAGGTTCTGTATATGGCATTAAATCTTTGTTGTTACGAACAAAATCAAAGAATTCTTTTAAATTTCCTTCAAAACCAACTTGCTGTTTTACAGCTTCCATTTCAGATAAAATTCTTTTCACTTCACTTAATCCTAACTCATGAATTTCATCAGCAGTCATATTGGTAGTGGTATAATTTTTAATGGCATGTTGGTAGTATGCTGTTCCTTGAGGAATTGCAGAAATACCACTTTCTTCTAATCCGGCAGCTAAGTAATCAGACGTTAAAAATTCATGCATCGCTTTAAATGATGGAATCAATTTTTGGTCTAACATCTTAGTATAATCAGAGGTTAATTGCTTTTTTTCTTCTGAAGTAAAGCTATCCGGAAAGTTTTTGATTGGAGAGTAAAATAAATGCTCTGTTAACTTGGTAGTTGCTAACCCTTCAAACTGTGGAATTACTTTGTTAATTAACGATTTTGGTAAAACGTAACCCTCTTTAATTCCTTGTTGCATACGCGTTTTAGCCGATTGTAACCAAACATTGAACTTGTCTAAACGACTTAACCAGTTTTCGTAATCTTTAACCGTATTAAATGGTTGTGCACTACTACCACTTGCCAATTGCCCCATGGTTAGGTTAACTGTCCACATTTGGTTAATAGGCATCAATACATCATTTTTAAAACTGTTTTGCGCTAAAGCAATATCACAATCCCAAGCTAAAACAGCTTTACTCATTTGTTGACTATCGGTAAGCTTGTTGTCTGGAAATTCATCTAACTTTGCTTTGTAGTTTGTGTAAAAATCTTTGGTTTTTAACACATACTCGTCAGACAAGGTATTCGGAAATTGATCGTTAAATCTATTATCACCAGCATAGGTTGCGTTAATAGGGTTTAGTTCTAACTTGCCCTCGTTATAGTTATGTAATAACTCATTAAAAGCAGTATTTGGCTCTGTTACTTTTGCTTCTTCTTTAGTTGGTTGCTTACATGAAACTGCAAGCATTGAAAGTGCTATAGCACTTGCAAATAATTTTTTCATGGTGGATTAGTTTATAAAATCAATCAAAGATATTAAATTAAGGTACTTGCAAAACTTTATAAAGAACTGTTTGTAATTATTTCAGCAATTTTAGGTAGAATTACAATATTTTTTTAGCAGTTCAAATAGAGTCAAAAAGAAATAAAAATTGCGTCTTGATGAAATTAGCATTCAATCTTGATCGGATAAAGATTGCATCTTGATGGAATAAAAAGCCTATAAAACCATGCGATTTAACGAATTATTTTTTGATACCATTCCACAGCATTATTGTAAAAAATATTTTCTTGCTCTGTGGTTGTAAAATTGTCTTTTATTAATTGAATATCTTTTATGCTGAAAGGAGTTTTTGCGCGAGTAGAAGGAAGGTCGGTACCAAATAATAAAGCTTTGGGGTTAATACAGTGAATTTTACGCATTACGGGTATAGGATCAAAATCAATTCTTCCAAAACCAGTTGCTTTAATTTTTACACCTTTTTTTGCCCAAAAATATATATCTGTCAGTCCTTTTTTTGTAAGACCTAAATGATCTAGAGAAAAACTAGGTAGTTGTAAAAGTTTAGATTTTAACTCTTTTAAATGGGCACTATCTACATACAGTTCTGTATGCCAATTGTACTCGTGGTAAAGTTTGTTAGAGAGCACAACCATGTTGTTAATGGTTTCTGACCCACCACGTTTTAAGTTAAAACGGACTGCAACTATGTTGGACTTTTGTAACCGATCTAATTCTTTTTGAGTGATGTTTATAGGAATATTAGCCACACCCACATAGTTTTTACCCAGTTGTTGTAAGGAATGGATGAGGTATTCTTGATCAAACTGTTGGAAAGACCCCGATACAATAGCACCACCTACAATATTGAAGCTTTGTGTATCTTTTTGATAATCTTCAATAGTAAAATAAGGTGGAAGATATCCGTTATTAGGAAATAAAGGAAAGTTTGGGTTGATGATATGAAAATGTGCGTCGAAGATTTTCATAATAATTTTTTAAAACCATTAATATACAAAAGAAAAACCTTCTTGATCATTAATTTTATAAGATGTTAAAGAGGTTTGTTTAACGGTTAAGCGTATAAGCAGTAGCGGATTTAATGCACTAATTCTTAAGCTAAGCATAAAGATAACTGAAAATCAGAAATTTTGATTTTAGCACTTTTTCCGCTACTGCTTATACATAATGCTAGTGGTAGGTTTTTTTCTATTTATTGATAATATTTGTTTTTCTCTGTTTTCTAAACTGCATGAATGAACCAACTATAAACACAACAAAAAATACCAATAGGGTTGATCCAATTAATGGGTCTGTTGGTGCTTTTGCCAAAGGATTTCCAATTGGAACACGGGTAAAAGTCTCATTAATAGTTGGAACCCAAGACAAGAAAAAACTAAATGATAATAGAAAATTCTCAAAGTACCGAAATTTATTGTTTCCTAGTTTTTTCTTATATAGGTAATAGGCAACCAGAACTAAAATCACAATGAACAATGCAAAAATATGACCTGGGTTAAAGCCGTTTTTCAATAAACCTAATGAGGTGAGTGAAGTAACAATAGTGAAATAAAAATAAATTTTACCTGTAGTATGCCATAGGTTGATTTTGCCAAATTTCACATAAGAAATAATGGCAGCAACGATAGCAATAATTCCGATAAGGGTGTGGAAAATACCCAAAGTTGATAGTCCTAATACCATAATTATAAGTTCTTTAATATTAAACCAGATGTGATTTTGAACTAATCGAAACATTCAAAACTTTGGAAATTAAACAGTTCTTTTCCGCATCTTTGGTTACAACATCAAATTCTTCTGCAGTTATGCCTGAAATATGTCCAGTAATATTGAGATGAACGCCTGTTATTCCGCTGTTATTCATATACACTTCAGCTTCAGTATCGAGAACTTCAGGATGGAGTCCTTTTTGGGTTAAAGCTAAACTCACAGCCATAGTAAAACATCCGGCATGGGCTGCGGCTAATAACTCTTCGGGGTTTGTACCTTTTTCTTCTCCAGTAAAACGGGTTTTAAAACTGTAGTTGGATTGGTTTAATACCTCGCTTGCAGTGGTCAAGTGTCCTTTTCCTTCTTTTATGGTTCCTGTCCAATGAGCTTTTGCTGTACGTTTCATGTTGTTTGAATTTTAAAATTTTGTGTCATTATTGACATTACAAAAATGAAACAATTTGAAACGAAGGATTTTTTTTAAAAGCTCAATTATTTGTCAATTTGGCTCAAGCGATATTGACTTGGCGAAATTTTATATTTTTCAGTGAAGTTTTTGGTGAAATTGACTAAGTCGTTAAAGCCACAATCGTGAGCAATATCAGAAATACGGCTATCGGAAACAAATAATAATTCGGCAGCTTTCTCCAATTTTTTGGTTTTAAGATAATGAGCGGGCGTGTCGTGGTACAGTTTTGAAAATTCTCTTTTGAAAGACGAAACGCTAAAATTGGTGAGCTGTGCTAATTCTTCAATACTAATTTGAGAATATAAATGTGCTTCTATAACCTGTTTAAATGAATAGGAAATTGGAGAGAATAGTTGAGAAAATATTGTTTTAATTAACTCTGAATCATGTGTCTGAGAGAGTAAAATGATGATTTCCTTCAATTTCAAAATCATCATTTCTTCACTGATTAAGGCAGGGTTTTCAAAATAAAACATCAAACCATCAATATATTTTTTAATCAAAAAATCATGATTGATTTTTCCACTCGATTGATTGGTGACTGCTTTACCTCGCTGTAATAGAGTTGGCAATTCTTTATCGTATATTTTTCTTAAAATATCAGGATGGAATGTTAAAATCACCACTTCACAAACGCCTTCAGATTGGGTGTGATGTATTTCTTTTCCTGAATTTAAGCAATTGAGAAACAACGAATATTCTGCAGGAATATCATACTGAAAATCTCTCTGTTGGTATTGAAGTTCGCCTTCTCGTACAAATAGCATACAGGCTCGTTCCTCTACAGGAAATTCATACTGAAACGGAGGAGTTATCACCAACCGCTGTAGAAATTGTTTTCCAAATAAGTCTATTTTTTGATAGTCGTTGACCATTTATGAATTAGTTAATCATTGAATTTGAAGATTGTATTATAGCACTACTGCTAACAGTGTTAAGAATATGAATTCGTTTTAATCATTTATATTCAACGTCAAACGAAGCTAACCTTTTTTCAGAAGAAAGTCAACCGAAAACTACGATAAATCAGTTAGTTTTTGTAAAAAGTTTGTAGTTTAAATAAAGAAATGCTATTTTCTTTTTGCTTTGTACTTATCATGCAAGCCTTCGCCATTTAAAATTTTAGGTGTGCATTTTTCTATTCTAGAAATTCTGGTTTTAGCTTGTTTAGGCTGAGAAAAATATAAAATATATCCTCTTTGTTTACCAGGAGTTAAAGCAAAAAAAGCATTTTTTAGTTCGCCATCAGTAGCTAATATATTTTCTAATTCTTCAGGTATGGGGTCTGAATTCTTTTTAACTATTACTTGTTGTCCACTTTTTTCAATTTCAATAGCTTCAAAAATCAAGGCTTTTATAATGATTTCGTTTTTTTTGATTTTAGTAGTATTGGTAAATTTTATAATTCTGGTAACATGAGAATTTTCACCTTGTTTTTCCAACAACTTTTGGGTATTACTCAATAAAGAACCTTTAAAGAATGTCAAACAACAAAAGTTTTTAAAAGCACTAATCATTACAACATTCTTTTTTTTATAAGTATAACACGGTACTCCCCATTTAATTTCTTCAGTTAAACTGGTTTCTAGTACAATGTTTCTCAGCAGTTCTAATTCTTGGCTCCATGTATGTACTTTACAATCAGGAGTTCCTCCAAGCTTACAGCGTCCGCATCCTTCGGATAAATATTCTTCAATAGTGCTGGTCATAACTTTATAAAAAATGGGTTTCTAAAGTACTAAATTCATGATAAACAAAAAACCTCTTTGTTTTTCAAAGAGGTTTTAAATAGTTTGTTTGTGGTACTACCACATTACTTAATTAAATCATACGAGCGTTTAATAAAGTCTGTTAACTCTTTACCGTGTAATAGGTTTTGCGATAATTTAGCTAAATCAAACGCCTGTGATATCAATTGCTTTTGTTTGTCTTCCTCTGCATTTAAAATATCAGAAACTAACTCATGGTTGGTGTTTACAACCAGGTTATACATTTCTGGCATATTACCCATTCCCATCATTCCGCCACCAGTTGCGCTCATTTCCTTCATTCTTCGCATAAACTCTGGTACCGTAATTAAGAAAGGAGACGCGTTAGAATTCATTGCCTCTAATTGTACTGTGTAACTAGAGTTGTTAATGGTACTTTCTAAAATTGGTTTTAATTTCTCTTTTTCTTCCTCAGAAAGTTTAGAAATTACCGTATCATCTTTCTTGATTAAATTGTCAATATGATCAGCATCTACACGCTTAAACTGCACTTTAGCATCACCAGATTCCATTTCTAGTTTTTGCATTAAGTGCGAAACTATTGGAGAGTCTAACAACAAAACTTCGTATCCTTTTGCTTTAGCATCTTCAATATACGAGTGTTGTGCATCTTTGTTTGCAGCGTATAAAACAATATGATTACCGTCTTTATCTGTTTGAGCGTCTTTCGTTTTTTCAACTAATTCATCAAACGTAAAATAGGTGTCGTTTACTGTTGGATATAACGCAAACTTCTTTGCTTTATCAAAGAACTTATCTTCAGAAAGCATTCCGTATTCAATAATTACTTTGATATCGTTCCATTTTTGCTCAAAATCTTCACGGTTGTTTTTGAATAAAGATGAAAGCTTATCAGCTACTTTTTTAGTAATGTATCCTGAAATTTTCTTTACAGCTCCGTCTGCTTGTAAGTATGAACGAGATACGTTTAACGGAATATCTGGAGAATCAATTACACCTTTTAGCATTTGTAAAAAGTCAGGTATAATACCTTCAACATTGTCTGTTACAAATACTTGGTTTTGGTATAATTGAATTTTATCTTTTTGAATATCTATGTTTTGAGATAACTTAGGGAAGTATAAAATACCGGTTAAGTTGAACGGATAATCTACATTTAAATGAATGTGGAAAAGCGGCTCTTCAAACTGCATCGGATACAACTCTCTGTAAAAAGTTGTATAATCTTCTGCTTCTAAATCCGCTGGTTTTTTAGTCCATGCTGGTTCGGTATTGTTAATGATGTTATCAACCTCTTTTGTTTCTGGTTTTGCATCTTCAGCAGCATCTTGCGGTAACGGTAAGGTTTCTGTTTTGGTTCCGAATTTAATCGGAATTTGATTAAAGCGATTGTACTTTACTAATAACTCACGGATTTTACCTTCTTCTAAAAACGATTGCTCATCTTCAGAAATGTGTAAGATAATTTCTGTCCCTCTGTCAGTTTTGTCGTGTTGCTCTAAGATGTATTCAGGAGATCCGTCACATGTCCAATGAGCAGCAGGTTCTTCTTTAAATGATTTGGTAATGATCTCTACTTTGTCTGCCACCATAAAAGCAGAATAAAAACCTAATCCGAAGTGACCAATAACACCAGTATCATTATTCGTGTCTTTGTATTTTTCTAAAAACTCTTCTGCACCAGAAAAAGCAATTTGGTTAATGTACTTTTCTACTTCTTCAGCAGTCATACCTAAACCTTGATCAATGATATGAAGTGTTTTGTTGTCTTTATCTATTTTTATTTCAATTTGCGGATTACCATATTCAACCTTAGCTTCTCCAATAGAAATTAAGTGTTTAAGCTTGGTAGTTGCATCTGTAGCATTTGAAATAAGCTCACGTAAAAAGATTTCGTGATCAGAATACAAGAATTTTTTAATTAACGGAAAGATATTTTCTACCGATACATTAATATTTCCTTTACTCATTTTTATCTATGTTTTTAATTTATTTATTAGTTCTGATACAGAAACGACAAAAAAAATACCAAACAAGATAAACTGACAAAATGACTTTTTTAAGGCAATTTCGATTTAATAATAAATGCAACCGGTTTGTTTTCAATCTTACTTTCTAGCCAAGACAGAATATCTAAATACAAAAAGGCTCTTTTCTCATAAGGATGATGCTCATAAGGTTGTAGTACATTATATACTCTTTTAAATTCTTTTTTGAATTCGTGCGGATAGAGATCACTTAAATTTCTAATACTTTCAATAAAAATTTTCTGAACAGCCTGTAAGTTTTTCATTTGAAGTAAAAATTTATAGGTATCTTTAAATTGACGTTCTAAATCGTAATCTAATCCATATTCATAATGGGCAATTAAACTAAGTATACGAGCAAAACACTGTAAATCGTCACCAACTTTTAAGTTTTTAGAATTGATGATTTTTGATAAGTATTCAATCGTTTTTTTGTAATTGCCGGCACCAAAGTACAAACATCCTATTTTGTAGTATAAAATAACGATGTGATGATTATCTAACCTATCTTCATATTCGTTAATTTTTTTATTGATGATGTCAACCAAATACTCACCCTCTGCAAAGGTTCCTTCTAAAAAATGCAAGTGTAATTTGTTTGAATATAAATACAAAAAGGACAACATTTCTGTATTACTATTCATCACTATTTCATTATTGGCAATCTCTTTTTCAAAACAATCAAGTTCTGATTTAAACTTAGCGTAATGTTTCAAAAAGAATAAAGATTCCAGAAAATAATTTTTCCCTTTTAAATAGAAAACTGGGTGGGTTTGAATGTTTTTTGGATCATCTTGAAACAAATCTACCCACTTATTTGAATATTTATAGCTCTGTAAAAAATCTTGAGTGAGAAAACTTCTCCATAAATGTGCTTTGTATAACCATAGTTTTTCACGAAATCCTAATTTTTCAAACTCGTAATCGGGCATTCTGGCTTCAAAATAAGAGTTTATTTCCTCTAACTCTTCATCACTTTTTACATAACCTCTTTTTAATAATAAACTATATAACTGAAGCGATAAATTAGAGAGTTTACTGGTTATTACATTTAGTTGACTAACTTCTTTAGCTTGTAAAGTTAATTCATCGGCTCTTGAACTAATACTTCTGGTAATATATTGGTTTTCAATTACTTTTTCTAATTCTATAATTTCTTGAGCCAAATATTTTTCTTCATAATCCAAAGCTACTTTTTTGGTTTTTTCGAGGATTTTTAAACTTTGTTTATACAGTCCTTTTTGATAAAGAATAGTAGCAAAATCGAGTTGTTCTCTAATCTGAATTCGTATGTTTTTGTGCTGCGGATTTAATCGTAAACTGGTTAAAATTTGTTTGTATAAATGAGACTTTAAATTAGAAAGTTGTTGTTTGCTTACAATTCCTTTATCTAGAATGTCTTTTTCATTGTAATATTTTTGCTTGTCTAAAAACTTAAAAAGGGCAAAAAATTTTGCATCAGTATTCCCATCCAATCTACTTACATATAAGTTAAATTGACGTTTTTCTGATTTAGTTAAAGACTTTATTAAAATAAATAAAGAATCATCATGTTTGTTAACCGTTGTAAAATTTTTCATTTCAACCTGTTGTTTTTTATAGGGTTAGAACGTTTTTTTAGTGCTCTAAACATCGTAAACTCTAATCGCTTATTTGTGCCTTCAGATAAAGCAATATATACATTTGCTTTTATGTTAGATAATTATTTAGACAAATATGAATAACGAAAAGGTCGAAATTTTTGATACTACATTAAGAGATGGAGAGCAAGTTCCAGGATGTAAATTAGATACGCACCAAAAACTAATTATTGCTGAAAGATTAGATGAGTTGGGTGTGGATGTTATTGAAGCAGGGTTTCCTGTATCTAGCCCTGGCGATTTTAATTCTGTAAATGAAATAGCAAAACTAGTTAAAAATGCATCTGTGTGTGGTTTGACCAGAGCAGTTAAAAAAGATATAGAAGTTGCGGCAGAAGCATTAAAATATGCCAGCAAACCCCGAATTCATACCGGTATTGGTACCAGCGATTCACATATAAAATACAAATTCAACTCTTCTCAAGAAGAAGTAATTAAAAGAGCAAAAGAAGCAGTTTCGTATGCTAAAAACTTTGTAGATGATGTGGAGTTTTATGCAGAAGATGCAGGTAGAACAGCAAACGATTTTTTAGCTAAAGTTTGTGAAGAAGCCATAAAATCCGGTGCAACAGTTTTAAATATTCCTGATACTACCGGATATTGTTTGCCAGAAGAATACGGAGCAAAAATTAAGTATTTAAAAGAGCATGTAAAGGGTATAGAAAATGTTACTATTTCTTGTCATTGTCATAACGATTTAGGATTGGCTACGGCAAATTCTATTTCTGGTGTGGTAAATGGTGCTCGTCAAATAGAATGTACCATAAATGGTGTGGGTGAGCGCGCAGGTAATACAGCGTTGGAAGAAGTAGTAATGGTGTTAAGACAACATCCTTATTTAAATCTTCAAACATCTATAAATACACAGCTTTTATATGACACAAGTTTAATGGTTCGTGAAAAAATGGGTATGCCAGTGCAACCCAACAAAGCTATTGTAGGTGCGAATGCGTTTGCACATAGTTCTGGAATTCATCAAGACGGAGTGATAAAAAACAGACAAACGTATGAAATTATTAATCCGGAAGAAGTAGGAGTAACAGAAAGTGCTATTATATTAACCGCCCGAAGCGGTAGAGCTGCATTGGCCTATAGAGCTAAGAAAGTAGGGTATGAGTTAACAAAATTACAGCTTGATATAGCTTACCAAACTTTTTTATTGTTTGCTGATAAGCAAAAAGAAGTAATAGATGAAGATATTCATAAAATTATGAAACAAGTGAGTAAAGTATCTAAAATAGCAGTTGCCTAATGAAAAAGACATTGTTTGATAAAGTGTGGGATGCACATGTGGTTGATGTAGTTAAAAACGGACCTCAAATTTTATACATTGATAAGCATTTGATTCATGAGGTTACAAGTCCGCAAGCATTTAACGAGCTAAAAGAACGAAACATTCCCATAGCAAGACCTGATAAAATTGTGGCTACTGCCGATCATAATACACCAACGGTCAATCAACATTTGCCCATTAAAGATCCGTTGTCTAAAAATCAATTAGAGCAACTTACTAAAAATTGTCAAGAAAACGGAATTACTTTGTATGGTTTAGGTCATGAGTACAACGGTATTGTGCACGTAATGGCGCCAGAATTGGGTATTACCCAACCGGGGATGACTATGGTTTGTGGCGATAGTCATACCTCTACACACGGAGCTTTTGGTACGATTGCTTTTGGTATAGGTACAAGTCAAGTAGCGCAGGTGTTTGCAAGTCAGTGTTTATTGATGGAAAAGCCTAAAAAACTACGAGTAAATGTATATGGCTCGTTGAAAAAAGGAGTACTTCCAAAAGATGTGATTTTGTACATCATAGCTAAACTAGGTACCAATTCAGGAACTGGTTATTTCTGTGAATATGCAGGAGATGTGTTTGAAGATATGTCTATGGAAGGTCGTATGACGGTATGTAATATGAGTATTGAAATGGGGGCGAGAGGAGGTATGATTGCTCCTGATGAAACTACGTTTGAATACATTAAAGGAAGAGAGTTTGCGCCTAAGGGAGAGGAATTAAAGGAGAAAATTGCCTATTGGAAAACCTTAAAAACAGATGAAGGTGCTGTTTTTGATAAAGAATATCATTTTGATGCAGAAGATATTGAGCCAATGGTTACCTATGGTACCAACCCGGGAATGGGAATAAAAATTACAGAAACGATTCCTAAAAATAACAACGAATCTTTTGAGAAATCATTGAGTTACATGAATTTTCAACAAGGAGAAAGCTTGATAAATAAGAAAGTAAACTACGTTTTTATAGGAAGTTGCACCAATTCAAGAATTGAAGATTTTAGAGTAGCAGCTAATTATATAAAAGGAAAAAAGAAAGCAAGAAATGTCAATGCATGGTTAGTTCCGGGTTCACAAAAAGTAGCAAAGCAAATTCAGGATGAAGGACTTCAAAATATTTTTGAAGCGGCAGGTTTTGAGCTTCGTCAACCGGGTTGTTCTGCTTGTTTGGCAATGAATGATGATAAAATCCCCGAAGGAGAATATTGTGTATCAACGTCAAATAGAAATTTTGAAGGTCGTCAAGGACAAGGGGCCCGTACTATTTTGGCAAGTCCACTTGTGGCAGCAGCAACAGCTATTGAAGGAAGAATTATTGACATTACCAAGCACCTCAATTAATATGGAAAAGTTTGTGAAATTAATAGATACGGGAGTTCCGCTGCCAACAGAAAATATAGATACTGATCAAATTATCCCTGCACGCTTTTTAAAAGCAACTGATAAAAAAGGATTTGGAGACAATGTGTTTAGAGATTGGCGTTTTCATAAAGACGGAAGTATTAATAATGACTTTGCTCTTAACCAAGATAAATATTCAGGGAGTATATTAATTGCCGGTGATAATTTTGGATGTGGATCGAGTAGAGAACATGCAGCATGGGCTTTAGCAGGATATGGTTTTAAAGTAGTTATTTCTAGTTTTTTTGCAGATATTTTTAAAGGAAATGCATTAAACAACGGAATCTTACCAATACAAGTATCCGAAGAATATTTAAAAAAGTTACTTAAAAAAGTATCTGAAGAACCAGAAACTACGATTGTAGTGAATTTAGAAGATCAAAGATTAAAAACACCTATAGGAAATATAGAATTTGATATCAATCCATATAAAAAAATATGTCTGTTAAACGGATATGATGATATCGACTTTTTATTAAGTAAAAAAGAAAAAATTGAAGCGTTTGAGGCTTCGCTATAATTTATAATAATGAAGTTTAATATTGCTATTATACCAGGAGACGGAATAGGTCCCGAAGTAACTGCTCAAGCAAAAAAAGCATTAAAAGCCATTGCAGAGGTTTATGATCACACTTTTGTGTATAAAGAAGGATTAATGGGGGCTTGTGCTATTGATGAAACGGGCAATCCGCTACCAGATGAAACATTGAATTTATGTAAAAAATCGGATGCTATTTTATTCGGAGCTATTGGTGACCCTAAATACGATAATGACCCAACAGCAAAAATACGTCCGGAACAAGGTTTGTTACGATTGCGTAAAGAATTAGGTTTGTTTTGTAATGTTCGTCCGGTAAAAGCTTACGATCAACTTATAGAGAGGTCCCCTTTAAAAAAAGACAGAATAAAAGACACCGATATTACCATATTTAGAGAATTGACCGGTGGAATTTATTTTGGTACAAAAGAATTGAGCGAAGATGGACAAACAGCTTTTGATGGTTGTTCTTATACCGTAGAAGAAATTGAAAGAATTGCTCATTTAGCGTTTAAGTCAGCACAAAGCAGACAAAAAAAATTAACATTAGTTGATAAGGCAAACGTGTTAGAAACCTCAAGATTATGGCGTAAAACGGTAACTGCATTATCAAGCCAGTATCCAGATGTAGCATTAGATTTTTTATTTGTTGACAATGCTGCAATGCAGCTTATTTTAAACCCAAAACAGTTTGATGTAATTTTAACTGAGAATTTGTTTGGTGATATTATTTCAGATGAAGCTAGCGTTATTGGCGGTTCTATTGGACTGTTAGCATCGGCATCTGTAGGTAATGAAAATGCGTTATTTGAACCCATTCATGGTTCATATCCGCAAGCAAAAGGAAAAAACACAGCAAATCCATTGGCTTCCATTTTATCAGCCGCAATGTTGTTACAGCATTTAGGGTTGCATACAGAAGCAGCGATAATTGAAAAAGCCGTACAAAAATCTTTAGAATTAGGAATCACTACGGAAGATATTAATTCAGATCAGCCTTTTTCCACCAATAAAGTAGGCGATTTTATTGAAGATTATATTTTCAATCAAGAAGATAATAATATCAATTTTCAGAATTTACATATGGGAAGAAGCACAATTATTTAATTTTTTTAAGTTTTTATTAGGAAAGTTAAAATAATTTTAGATATTTGTTAAATAAATGAAAAAACAAGTTTTAAATATCATTTCTATTATTATCGTTGTGATTAGTTCACAAGGATAAGGAAGTGTATTTTATTACAAAATAAATTTATAAAGGCTTCCTGAATTCAGGAAGCCTTTTTTAGTTTTTAACAGTATGAAAAAAATAGTAAGCATAGTAATCATCTTAATTATTGTCATTATTAGCCCCTTAACGGGTTGATACGGGAAGTTGCTATGCTTAAAAGCCTGTGTCAATATTTTGATGCAGGCTTTTTTTTATGGTGAACATCATAAAAATAAAATTACAAAAACCTAATAATCAATAATTTAACTGATTTTTAAATTCAATTGGTTTAGGAGAAAGCATAAAAATGGAATGTTTATAGAATAGTAAAAAAATAACTTTGAATTAAATCGATTATAGCCATGTATTATACTAACGACAGTTACGTTTTTCATAACGGTAAATTTTTAAAGCCTGCAGAAGCAAATACTAATTTGTACGGACAAACCTTACACTATGGTAATGGTGTGTTTGAAGGTATCAGAGCTTATGATACTCCCGAGGGAGCAAAAATATTTAAAGGCTTAGACCATTACGAAAGACTTATCAAAGGGGCTCACGTAATGAGTATGGAATTTAACTATACTCCAGAAGAGTTATGTGAGATTACCTATGAATTATTAGAAAAAAATAATTTAAAAGATGCGTATATAAGACCATTGATTACTACGGGTGCTGATATGAGTTTACGAACGTCATCTGAGGTTAATATAACCATTCAATGCTGGGAGTGGGGTAAATATATGGGCGATAAGTTACTTAGAGTAATGACCTCAAGTTTTCAAAGACCTAACCCAAAATCGTGTTTTGTAGAAACAAAAGTTACCGGGCACTACGTAAATTCTATCTTATCAACTAATGAAGCTAAACAAAAAGGGTTTGATGAAGCACTTTTGTTAGATATGAATGGGAATGTTGCCGAATGCTCAGGAGCCAATGTATTCATGCAAAAAGGTAATAAATTAGTTACACCTCCAAAAGGACATATCATGCCTGGTATTACACGCTCTACAGTCATTGATTTATGTAAAGAAGAAGGTTTTGAAGTAGAAGAAAAACATTTCACATTAGAAGAATTAAAACAAGCAGATGCTTGCTTTTTTACCGGTACAGCTGCTGAAGTTGTTGGGTTACAATCCTTAGATGATTATCAATTTCCACTAGCGTGGGAAGAGTCGTTAGGTTATCAATTAATGCACATGTATAAAGATTTAGTATTAGGAAAACGCAAATTACAATCAGTATAATGGAGCTAAATAAATACAGTAAAACAGTCACACAAGATCCAACACAACCTGCAGCACAGGCAATGTTACATGCCATCGGATTAACTAATGAAGATTTTTATAAACCCATTATAGGAATTGCCAGTACAGGTTATGAAGGAAATCCGTGTAATATGCATCTGAATGATTTAGCAAAATTGGTCAAAAAAGGAACCAAAAATGAAGATGTGGTAGGACTCATTTTTAATACCATTGGTGTAAGTGATGGTATTTCTATGGGAACACCGGGTATGCGCTATTCATTACCTTCTAGAGATATTATTGCTGATTCTATGGAAACCGTGGTACAAGCAATGAGTTACGACGGGTTAATTACCGTTGTGGGCTGTGATAAGAATATGCCTGGGGCTTTAATGGCAATGATTCGCTTAAACAGACCAAGCATTTTGGTGTATGGTGGTACTATTGATTCTGGTTGTCATAACGGGAAGAAGTTAGATGTAGTTTCTGCTTTTGAAGCTTGGGGAAGCAAAGTTGCAGGCACTATGAGCGAAGCAGAATATCAAAGTATTGTTGAAAAAGCATGTCCAGGTGCGGGTGCTTGTGGTGGTATGTACACTGCAAACACTATGGCTTCAGCTATTGAAGCATTAGGAATGACATTACCTTTCAATTCTTCTAATCCGGCATTGAGTGATGCTAAAAAGGAAGAATCTGTAAGAGCAGGAGAAGCTATTCGATTATTATTAGAAAAAGATATCAAACCATCGGACATCATCACTAAAAAATCTTTGGAAAATGCAGTACGATTGGTAACTATTTTAGGAGGTTCTACCAATGCAGTATTACATTTTTTAGCCATTGCAAGAGCAGCTAATGTTGATTTTACCCTACAAGATTTTCAAAGAATAAGTGATGAAACTCCATTTTTAGCCGATTTAAAACCAAGCGGAAAATACTTGATGGAAGATGTTCATACTGTGGGCGGAATTCCAGCAGTACTAAAATACCTTCTTAAAAAAAGATTACTTCACGGTGATTGTTTGACCGTTACTGGTAAAACCATTGCTGAAAATTTATTGGATGTTGACGATCTATCGGAAGGACAAGACGTTATCAAGCCTATAGAAAAACCAATAAAAGTGTCAGGTCACCTAAGAATGTTATATGGAAACTTAGCTAAAGATGGTAGTGTGGCTAAAATTACCGGAAAAGAAGGATTGAAATTTACAGGAAAAGCAAAAGTATTTGATGGTGAGTATGAAGCCAACGATGCTATTAGAAATGGAAAAGTAGAAAAAGGAGACGTAGTCGTAATTCGTTATGAAGGCCCTAAAGGAGGTCCCGGTATGCCGGAAATGTTAAAGCCTACAGCAGCTATTATGGGTGCAGGTCTAGGTAAAGACGTGGCATTAATTACCGATGGACGTTTTTCTGGTGGTACACATGGGTTCGTAGTCGGACATATTACCCCTGAAGCACAAGAAGGCGGAACAATAGCTTTGGTAAAAGATGGAGATATAATAACTATTGATGCAGAAACCAACAGTATTACGCTAGAGGTTTCTGAGGGAGAATTGCTAGAAAGAAAAAAACAATGGAAAGCACCAGAACTTAAATTTTCAAGAGGTGTTTTATATAAGTATGCAAAAACGGTTTCATCAGCTTCCAAAGGTTGTGTTACTGATGAATTTTAATTTTTATAATTATGAAAGAGCTACAAACAATAGAAAGAGAAGCTACAAAAGTAAAAACAACCGAACGTATATCTGGTAGTGAAGCAGTAGTGAGATGTTTATTAGAAGAAGGAGTTGATATTCTGTACGGATATCCAGGTGGAGCTATTATGCCTGTGTATGATGAGTTGTATAAATACCAAGATAAAATTCATCATGTGTTAACACGACATGAGCAAGGAGCAACTCATGCAGCTCAAGGGTATGCACGTATTTCTGGTAAAGTGGGTGTTGCAATAGCTACTTCCGGCCCCGGAGCCACAAATTTAATCACAGGAATTGCAGATGCACAAATAGATTCTACACCCATGGTGTGTATTACTGGTCAAGTAGGGTCACACTTACTCGGTACAGATGCTTTTCAAGAAACGGATATTGTAGGTATTTCTACACCGGTTACCAAATGGAATCATCAAATAACAAAAGCATCAGAAATCCCAGAAGTTTTAGCAAAAGCATTTTACATAGCAAGAAGCGGAAGACCTGGACCAGTTTTGATAGACATTACTAAAGATGCACAGTTTGAAGAATTCGATTTTAAGTATGAAAAATGCAAAGGAGTTCGCAGTTATAATCCTTTACCAAAAATCGATTTATCATCTGTGAAAAAGGCTGCAGAATTGATCAATAATGCCAAAAAACCATTAGTGGTTTGGGGGCAAGGAATCATTTTAGGAGAAGCTGAAGAAGAGTTTAAACAAGTGATTGAAAAAGCTGGCTTACCCTCAGCATGGACCATTTTAGGAGCTTCGGGAATACCCACAAGTCATTCTTTAAATGTAGGTATGGTTGGAATGCATGGGAACTATGCACCTAATGTGTTAACAAATGAATGCGATGTATTGATAGCTATAGGAATGCGCTTTGACGATCGTGTTACGGGAAATTTAAATACCTATGCAAAACAAGCCAAAGTAATTCACTTTGAAATTGATCCTGCGGAAATTGATAAAAACGTAAAAACCGATGTGGCTGTGTTAGGTGATGCCAAAGAGTCGTTAAGAGTATTATTACCTCTTTTAAATGAAAATTCGCATCAAGAGTGGCATCAAAAGTTTAAAGATTTATACAAAATTGAACATGAAAAAGTCATCAATAACGATTTAAATCCGACCAAAGAAGGCTTAACCATGGGTGAAGTTTTAAAGGAAATCAATAAACAAAGTCAAGGGAAAGCAGCAATTGTAAGTGATGTAGGGCAACACCAAATGATTGCTTGCCGTTATGCCGATTTTAATACAACGAGAAGTAATATTACTTCGGGTGGTTTAGGCACTATGGGTTTTGCGCTTCCAGCGGCAATAGGAGCTAAAATGGCTGCACCAACTAGAGACGTGGTTGCGGTTATAGGAGATGGAGGTTACCAAATGACCATTCAAGAGTTGGGAACTATTTTCCAGACGAAAGTACCAGTAAAAATCGTGGTGCTGAATAATGATTTTTTAGGGATGGTTCGTCAGTGGCAACAATTATTTTTTGATAAACGCTATGCATCCACAGAAATTCTAAATCCAAATTTTGTTGCTATTGCTGAAGGTTATCATATCAAAGCAAAAAAAGTGACCAAAAGAGAAGATTTAGCTTCTGCTGTAAAAGAAATGATGGATGCTAAGGAAGCCTATTTTTTAGAAGTTTCTGTTGAAAAGGAAGACAATGTTTTTCCTATGATACCTACAGGAGCAAGTGTTTCAGATATAAGATTAAGTTAGTATGAGTCAAGAAAAACAATTATACACCGTTACAGTGTACACTGAAAATAATATTGGATTACTCAATCGTATTTCAGCAATTTTTCAGCGAAGACACATCAATATAGAAAGTATCAATTCTTCGGTTTCAGAAATAAAAAACATTTCTAAATGGACGATCACAGCCACCTTATCAGAAGAACAAATAAAAAAAATTATTGGTCAAATAGATAAGCAGGTTGAGGTAATAAAAGCCTATTATCATACTGATGAGGATACTATTTATCAAGAATCTTGTTTGTTTAAAATAAAGTCGGATTTGTTGTTCAACGACCGTCAAATCCAAAATATCATTAAAGAAAGCAATGCAAGAATTGTTACGGTGAACAAAGAATTCTTTGTACTTGAAAAATCAGGAAGAAAAAGTGAAATAGAATTACTTCACAGAGAGTTAAGCGCTTTCGGAATTTTACAATTTACAAGATCCGGACGCATAGCAGTTACAAAAGAACCCATGGAAATAACAAAAATGCTTGAAGCATTTCAATTATAAAAACATACTACAATGGCAAATTATTTTAACACATTATCATTAAGACAACAATTAGAACAATTAGGCAAATGTCGCTTTATGGAAGCGTCAGAATTTGAAGAAGGCGTAAAAGCATTAAAAGACAAAAAAATAGTAATTGTAGGGTGTGGAGCTCAAGGTTTAAATCAAGGATTGAACATGAGAGATTCAGGTTTAGATGTTTCTTATGCCTTACGTCAGGTGGCTATTGATGAGCAGCGTGCTTCATACAAAAACGCTACTGAGCATGATTTTAATGTGGGTACTTACCAAGAATTAATTCCGACTGCTGATTTGGTGTTGAACTTAACACCCGATAAACAACATACCAATGTGGTTACTTCTGTCATGCCTTTGATGAAAAAAGGAGCAACGTTAAGTTATTCTCACGGATTTAATATTGTGGAAGAAGGAACAAAGATTCGAGAAGATATTACCGTAATTATGGTAGCACCAAAATGTCCAGGAACAGAAGTGCGTGAGGAGTACAAACGTGGTTTTGGAGTACCTACTTTAATTGCAGTGCATCCAGAAAATGATCCTGAAAATAAAGGATGGTCGCAAGCTAAAGCGTATGCGGTGGCTACGGGCGGACATAGAGCAGGAGTGTTAGAATCTTCTTTTGTTGCTGAGGTAAAAAGCGATTTAATGGGCGAGCAAACCATTTTATGTGGTGTGTTACAAACGGCATCCATTTTATGCTTTAACAAAATGGTTGAAAAAGGAGTAGATACGGGGTATGCAGCTAAATTAATACAATATGGTTGGGAAACTATTACAGAAGCCTTAAAGCACGGTGGAATCACGAATATGATGGACAGATTATCCAATCCTGCAAAAATTAAAGCTTTTGAATTATCTGAAGAATTAAAAGATATCATGCGTCCTTTATTTCAAAAGCATATGGATGATATTATGTCCGGACATTTTTCTGAAACCATGATGAAAGATTGGGCTAATGATGATAAAGATCTGTTAACATGGAGAGCCGCAACTGCTGAAACGGCTTTTGAAAAAGCTGCATTAACATCCGCAGATATTTCAGAACAAGAATATTTTGATAACGGAGTTTTGTTAGTAGCCTTTGTAAAGTCGGGAGTAGAGTTGGCTTTTGAAACGATGGTAAGTTCGGGTATTATTGAAGAATCTGCGTATTACGAATCGTTACACGAGTTACCGTTAATTGCAAATACTATTGCAAGAAAAAAATTGTATGAAATGAATAGAGTGATTTCCGATACTGCAGAGTACGGTTGCTACTTGTTTGATCATGCAGCAAAACCATTGTTACAAGATTTTATGAAATCAGTTAATACTGATGTAATTGGTAAACCTTTTTCAAAAACCAATGAAGTAGATAATGTGTACTTAATTAAGGTTAACGAAGCTATTAGAAATCATACTATTGAAGCGGTAGGTAAACGTCTGCGTAATTCAATGACAGCAATGAAGAAAGTAAAATTAAAGGTAGAAAAGGAAGTTAAAGATGCAGTTTTAGTATAATTTATGGAGGTAGAAACAAAATATAAAGTATCGTTAAAAGATGTAAAAGAAGCAGAGGTTACTTTAAAAGAAGTTGTTTCTGTAACACCTTTAATGCATAGTTTAACCTACTCAAAAAAGTTTAAGGCAAATGTATTTTTAAAAAGAGAAGATTTACAACAAGTGCGCTCTTATAAAATTCGTGGTGCCTACAATAAAATAAAGTCATTAACTCCACAAGAATGTGCAAGAGGTATTGTTTGTGCAAGTGCCGGTAATCATGCGCAAGGAGTAGCATTAGCTTGTAGCCGGTTAAAAATAGAAGGGACTATTTATATGCCTTCACCTACACCAAAACAAAAGGTTGAGCAGGTTAAAATGTTTGGAGGAAAGTATGTAACGGTGAATTTGATAGGAGATACTTTTGATGATTCTTATAACGAAGCTCTAAAAGAATGCCACCAATCTTCAAAAATATTTGTACATCCTTTTGATGATCCTAAAATTATAGAAGGACAAGCCACCGTAGCCTTAGAAATTTTAGAGCAAGCCAATCAACCAATTGATTATTTGTTTCTTCCAGTAGGTGGAGGAGGATTGGCATCCGGAGTCTCAAGTATCTTTAAATTAATATCTCCTAACACCAAAATAATTGGAGTAGAACCCAAAGGAGCACCTTCTATGAAAACAGCTTTTGAAAAAGGGTACAATGTAAAATTAGAAGAAATTGAAAAATTTATAGATGGAGCTTCTGTGCAACAAGTAGGAGAGTATACCTATGCTATTTGTAAAGATACCATAGATGAAATGAGTACCGTTGCAGAGGGAAAAGTGTGCCAAACTATTTTAGACTTGTATAATAAAGATGCAATTGTGGTAGAACCTGCTGGGGCTTTGACTATTGCATCTTTAGATGATTTTGCAGATGAAATTCAAGGCAAGAATGTGGTTTGTGTGGTAAGCGGGAGTAATAATGATATTACAAGGACAGCAGAAATAAAAGAGCGTGCTTTGTTGCATGCTGATTTAAAACACTACTTTATAGTTCGTTTTCCGCAAAGGGCGGGAGCGTTAAAAGAATTTGTTGCAGAAATTTTAGGTCCTGATGATGATATCACTCATTTTGAGTATACTAAAAAATCTAGCAGAGAAAATGCTCCTGCAGTGGTGGGTATAGAGCTCAAAAATAAACAGGATTTAGAGCCTTTAATAATAAAAATGAAGGAACGTAATTTTTTTGGTGATTACTTAAATAATAAACCTGATTTGTTTCAGTTTTTGGTGTAAATAAGAAATATTGATATATGTGATTTTGTGCAAAAGTTTAAAATTCATACTTTTACAGGCTTAAATTTTGCAAACAACTAAAAAACAATCACATATAATTATGTATAGTTCAAAAATTACAGGTTTAGGATACTATGTTCCAGAAAATGTAGTAACTAATGATGATTTGACGCAGTGGATGGAAACCAGTGACGAATGGATTCAAGAAAGAACAGGAATCAAAGAACGTCGTTGGATAGACCCTAAAACTGGTGATACTACAGCGGTAATGGGAGCTAAAGCTGCCAAAATTGCTATTGAACGTGCCGGATTAACTAAAGATGATATTGATTTTATCATTTTTGCAACATTGAGTCCGGATATGTATTTCCCAGGTGGAGGAGTGCAAATTCAAGATATGTTAGACATGCCAACAATTGGAGCGTTAGATATACGTAACCAATGTTCTGGTTTTATTTATTCAATGTCAGTGGCAGATCAGTTTATAAAAACGGGTATGTATAAAAACATATTGGTAATAGGTGCTGAAAACCATTCAGGAGGGTTAGATAGATCTACTCGTGGACGTGGAGTTACTGTAATTTTTGGAGACGGGGCAGGAGCTGCTGTATTATCAAGAAATGAAGAAGAAGGAAAAGGAATTTTATCTTCACACTTACACTCTGAAGGGGCACATGCTAAAGAACTAGCATTGATTGGCCCTTCAACAGGAAGATGGGTACCTGAGATTTTAGAAGCTAACGATCCAGATGATATATCTTACTTCCCATATATGAACGGACAGTTTGTATTTAAACATGCAGTAACTCGTTTTGCTGAAGCTATTAATGAAGGTTTGGAAGCAAACGGATTACAAAAAGAAGATATTGATATGTTAATTCCGCACCAAGCAAATTTACGTATTGCACAATTTATTCAAAAGAAATTCCAATTATCAGATGACAAAGTATATAACAATATCATGAAATATGGTAATACTACTGCGGCATCTGTAATTATTGCTTTAACAGAAGCTTGGGAAAAAGGAAAGATTAATGAAGGTGATTTAGTGGTGTTAGCAGCCTTTGGAAGTGGATTTACTTGGGGTTCTGTTATTATCCGCTGGTAATTAGATTTAATTTAGTTTAAGATTGAAATAAAAAAATCCGAAGCAATGCTTCGGATTTTTTGGTTTGAATAAAACCCCGATTAAAAGAAGCCTCCGCCTCCTTGGTTTTCATTACGATCTCTTCTTTTTCTAGATTTAGCTTTGTTTTTTCCACTTCCAAATCTGTAGTTAAAACCTAAATAAGCAGTTTGACTTTCCCAGTTAAATTGACCGTTTTGTACGTATGGGTTGGTAGAGTCAAAAGCAAATTTCATTCCTTTAAAAATATCATTCACTCTAAAAGAAAGCGTTCCTTTACCATCAAATACATTGTAAGTTGCTCCTGTATTTACCATCCACATATTCTTACGATTAAATTGTATACCGTCTTGAGAACCTCTGTACATGGCAAATACTTGAAAACGTAAATCTTTTGTAGCTGTAAAGTTGTTGCTAATTCTTGCGTTAAAGGTGTCGGCATCTACTTCTAAGGGTTCGGCATTTGGATCAGTTAAATCAACCACTCCTAATTGTTTTTGAGCATAAACTTCGGTACTTAAATTAGCTCTCCACCATTTGGCTAATTTTAAATTTGCAGAAAACTCTAATCCATAAGCATCTGTATCTTCAAAGTTGGTGTAAGATAAAATTTGACGTACTTCATTTGGATCTTCAGGGTCTTGATAAGTTACACGAGAAATAACATCGTTAATTTTTCTGTAGAATGATCCGATAGTAAATGATCCTCCTTTAATTTGTCTTGTATAATTAAATTCAAACGAGTTTGTGAATTGAGGTACTAGATCTGGATTACCAATAGAGGTAATTAATGGCGTACTCCATTCACGAATTGGATTTACTTGTCCAATTCCAGGTCGGTCAACTCTTCTGCTATAACTTAATTGAAATTGATCTTTTTCTGTAGCATCATAAGTCATAAACACAGAAGGATATACACTAAATATTTCATCAGTTACTTTAGCAGGTTGCTCACCTTCTTGATTAAAATTACCTTCAATATCATACTGTTCAAAGCGAGCACCTAACTGGGTGTTTAACTTACCAAATTTATGTCCGTAATTTACATAGGCAGAATAGATGTTTCTATCATATTTAAAGTCAGAATTTGGATTCCCTTCTTGTGTAGTTATGTTATTATTTTGAGTTTTGTTTTGACGATATTCAACACCTAATTCCAGCTTACCATTTTCAGAAATTGGATTGGTATAATCTAAGTTAATCTGAGTGTTGTTACCTTCGTTTAAAATATCAGTTATATAATTTAAACTTTCATCCGTAGGATTAATTACATCTGTATTAATGGCATCTTCAACACCATCGTTTTCTGTGTAATTGGCTTCAAATTCAATGTTATGTCCTTTATCATTAAAATCATGTTTATAGTTTACATTATAAGTTGCAGAATGATTATCCATTATTTGGTTGTTGAAAGCATCACTTACTAAAGTACCTGTTTCTGTAATCATGGTTGTTCCGCTTCCACCACCGTTATACCAGTTTTGAGTTGTATATAATGATAAAGTATTTTTTTTGTCTAAATAAATATCTGCTCCTACTTTGAATAAATGAGATCTGTTTTCATTTACAAATTCAAAATCTTGCAGCCTTTGTGCTCCTGGTCTGTCAACAAAACCATAATTGTAATTATCTCCTCCGTTATAACCATAATTGCCGAAGAAATTTACATTACCAGTTTTATAGTTCATGTTGGTAGATGTATTATAACGTACATAATGGCCTGCAGTAACTCCAAAATCTACCGTACCATTAAAACCCATGTTAGCATTTTTATTTAAAATAATATTGATGATACCACTCATTCCTTCCGGATTGTATTTTGCAGACGGATTGGTAATTAATTCAATACTTTTAATAGATGACGATGGTATTTGTTTAAGTATTTGTGCTTCACTAATATTTGTTGGTTTACCATCAATTAATACGCGTACATTTTCATTACCACGTAAACTGATGTTTCCTGTTTGACTGTCAACACTTACAGATTGTACATTGTTCAGTAATTCTGAAGCAGTAGTGCCCGCAGCAGTTAAATCTTTACCAACATTTATTACTTTTCTATCAACTTTTTGTACAACCGTTGAGGTTTCTGCTCTCACTTCAACTTCTTGTAACGTTGTAGAATCTTCTTCTAAAAAAATAGTCCCCAGATTTACATTTTTATGATCCTTGTTAATAGTAATATTTTTAGCAACTGTTTTAAAGCCTATGAATTGAATTTCAACAATACTTTTACCTTCTGGTATGTTCTTAATGTTAAATTCACCTTTATCATCTGTAATTCCTCCTGTTATTACTTTTCTTGAAGTGTCATACACTACTATATTTACATAGGGTAGTGGTTGGTTAGATAGCTTTTCAATTACCTTACCCATAATTGTCCCCGGTTTGGGTAAGATATTTTTCTTCATTTGTGCAAATACCCCTGTTTGTAATATAAGAGCAAATAGCAATAATAGTTTTTTCATTTTAATTGTTTTGAGTAGTTTTAGTGTTTAAAAGACGGATTGGTAAGAAAGATGTTACCATTCTTAACGTTGTTTAACGTAATATTAACACATATGAAAAACACAACTCTAGTATTAGGAGCTTCTACAAATCCTATCAGATATTCATTTATGGCAATTCATAAATTGAGAAATCATAATAAAAAAGTGGTAGCTATTGGAGCTAAAGAAGATAAAGTACTTGATGTGCCTATAGTTACAGAAAAGGTTGCCTTTGATACTATTGATACGGTTACGATGTACTTAAGTCCGAAAAATCAAAAAGAGTACTATGATTATATTTTATCGTTACAACCTAGACGAGTAATTTTTAATCCAGGAACTGAGAACCATGAGTTAATGGAGCTGTTAAGAGAAAATAATATTGAGGTTGAAGTAGCGTGTACTTTAGTGCTACTTAATTTAGGTCAGTATTAGTTGTGAATTTTCAAAGGGAGAGAACTATCAAATGTTTTACCAACTTCTGCCAATTCAACATTGTCAAAAACGGTTTGAGCTTCTTTTTTAAACTCTTCTAAATTTGTGTATCTGCTAGAATAATGCCCTAAAATAAGTTTTCCTACGTTAGCCTTTTCAGCAATGATTGCAGCTTGTTGGGCAGTAGAGTGTTTTGTTTTTTCGCATAACCTTTCTAAATCTGTTAAAAAAGTAGATTCATGATACAGTATATCCACTTCTGAGATAATAGGAACTATGGCAGGTTTAAATTTAGTATCACTACAATAAGCATAACTTTTTGGCTTTGGCGGATCAATAGTAAGTTCTGTATTAGAAATAATTTCTCCAGAGCTTAAAATAAAATCTTTTCCTGCTTTTAAGTTGTGATAATCACAAACCTCAATTTCATCATACATTTTAATATTATCAAGATGTAAATTACGAGGTTTAGGTTTTTCAGTGAATAAATAACCATTGGTATATACTCTATGATCTAAAGGAATAGTATGTACAGTTACTTTATCATCTTCAAAAATTAATTCGCTTTTTGTTGATGATAACTCATGAAAAATAATCTTGTATTTGGTATAAGAACTGGTTAATTTGAGTTGCATTAAAGTAATTTCTTTAATACCTACTGGTCCGTAAATATGTAAGTCTTTTTCTCTATTAAGAATTCCGAAAGTAGAAATTAAACCAATCAATCCAAAGAAATGATCTCCGTGTAAATGAGAAATAAAAATATGGTTTATTTTAGAGAAGCCTACTTTGTATTTACGCATTTGGCGTTGTGTGCCCTCTCCGCAATCAATTAAAAAATGACGATTATTAATTTCTAAATATTGTGCAGTAGGGTAAGCATTGGCACGTGGTGTAGCCGAATGGCATCCTAAAATAGTAAGTTGTATACTCATCGAATAACAAAGCGCTTTGAAATAATTTCATTATTGCTTTGAATGGCATATATATACATACCTGGTTTAAGATTTCTAGCTTCAAAAATTATTTCTTTTTTTCCTTTTTTAGTATAGTACCCTTTTTTAAATACGGTTTTGCCTAAAACATTCTTTACTATTAAAATGATACCTTGTTCTTGAGCAGAATCAAAAGAAATTGTAGTTGTATTGGAAAACGGATTAGGAGATGCCATTAAATTATTTACAGCTTTTTCTTGAGAAAAAGTGGCAATGGTACACAGAAAAAAGAATAATAAAAGTACTTTTTTTATCATAGACTGAGTTTTTGGGGATTATACTCTTTGCTAATATACGTTAAAAACCTAAATCTCGTTGAATATTTTCCATTTCTAATACATCTTCCGCTTCTTGTATGGTAGGAACTATGTTAAATGTTTCCGGAAATTTATCAACGTCAACACTCGAACAAACTAAAACAAAAGTCATACCATTTTGTTGATGTTGTTCAGAATAATCCAAAAATACAAAAATATCTTGGTCTTTTAAGTTAAGATTTTCAGAAATAGATACAATTAAATGCTTTTTTGAAAAATCAGTATATTTTTCCTTAAAATTTTCTACAAACTCTAAAAATGTAGGTTCATTTGAAGAAATGTATAAATAATTGGGTTTGTTTTCAATTTTCATGCTTATTGTTTTATTTGTTGGGCTAACAAATAAATGGCTGCCATTCTTACTGCTACTCCATTTTCTACTTGGTTAAGAATAATAGATTGATCGCTATCTGCAACATCACTTGTCATTTCTACACCACGGTTAATAGGTCCCGGATGCATAATCACAATATCCTTGCCAAGGTTGTCTAAAATTTCTTTGTTTATTCCGAAAAGTTGTGTGTATTCACGAGTAGAAGGGAAGTATTTAATATCCATTCGTTCGTGTTGTACACGTAACACATTGGCAACATCACACCACTCCAAAGCCTTTTTTAAGTTGGTTTCAATTCCAACGCCTAAACTTGAAATATAACGCGGAATTAAGGTTGTAGGACCACATACTTTAACTTCTGCACCTTGTAGTTGCAGTGCAAATATGTTTGATAAGGCTACACGAGAGTGTAAAATATCGCCTACAATAACTATTTTTTTTCCTTTTAGGTCTGAATTAAGTGCTTCTCGCATAGAAAAACTATCTAGTAAAGCTTGAGTAGGATGTTCGTGGGTTCCGTCTCCTGCATTGATGATTTTAGCATCTACGTGTTTTGATAAGAAAACCCCTGCACCCACATTGGCATGACGCATCACCACAATATCAACTTTCATTGATAAAATGTTGTTAACTGTGTCAATTAACGTTTCTCCTTTTTTTACAGAAGATTGTCCTGCCGAAAAGTTAATAACATCTGCCGATAAACGTTTTTCTGCTAATTCAAACGAAAGTTTGGTACGTGTACTGTTTTCAAAAAACAAATTGGCAATGGTAATATCACGAAGTGAAGGTACTTTTTTAATAGGACGATTGATAACTTCTTTAAAATGAGAGGCAGTTTCAAAAATAAGTTCTAAATCATTTTTGGTAAGATATTTAATGCCTAATAAATGTTCTACACTTAACTGCTTCATTTTTTTTGAGGTTCAAGGTAAATTGCGTCTTCTTTATGCGTTTCTTTCCAGTTAACTACTACTTTTTCTTCGTTGATAGCATCTACTTGTCTTCCTCTGTAATTAGGTTGTATGGGTAAATGACGGCTAAATCGTCTATCAATTAACACCAATAATTCTACATTGGTAGGTCTCCCAAAAGCTTGCAATGCTGTTAATGCAGAACGAACACTTCTACCAGAGTACAAAACATCATCTACAATCACCACATTTTTATTTTCAATTAAAAAGTCGATTTTTGTTGGAGTAGCTTCTAACGGTTCATTTTTTCTGCGGAAATCATCACGGTAAAATGTTATGTCTAACAAGCCTAATTTAAGATCTTTTATTCCGTAGTCTTTTTCTAAAATTTTAGCCAAACGTTGTGCTAAAAAAGTACCACGTGGTTGTAAACCAATTAATACTGTATTAGAAAAGTCGTTGTGATTTTCGATTAACTGACACGCTAATCGATGCAGAATAATGTCGATTTCTTTAGAAGTAAGTAGTTTTTTTCTGCTCATTTGTCGCTATCACATTTGTTTGATAGTTTCAAAACTCAAAAATAAGTGAAAAATTAACTTTAGCAAAGTTAATGGCATATTTATTCTTAATTAAAATTAAAGAGATTATTGCCTTAGCAGGAATGACACAGTTAAGAAATAGCATTAGGGATTGAGTTATTTGTTTGAGCTCTTTTTTAATTGCTATTTCAACTATGCTCAATAACCGATTAAAAAAAGCGAGTAACGAAAGCCCGCCGTGAAAGGGAACGCCCAAATTTAAACTTCAATAAACCATGAAACATCAAATAATGTCTATATTTGCACGCTTTTTAAAAGACTAATTATGACAGATTTGAAGAAAATACTAGGAAGCAATATAAAAAATGATGTACTGGCAGGTATGACGGTTTCTTTAGCTATGATCCCTGAAGTAGTAGCCTTTGCGTTTGTTGCGCAAATAGATCCTTTGGTTGCGTTATCTGGTGCCTTTATAATTGGATTAATTACTGCAATTTTTGGTGGTAGACCAGGTTTAATATCGGGTGCAGCAGGTGCGGTTGCGGTTATTTTTGTGAATATGATTGCAGAAGGACACGAGAAAGGGATGCTGTTTGATACGCCGATAGATAATATGGGCTATTATTATTTATTAGCAGCTGTTGTTTTAATGGGATTGATTCAAGTTTTAGCGGGTGTTTTTAAATTAGGTCGTTTTGTACGGTTAATTCCTCATCCGGTAATGATGGGATTTGTAAACGGTTTAGCCATCGTTATTTTTATTGCACAGGTTAAAATGTTTACGCATAAGCAATTAGAAGTAACTAAAGAGGGGTTAAAAAAGTATGTAAATATTCCAATGGAAGGTATTGAACTATATACTATGATTGGACTTGTGTTGTTAACTATGGGAATTATTTGGGGATTGCCAAAGCTTACTAAAAAAGTTCCTGCTGCCTTAACAGCAATTTTAGTAACCAGTTTAATCGTTATTTTAGGAGGTATAGAAACCAGTACCGTAGGTTCTTATATTAGAGAAGGAGGAGGAGCAGGATTGTCTGGTAAATTTCCTACACCTAACGTAGAGTTATGGCAAAACTTACCGTTTAATGCCGATACGTTGTTTTTTATTCTGCCATTTGCTTTTTTAGCAGCTTCGGTAGGTTTAATTGAGTCGTTGATGACGATGAATTTAGTGGATGAATTAACAGAAACAAGAGGTAACGGAAACCGAGAATGTGTTGCCCAAGGAGCTGGTAATATTGTAAGTGGTTTGTTTGGTGGTACAGGAGGTTGCGGTATGATTGGTCAAACCGTGGTAAATATTAATGCAGGAGGTAGAGGACGCTTATCGGGTGTAATGATGGCGTCAACACTTTTAGTTTTTATCTTATTTGCTGATACCTATATTGAACAAGTGCCTATTGCAGCGTTAGTAGGGGTAATGTTTATGATGGTTATTGATACGTTTGCTTGGTCTAGTTTTAGAATTATGAAAAAAATACCAAAGTCAGATGCTTTTGTATTGGTAATAGTTTCTGCTGTAACGGTGTTCTTTGATTTGGCAATTGCTGTTTTTGTGGGAGTTATTATTTCGGCGTTAGCTTTTGCTTGGGAAAGTGCAAAACGTATTAGAGCGCGTAAACGTATGAAAGCAGACGGAACCAAAGTATATGAAATTTGGGGACCTTTATTCTTCGGAAGTATTACCTCATTCAACGAAAAGTTTGATGTAAAGAATGATCCTCAAAACGTTGAAATTGATTTTGTAGAAAGCCGTATTTCTGATCACTCAGCATTAGAGGCGTTGTTTGTTTTGGTTGAAAAATACCAAGCGGCAGGAAAAACAATAAAATTAAAACACTTAAGTAAAGATTGTAAAGTGTTGATGTATAAAGCGAGTGAGAAATTTCATGATGTGATTATTGATGATGTAGATGATCCTCGTTATCATTTAGCTGAAAATCCAGAGGCATTCCCGAAGCCTTTAGGAGAATATAAGTTTTAATAAAAACGCCCGCAATTGCGGGCGTTTTTGCTTTCATCGCTATTACTTTTATATAAGATTAGATGTATCTTTAAGTATAAATACAGAACAAACAGAAAATCTGGGAGTATTTTTGTAAATAGGTGATTACTAATAATTAATTTTATACGGAGTTATTTCCAGTTTTTTGTTCCATTTTATATAAATTCAAATCGTCTTCAATTTTATAGATAACAAGAATTAATAGTTTTAATAACGTCAGATAATCATTCTGTTGGGTATCAATTGAACTGCTGTTACTTCCGTGTAAATACTTATTTCTTAAGTCCAATCCGTTAGAAAACTCTTTTTGGTTTAGATAATAATTCAAATATCTTCTTTCTTCGATGGTGAATAAAGTATTTTCAAATTTTACCATTCCGTTATTTTCCATTTCTAAAATAACGTTTCTTGTCCGTTCGGAATAATGCCAAAAATTTATAACATCTTCATAATGTAGCTTCCCAATTACAAAAATCAATTCTTGATTGTTAATTCTTAAAAATCCACCTTTATCGGTTGATAAATATTCATTTGAAATTAAATAATCAATTTCTCCTTTTTGATAATCTTGGAAGTCATTATAACTTATGTTTTCGTTAATAATTAACTGATAAAATGTTCTGTATTTTTCTTTAAAAGGCTCTATGTAATAGAGCATAGATTGATTAGAAAAGAAGCAGTATTTTATTCTCAAATATTCATTACTCTTTCCATAAACATATTTCCTTTTTAGTTTACTGTTTACTTTACTTAAATGTAACTGAGAAGTGCTTATTCTCAAAAGATCAAAATCTATATAACCTTCCTCTACGTAACATTGGTATTGCTTAATTAGAAATTCTAGTTCAGGGGCAATAAATCTGATTTTTTCTAATGGTGAAGCATTTTCAGAAGCAAATGAAATTGTTAAGCCTTTAATTTCGAACCTTTCATTTAAAATTTCATTTACTTGATGCGATAAAACTTGTTCAAGAGTTATATTATTTTCTTGTAAATAGTGTATGTAGATTGCTAATTGTAAATGAGATAATAAACTTTTGCTGTGAAACTTAAAACTAATTAAGTATTCGTTTTTAGAACGCATA
Source organism: Tenacibaculum sp. IB213877 (assembly GCF_034043975.1). Classification (NCBI taxonomy): domain Bacteria; kingdom Pseudomonadati; phylum Bacteroidota; class Flavobacteriia; order Flavobacteriales; family Flavobacteriaceae; genus Tenacibaculum; species Tenacibaculum sp. IB213877. The sequence continues at coordinate 17,813 of NZ_JAXCHH010000003.1, read as the reverse complement.
AAAGTTCTTTGAAATGAGTCAATCTCGTGATTTTTGCTTACTAATTCAATGCAACCTTGTGCGTTGACATATTTAAATAAATAAGAGAAATTACGAAAAACATTTTGATTGGATCTTGTAGTGTTTAACCACTTTTCTGAATAGCAATGGGTAAATTGTCCATTCTGATTTTCTAATTTATAAGGTTCTTTCTGGTCTTTTGAAATAGAAACCTGTAAAACGTTAGTAGAACCTGTTCCTTTATCAAAAATTTCATCGTTTTGTTTTTTCTCTAATCTTTTAGCTTTTAATTTTGTTTTGTCTGATATTTTTAAAGTCCTTGATTTAACAACTAATCTAACATAGTTTAAATTAGCGTTTGGTGAATCCAAATAGTTTAGTATTATAGCTTCCTTATCATTATCATTTAATGACGTTGGAAAGAATAGTTTTGGTTTTTCAGAAAAAATGTGGTCTTCTTCAAATTGGGAAAGTAATAACTCTGCTGATTCTGTCGATTCAATAAGATAATCTTTAATTGTTTTAGAATAATGATTGACTATATTTTTTTGCTTTAAAAACTGTCTTATATAAAATCTACCATCTTTTAAAATTTCAGTTATGCTTTCTGCTGATATTTTTTTGTAAAGACTTAATTGGTTTATTAATGTCCAAAATGACTCATGATATTGGTAATCTATCGAATAAAAATAAGTTGTGATATTTTCATTATTGATTTTAATAAAAAATGAAGTGATTTTGTTCCAAAATGAATCGACAGTCTTTATGTAGTTTGATTTTGTTTCAATACTCCAAGAATTTCGATAAAGTTCATTGTCAAAGTAAAGTTTAATCTGATATAATTCTAAAATATCGTTTATATCATAGTTTTTTTTTGAATCAAAGTTGTCAATTAATGGTTCAGCATTTTCTAGATTTCTATCACCTGATAAATCTTGTATAGAATAAAAAACTACTCGATTTATATCTCTTTTCATTGTCGAATTTCAAATTTGGGTGATTTTCGGTCAAATTATTGTCAATATGTTAAGACATCCATGCTTTCAATGATTGATGTCGCAATCTGTAGCTAAGTAAATGTTTTTTATTTAAAAAGTCAATTAAAAGATTTTAAAAACCGGTACTAACATAAGAGCTTTTTCATAATGTTCGGTTTGTTGGTAGAAACAGCACAGGTGTGTTCTTAGATTTTTATTTAAATGATCAATTATTTTTTAATGGTCTTTTAATAGCCAAAAAATAAACTATTCGCAAGTTCATAATAATTTAGTTTATCAAAATATGCCAGGGTAATAAACATACTGTCTATTAAAGAATGTAGCACAATGGTTACCCAAAGGTTATAGTTGGTTTTTACGTAAACGGTGGCAAAGATTAATCCGAATATAAAGGTCATTATAAGTCCGCTGATGCCTTGGTATAAATGTGGAATACTAAAAAGTACTGCTGACAGTACTATAATAACTGCTGTTTTAAATTTAAAGTTGGGTAGTATTATAGAAAATTGTCTAAATAAGAAACCTCGAAATAATATTTCTTCCCCAAATCCGGCACTTATCAAAATAAAAACAAAATATTTTAAGAATTTAGAGAAGTTATGGGCAACACTTTTAAATGCAGAATAATTGGCAACTTCACCTGTAAGTTTATTAACAAGTGGTTGTATAATAAAATCTAAAATAGGTTCTAAAAGAAGAAAAAGTAAAAGCCCAGTACCAATTGTTTTTAAAAAACTAGTTTTTGGTTGTAATCCAATTCTTTTTAAAGAGGTGTCATTCCAATAAGTAATTATCAAAACCGAAATGATAATGATGATAAAAGTATATGGAAAAGACGTCCACGGATTAAAAATAAAACTGTAAACTAAAATAAATTGCAATAAAGCTAAAGTTTTAGGATTGAGGGTTAGTTGTTTAAAAATATTCATAGCTTTTAGTGGGGGTCTATTTTTTACTTATGAGACGGATTTAAAATAATTTATATACAGGCACTAACATATGTGCTTTTTCATAGTGTTCTGTTTGTTGGTAGATCCAATATAGTTGTGCTCTTGGGTTGTTAGCAAACTCAGAGTCTGTTTTTAATTTTTCATCAAACGTTTTTTTAACTTCTGGGTTTTGCTGTAAGAATTCTTCTGCTTTGTCTTCAAAAACATAGGCTGAGAATCCTTCTTTTTGTTGTAAAACAGTATCGAAAAAGTTCCAGTTAAAAAAGCTATCCACAGCTTCAGGTTCCAAGGTTTCGAGTAAATAACGTACACCAATTTGATTGGTAGGAATGAATACATCCCCTTTTTTTAAATCAATATTTTTAGTCGATTTTTTAACTTCGGTATTGTAATGTAAATAATGTCTTTCAAAGGGCATTTGTACCGTTTCAAAATGAGCAATATGATTAACTTCTACAGTAATTGTAGTATCTTTTTTAAAACGGGTAAACTCAATACGGTTATTTTCTAATCGCTCAATTACGTTGTGCCAACCATCCGGAATTATATATGCTTTTGGTATGTTTACTTCTTTGGTAACCGTGAAGTTATTGTAATAATTTACTTCTTTTTCAAAAGGTTTACTACGGTCGTAAAACAAGCGTTTTCCGTTGGTAACTTTACTATCAATATAACTTCCTTCAAAACCTTTAAACGTAAAAGGAGATGGGTTTTCTTTGCTAACTTTATAAGCTATTGGGTACGTTTGCTTTTGCAAGATTTCATCAACTGCATGAGTGCGTAACTCTTTGATTTTTGCTGAGTTTTTCTCGGTAAAATCTATAGCTGAAAATAATAACTCATAGGTTTGCTCTACTCTTGTTTTATAGGGTTTTAACATGTGGGTTTCTACCATTAAACCTAACGTATTAAATAAGGTTGTATAACCCGTAGAATAACGTGGAGAATCCATAAACTGGGACCAGCCTTCATCTGGCGTAGTTCCCCAAACATTTACATACGGAGTAATTGGGATACCTTTATTAGCCAATGATTTTTCTATACTCGGACGCATTTCTTGCTCTAAAAATTCGCCTAATTTTCCGCCCAATTTATTGTGTTGTGTAAATAAATGCGTGATAGCGTATTGATAATCGGCACCATTACTTACATGATTGTCGATAAACACATCCGGATTTACCGTATGGAAAATTTCAGCAAAAGATGCTGCATTTTTGGTATCTTGTTTGATAAAATCTCGGTTTAAATCGAAGTTACGAGCGTTTCCTCTAAAACCGTATTCTTTAGGTCCGTTTTGGTTAGCACGTGTATGAGAATTTCGGTTTAACGCGCCACCAATATTGTATACAGGAATTACACAAATCAATGTGTTTTTATATACTTTTTTCAAAGAATCATTTTGTACAATATCTCTCAAAAATAGCATAGAAGCGTCAATTCCGTCTGATTCTCCCGGGTGAATTCCGTTGTTGATCAGAATTCTGTTTTTTGTTGATGCTTTGATGTTTTGTACATCGGTTTTTCCATCTGCATTAAAAACTACCAAATGTAATGGATTACCGCTATCTGTAGTTCCTATTTCGTGTAATGAAATTTCAGAATACGCATCAGCTAAATCTTTGTAATAACTAATAACTTCTGGATAAGTTGGAGTTTCTGTTCCATTTGATGTTTCAAAAAGTGTGGTGAAATCTGTTGTTTTTTTCTTTTCTGTTTTTTGACAAGAAATGATAAGAATAAGTAGTAGTAGGGTTAGTTTTTTCATGTTAGTTGAGATGAGGGTGTCAGTTCGAGCGCAGTCGAGAACTTTTGAATTGTCACGCTATCAAAAATCTTTCGTAAAAAATCAAAATGTATTTTTATTGAAAATACATTTTGATTTTAATAATGCTCAAGTTGATAAATGAATTTATATTCTTACAGAATCTGGTACCAAGCCAGTGTAATCTCCATTATTTCTAATAACATCACGTACAATAGATGATGAAATATAACTTTTACCAGAAGAGGTTAATAAGAATACGGTTTCTATTTCAGATAGTTTACGGTTGGTGTGTGCAATGGCTTTTTCAAACTCAAAATCAGCAGGATTACGAAGTCCTCTTAAAATAAATTGAGCATCCACTTCTTTACAGAAATTTACCGTTAATCCTTCATACGTTACTACCTTAATTTTCGGTTCATCTTTAAAGGCTTCTTCTATAAATTGCTTGCGTTTTTCTAAAGGAAACATATAATTTTTATCGGCATTGATACCAATAGCAATGATCAATTCATCAAAAAGGGTTACCCCACGTTCAATAATATCAAAATGCCCTAAAGTTATCGGATCAAAAGATCCTGGAAAAATAGCTCTTTTCATGTTTTTTCTTTTGTTATTCCCACGTAGGCGGGAATCTATTTTGTTATTTATGATGAGATTAGCTTGCGCTTAACTCAAGTTTCCTGCTTTTGCAGGAATGACAGTTTATTTTAACGCTTGCTCAATGGCGTTTGAAAATAGTTGTGCTAATGAAATTCCTTCATTATTAGCTTGTTGCGGTAAAATACTTGCTTCTGTAAGTCCGGGTACGGTATTCATTTCTAAAAAGTGAGGTTCGTCATTCACAAAAATATATTCAGAACGAGAAAAACCACTCATATTTAATATTTCATACACACGTTTAGCAACTTCACGTACTCTATTTTCTTGTGTTGATGATAAGCGTGCTGGAGTAATTTCTTGCGATTTTCCTAAATACTTAGCTTCGTAATCAAAAAAGTCGTTTTCAGAAACAATTTCAGTAATTGGTAATACTTTAGTTTCACCTTTATACTGAATAACACCCACAGAAACTTCGGTTCCGTCTAAAAAGCTTTCAATTAAAATTTCTGAATCTTCTTTGTAAGCTTTTTCAATAGCAGGAATTAGCTCTGCTTCTGTATGAACTTTTGAAATACCAAAACTTGATCCTGCATTATTTGGCTTTACAAAACAAGGTAAACCAACTTTTTCTATGATATTTTTGGTAGAAATTTCATCTCCTTCATTCATATAAATGGAAGTGGCAGTTGGAATTCCGTATTGCTTCACCACGCTTAGTGTATCACGTTTATTAAACGTTAATGCCATTTGGTAGAATGGGGCAGAAGTGTGTTTTAATCCGATTAAATCAAAATAGGCTAAAATCACTCCGTTTTCACCTGGAGTACCATGAATAGCATTAAAAACGCAATCAAATGTAATTTTATAGCCATTTACGGTTGTAGAAAAATCGTGTTTATTAATAGGGTGTTCGTTGTCGTTTTCATCAACCATTACCCATTTATTTTTTAAAATATGAACGCGGTAAGCATCATATTTTTCTTTATCAAGATGCTTGTAAACTACATTTCCGCTTTTGAGTGAAATTTCAACTTCTGATGAATATCCACCCATAATAATAGCTATGTTTTTTTTCATTTTTACGTGTTAGTTATACAAACTTACCAAAAAAACTCTTTTAAGAGTCGCAGTTTTTAAAATAGTACTATTTTTACTGTAAATTTGCCAAATATTACAAAAAATCAATATGAGTTTATTACAGTTTTTAAAAAGTAAAACGTTTTTAATTCAGCTAGCGTTGGCGGTGGTTGGGTTGTTGTTATTCATTTTTTTATTACAATGGTGGTTAGGGTATACTACCAATCATAATCAAAAAATACAAGTGCCTAATTTGCATAAAAAATCGCTTGCAGAGGTAGAAAAAAGCTTGAATGAATTGGACTTAGGTTTTATTGTGATTGATAGTGCGAGTTATAATCCGGAATATCCAAAAAAATCAGTAATTGACCAAAATCCAGAACCGGGTGATTTTGTAAAAGAAAAACGTAAAATTTACTTAACGTTAAATCCGTCTAAATTCAGAGACGTAGCTATACCGGATTTGAATGGAAAAACCAAAAGACAAGCAACTACGCATTTGCGCTCTATAGGATTTAAAGTAGGAACAAATTATACGTATGTACCAGACATTGGAAAAGATGTGGTTCGTGGATTAAAACATAATGGGAAACAAATAGGTTTAGGTGATAAATTACCTAAAAATTCGACTATTGATTTGATTTTAGGAGACGGTAGAGGAGGCGAATAATAATTTTTTAAATTATAAAAGGGTCGAGTTGGTAACTTTTGTTTACTATCGGCCTTATTTTATTTTTATATGCAAGAGTTTAATAACGATACAGAAGAGAACGACGAATTATACGAGCATTTTAGATTTGTAGCTGCGGAAGGACAAGAACCTTTACGAGTAGATAAATTTTTAATGAATTTTATTGAAAATGCTACCCGTAATAAAATTCAACAAGCAGCTAAAGCTGGTGGTGTGTTGGTAAATGATGTAGTTGTAAAATCTAATTACAAAGTAAAACCAGGTGATGTAGTACGTGTAGTATTAGCACATCCACCACATGAAAATTTATTAGTTGCTGAAGATATTCCGTTGGATATTGTTTATGAAGATGATGAAGTAATTGTGGTTAATAAACCTGCGGGTATGGTAGTGCATCCCGGACATGGAAATTATTCAGGGACATTGGTAAACGGATTAATTCATCATATTGAAAATTTACCGAAGAATAGTAACGAGCGTCCTGGTTTGGTACACCGAATTGATAAAGATACTAGTGGTTTATTGGTTGTGGCAAAAACGGAATATGCTATGGCGCATTTATCAAAGCAGTTTTTTGATAAAACTACTGAAAGGTTATATTATGCGTTGGTTTGGGGGAATGTAGAAGAAGATAAAGGAACTATTACTGGTCATATTGGTAGAAGTTTAAAAAATAGGCTGCAAATGGATGTTTTTCCTGATGGAGAATTTGGAAAACCTGCAGTTACTCATTACAAAGTTCTTGAAAGACTGACCTATGTTACATTGGTTGAATGTAAATTAGAAACAGGACGCACTCATCAAATTAGAGCACATTTTAAACATATTGGCCACACGCTTTTTAATGATGAGCGTTATGGTGGAAATCAAATTTTAAAAGGAACAACCTTTACCAAATACAAACAGTTTGTAGAAAATTGTTTTAAAGTTTTACCAAGACAAGCACTACATGCAAAAACGTTAGGATTTGTACATCCTACAACAGGTAAGTTTTTACAGTTTGAATCGGAAATTCCAGAAGATATACAAGCATGTTTAGAAAAATGGAGAACTTATTCGGAGCATTCAAAATATGAAGAATAAAATGTATTATTTTGAACTTATTTCTGAATCTGTACAACCTTTGAAAATTTGTAGAAAAATCTAAAATGTTATTTAATTTTCAGTCGCTGAGAATCGCGTATTTGATTTCGTGAAGTAAATTATACGTGAATATGAAATTCTCATAAAAGCAAAAGAATATAAAAAGCCTCATCAATTTTGATGAGGCTTTTTAATTTTATAGGGTTGACAATGATTATTCAGCTTTTACATAAGTAAGTTCATAATCATCACCATCTATTTCTAAGTTATAATTGTATTTTTGTGGAACAGTATTCACAATGAATGATCTTTGTAGTTTACCGTCTACTACATCAACTTTATCAGTTCTTTCAGTTTTAATAGCTTTTACATCTTCTACTTCAATTCTTTCAATTTTCTCATTTTTATGAGATGCAAAACCAATAATTTCAACATCACCAACACTAGCGTATGATTTACCTTTTAATGGGGTAGTTGTAATGTAGAATTCTTTATAACCATCATTATTTTGATCTAAAACAAAAGTTTCTAATACTTTACCTTCAAAGCTTATGGTTTTTCTAAATTCATTATCTAAACCTTTGGTATATATTAAAATACGGTTGTTGTCTTTGTTGTTTGCAGCAATATTAAAAGTAAAATTGTCACCTTCTAAACTGTTTTTTAATGAGTAATTGTTTAATAATTCAGTTACAGATTTACCATCAATAATAATATTATCATCGGCATATACATCTACAGTTTCGGTTTCAACTTCTACCGCTTTTTTTTCTTCTTTGGTATTTTTACAACTAATTACTGTTAAAGCAAAAAGTAAAATAAATAGTTTAAAATTCAATAATTTCATGATTTCTAGTTTTTAATTATACCACAAAATTATAGGGAAACAACAGGAGAGGTTAACTCATATCGTTTAAACTTTTACTCATTTGGTAGGTATGAAGGTGTTAATTTTGCTCTATTCTTAGTTTTACTAAGCTCATAATACGATTAAATTGCTCTTTTAATCCCATGTCTGAGTTGTCAATTTCTACAGCATCATTTGCTTTTATTAAAGGAGAGTCTTTTCTTGAAGAATCAATTCTATCACGTTCTTGAACGTTAAATAAAATATCTTTAAATTTTACATCATGACCTTTGTCTAGCAATTCTTTATACCTTCGAGTAGCACGTCTATCGGCAGAAGCAGTCATAAAAAGTTTTAATTCAGCATTCGGAAAAACTACGGTTCCAATATCTCTACCGTCCATTACAATACCTTTTTCTTTACCCATTTCTTGTTGAGCTGCTACTAATTTTTTTCGTACTTCAGAAACTTCAGATACTTTACTTACCAATTTAGAAACTTCAAGAGTTCTAATTTCTTTTTCAACGTTTTCACCATTTAAATACATTTCTGCAAAGCCTAAATTATTATTAAATTGAAACGATAAATCAATGTTTTGCAAATCGTTAATAAGTTTTTGCTTGTCAAAAGACGAATTGGTAATGTAGTTCTTTTGCATTGCATACAAGGTAACAGCTCGGTACATAGCACCAGTATCTACATATATATAACTAAGTTGTTTGGCAATTTGTTTGGCAATGGTACTTTTTCCTGTTGATGAAAAGCCGTCTATAGCAATGATAATTTTCTTGGTCATTTTTGTGAAATATAAGCAAATATACGGTTTGTGGTTTTTAAAAACTAAGAATGTTAATATCTTGTAGGCACTTGTCCTTTAGCATTTCTATTCAAATCAATTTCAAGGCTAAAAGTACTAACATTACTGGCAGAATGAAATTTTGAATACGCATAATTCAATTTGAATTTGTTCATTTTTAAACCAAAACCAAACGAGAGCCCACCAAAAGAACGAACATTTTGTAATTGCAACTCTTTACCTCTTCTAAAATTATATCCTAAACGCAAATTAATAGCACTTTTTGGGAATAATTCTGCTCCAACAATAACATGCCTAAAAGCATTGTTAATAAAAGATATGCTTTCTTCCGTAGTATTGCCTTCCAAATCTGTACTACTGTTTGACGGGTTGGGAACACCTATTCGCCATTTTTGTAAGTTATCTATAGTTCCGTATAATTTTAAAGGAACATTTTCTAGTTGGTAAGATCCTCCTAAAACAATTTCAAACGGTAATTTTTCAGAAGTACCATTAAAACTGGCTAACTGAGTTCCTATATTTCGTAATACCAATGTGAAAACATAGGGTTTATAATCATTATAATAAATCAGCCCTATATCTAATGCGACGGCAGAAGAACTGTAATTAGCAATGGAAGAATAGATAAATTTTACATTGCTACCCACTCTAAAATTAGAATTAGGAATTTGATATGCGTATCCTACAGAAAAAGCTATATCACTAGCGTTAAAAGTTCCGGTTTCATTTCCTTCTGTATCTGCTGCAATAAGGGTTCCATAATTTAAATATTTTATAGAAGTATGAATAGGTTCTATCCGGCGATTAAAACGATGCGCATAAGAAGCAGAGCCAATAGAAATTCCCGATAAATAGCTAGTGTAGTTGACAGATAAGAATCGATCCATATTCAAATTAATAGTAGCAGGGTTCCAGATAGGTTGGTTAACATTGTCTAACAATACTAATGTTTTACCACCTAAAGCAACCTGACGTGCAGAGGAAGAAGTGTTTAAAAATAAATACGCTTGTTCACCACCTGTTTGTGCGTATGAAACGGTACAGTAGATCAAAAAAAGGCTAAAAATGTACTTGGACATTCAAAAAAAATTAACTTTAGCACATAGTTAGTAAAAGTAACACATAAAAACTAAAACTAGTACAAATAATTTTTTTTTGAATAAAAAAGACAATTAATAGTCTTTTTTTGTTTTATTTAAATATATTTGTTATGATGTACATCAAATAAAATTTGCAAATTAATAGTCCCCAACTATTATGTATTATATATTAAATCCCTATCGCCTAAGAGTCTTTTTAGGCGCTGTTTTACTACTTTTAAGTGTAGGTTTGTATGCGCAGGAGCTACAAAAACCTAGGCTTAATTTCACTTTTGCTTGTGCTAGCAGTAGTTTTAATAATTTTACTTTTGAATTTGATTTTACAGGTACTGCATTTAATTCCGATAACGTTTTTATAATTGAGCTTTCTAATGAAAATGGGGACTTTAGTGATGTTGTAAATGTTGGAACTATTACAGGAGAAAATTCAACTTACTTTGATATTGAAGGGAGTTTTTCTTTACCAACAGATACTTATGGTGCAGGTTATAAAATAAGAATTAGAAGTACAAGTCCTGAAATTATTGGTCCTGAGTCAGATGCTTTTGAAGCTTATTATGTGCCAGATGTTAACTTAATATTAAATAACAATACAGATTTAGTATTGTGTGGAAGTACACCTCAAGAAGTTTTTTTAAATTTAACTGATGATAAGTACCAATTTGTTTGGTTTTATAATGGAAATCCTATAAACGGACAAACGTCTTCAAGTTTATTAATATCACAACCAGGAGAATATTATGCGGCAATAGAGGCTGGAGAGTGTACAAATTCATATCAACCTTCAAATAAAATTAATGTCACTTCTTTAGATATTGGTAATGTTTCTATAGAAGGAAGTAATAATGTGCAAATTTGTGCAAATGAAACTTATACGTTAGACTCTAGTGTAACTGATGCTAGTTATATCTATCGTTGGTTTAAAGATGATGAATTAATAGATGGGGCTACATCACCTTCATATACTACAGCTACTGTAGATCAGTTTGGTGTGTATCGTTTGGAGGTAGAAGTTGGCGGTTGTATTGCAAACTCTCAAAATGAAGTAACCATTTCTCAACAAACAGGGGCTGATTTTGATGTAAGCTTTAATCCGGACTGGATTACACCAGTAATTTTACCAGGTCAAATAATTGATTTAATTGTAGAGGATAATTTAACTTCTGCTTCATATACTTGGTTTATAAATGGAGAACAAGAAACATTTACTTCTGATCAAGTTAGAGTTAGTCAACCAGGATTATATGAAGTTGTAGTTACAGATACCTCAGGAACTTGTCAATTTTCAAAATCTATAGAGGTGGATATTTTAGGGGTTGAAGAGTTAATACCAACTATTAGGCTAGGTGCAAATTACGTTGAAGATTGTACCGTATCTTCAACAACACTAACTACATTAGGTATTCAGGCATTGGCAAGTGATGGAAACTTATATGATTTAAGTGATGTAAGACCTCCTGATCCTAATAATAATACTCCTTCTCAAATGGAAATGTTAAATTACCAATGGTTAAAAGATGGTGGAACAGTTACAGGAGCAACATTTGATGAATTAACATTGAACTCATACCAAGATAATGGTGTTTATATCTTACAGGTTTCTGTAGGTTCAGATTCTTATCCTTCAAATGAATTACCTATTTTACTAACAATAGAAGGAATTGAAATTCAATCTACCTCTCCCTCAAATAAATTGTGTACAGGAGGTTCTATTACTCTTTCAATAGCTTTAGAGCCAGGTTTTACTTACACTTGGTTTAAAGATAATGAGGAATTAACCGTTTCGGATCCTTCAAGTGTAGAAATAACAGAAACAGGAGTTTACTATGTGTCTATAGATGGTTATGGTTGTGAGTTTAATTTACCTGAAGTTACCATTGAAGAATTTGATGCATCTGTATTAGAAGTAAGTCCGTCAACAACTACTGTAATTTCTTTAGGAGAAACAGCAACAATTACAGCTTCTGGAGCTGATGCATATGAATGGTATAATGAAAATGGTACTTTATTATCAACCAATGAAACACTGAATGTAGATCAATTAGGTAGTTATTTGCTTATAGGAAGAGTAGGAAACTGCTTAGTTGAAAAAAATATAGAAGTAGTGGCAGATGATGGTAAAAATATTATTCCAAATATATTAACTCCATTTAATTTAGATGGAGTGAATGATACTTGGGAGTTACCCAACAGGTTTGCTTTTCAGCCAGATGTACGTGTAATTATTTATAATTCAAATGGTAAAGAAATATTAAATACGGTTGATTACCAAAATGATTGGCCGTTAGACAATAATATTAAAGATGGAATGTTATTTTACTTTAAAGTTATTAAAGATGATAACAATTTAATAAAAGCAGGAACTATTTCTGTGTTAAAATAAAGAAATCAACAAAATATGGTAAAGAGAATTACTTTATACATACTTTTATTATTTACAGCTTCAATATCACTGGCACAAACCAGTGGTTCAGGAGATGAATATAATGGTTTTGCTACCAGAAGTTTTATGAAATTTAATGGTTTCTTAACAGTACCTACATTTTCTGTTATTCATAAAAATAACCAAACTATACAAGCCTTAGTAAGAAATTCAAATATTGAGTTTGATGATGCCTCTCGTTTACATGTATTAAGTTATTCTGGAGGTGGTCGCGAAAACATAGGTGCAGGCGTGGCTGTTTTTCAACAAGAAGTGGGTGTTTTTAAAGATTTTGGAGCAGTAGCAAATTATGCTTATCAACTTCAATTAGGGGCAGAAAGTAAACTAACATTTGGTTTTAACTTTTTTTATAGTAGAAGAGGAGTTGATGACGGAAAAGTATTATCGAATGGAGAAGCACCTATTCTAAATAATTATCAAGATAGACCCGCAGTGGTTTTTCAACCCGCGGCAACCGTTTCTTTTGGTAAGTTTTATGCAGGTGTTTTCCTTGAGAATTTAGCCGATTTTAATTTAAAAGAAAGTGAGTTTATTACTTCATTTTCTGAAAAAACAATATCGGCGCATTTAGGTTATACAGCTGATTTAGATGATTTTAGTGGTCTCTTAGAAGGAACCACTTTACGTGCTTTAGGGGTTGCAAGAAGATCGCAAGAGCAAGGTTTTATGTATGCAGCTAATGTGTTGGCAGATATACCTAAAGCAGGTTGGGTAAAGGTAGGATATGATAACTACTACGGACTAAATGCTGGTTTAGGTATTAATTTATCAGACAGACTTTCTATTGGATTTACCTATGAAAAGCAGAAAAATTTAGGGGCAACTAATGAAGTTGGTCTAATTTATAATTTAGGAGGAAAAGCAAGAAGAGAGAGAGCTGAAAGAACACCTATTTCCATTAAAAAACCAGAATTAGAAGAAGAGGAAGAAGATGATTTTATGGCTCCTGTTGATATGCCAAAACCTATTAAGAATGTTTATGAAGATCCTGAGCATAATGACTTGTCAGATGAATTACAAATTGCTCAAGATTCCATCAATATCTTAAATAAAAAGGTAGATCAAATACTAAAAATATTAAAAAATCAACCTAAACAGGTTGAAATTATTAGAGAAGTTCCAAGTAATCAGCCAAAAGAGGAAGCTAGTCAATCTGAAGAAGAAATGGATTATTCTTTAGAAAGAAGTAAGGCAACTCCATGGCGTCAAAGCACTATTACCAGAACAGGTGGTGGCGCAGGAACTATGTATTATGTAGCAGTTGATCAATTTAAAGATTTAGCAAAAGCAAGAGACTTAGTAAAATATTACAAAAAAAGAGATGTTAAAGTACGCTATGTAAGAGATCCTAAATTTGATAGCTATTTTGTATACATAGAGCGTTATGCGAAGAGAAAAGATGCTGAAGAAAAAGTAGATGAAGTAAATGGTGGACGAAAAGGATTTGAAAATGACGATGAAGAGGATGATTTAGGTATTAAAGTTAAAAAAACAACAAAAGACCCTGTTTACGTGGTAAAAATAACTTTAGGAGCTCAAGGTGAAAGTTACACAGAGCCTAAACCACAAGCACCCGCAAGAGTAAGAACCATGAAAAAAGTAGAAGGTTTAGAAGAAGGTTATTATTTACAAGTAAGTGTAAATAGTAAAAAAGCATATGCCGATAAATTTATTGATGAATTACGTAGTGATGGTATAAAAGCTAATTATTTTATCAATCCGGCAACTGGTTACAGACATGTATACATCCTGAAAACGGATAGTAGAGAAGAAGCGATTCGTTTATACAAAAACAACTTAAACGGAACGTATTATGATAGAAAAAATATAATAAATATTAGATAGTATATTCTAAATCCCCGATATATGAATAGAAGAATACTTTTAAGTTTAATAGCATTGTTTCAAATTGCGATATTGTTTTCGCAAGAAAAAGCTATTGACAGTACAGGTGTAAATGAATATTTAAGCTATAAAAAATTTAAAGAGTCTTCAGGACTATATAAACAAAGTGCAAGACCTCCTGGTTTTGCCCAAAGAACTATTAATCCAGATGGTTCTGCTGGAGGAATGAATGTAAAAGGAAATATAACTTTTATAGCTAATAATATCTTAAGTAGAGATTCGAATAATAGAGATCCTGAAGACCCTTATGATGGAAATGCTTCGAATGGAAATTTAAATATGCAATATATTGATATTGATAATGATCCATCTACAGATAATTCAAGTTCAGATCAATTAAATTTACCTACCTGTTCAAGAGTAGTATATGCCGGTTTATATTGGGCTGGAGTTTATCCTTATGAATATTGGAGTAATGGAGCTAACAATAACCCGCAACCTGTTCCAAAAGCTCATAATTTCTGGGAAATGAAATTTAAAGTGCCAGGAGGAACTTACCAAGATATTGATGCTCAAACAAATGGAGATATCATTTTTGATAATAATTTTACATATATCTGCTATAAGGATATTACAAGTATGATCCAAGGTTTGGCAGATCCTAATGGTACTTATTTTGCTGCTAACATTAGAGCTGTTAGAGGTGTTGATAATATAAGAAATAATGGAGGTTTAGGTGGTTCAGGCGGTTGGACCATGGTGGTTATTTATGAAAATGAAACAGAATCAAGTAAAAATATTTCTGTTTTTGATGGTTTTGCAGAAGTAAGAAATGGTAATAATCAAGATATTAGTTATTCAGGATTTACTACAGTACCAGTAGGTCCGGATCCTAGTAATCCAGCACCAGTAAGAGCAAGTTTATTGGCTGCTACTTTAGAAGGAGATAGAAGTATACCGGGAGATAGTTTCCAAATACAAAATACTGTAGGAAATTATGTAGATCAATACACTCCAAATGTAAATCCACGTCAATGGGCAGGCGGCTGGTGGGGAGGTTATTGGACATATAATTTCTTTAATGGTTCTATTAGTATAGATGATGCTTATTTAACTTCTCGTACTCCAGATAGTGAAAATACATTAGGGTTGGATGTAGATTTATATCAATTAGATAACCCCAATAATAGCTTAATAGATAATGATCAAACAACAGCAAATGTAAGGTTTACAACTAGTCAAGATGTTTACTGGCCATTTTTGAATGCTTTAGCAGTTGAAATTATAGAACCAGACTTACAACTAGTCAAATCAATAGACGATGGCTCTGGAAATGATATACAAGGAACAGACGTAACATTAGGAAGTGAATTATTTTATGATATAAGTTTTCAAAACGTAGGAACAGATGATGCAACAAACACGTTTATTATAGATAGATTACCTAAAAACGTTGATCTTTTAACTACAACAGCACCAAACGGTTCTGTTGCACCAGACGGCACAAGATTTGATATTACATTACCTCCGGGAATTACTATATCTTCTTATAATCCGCCAAGTGCAGCAAATGGGTTTAGAGCAGAATTAGAATTATCTGTTCCAGATAATATGGTAGAAGAAAATGGAGCAGAATATCATATTAGAATGCATGTACAAGTAGTTACAGACTGTAATCAATTAAGAGATGTATGTTCTAATGTGATTCAAAATCAAGCATTTGCTAGGTATCAAGGAGTAAGAGGTGGAGTTGTTATAGATAACGAACCAAGTTTTTCTGGAATTGATTCTTGTGATTTTGGTATTGTAGGATCATCTAATTTCTTAGTTAATGTAGATAATTGCTCTTATGAAAGAGATGAAGTTTTATGTGGGCCAAGTATAACATTAACAGCAGGAGATGGGTTTGAATCATATGAATGGACAAATAGTTCTGGTAATGTAATAGGTAATACACAATCTATAGTAGTAACTCAAGTAGGTACCTATACAGTTGTAAAAACAGCACCAGCTTCATCTGGTTGTATTAGTACAAATGAAGTTATTAATGTTATCCCATTCGGTTCAGGAATCAATCCAGTAGTAGCAGCCTTAGATGATATAGGTGCTTCATACACAATTCAAACCTGTCCTAATGATAATTCTGAAATTGTTGAAATTTATTTATGTGGAGATAGTGATTCTGTTCAATTAGCAACTGGAGTTACTAGTCCTACAACAGTTAAATGGCAACAATTAAGTAGCAGTTGCTCTCCAGATCCAAATCCTAATTGTCCCGTTTTAAATAATTCTTGTTGGGAAGACGTTACAACAAGCTCAGATGCCCCTACAAGAATTTTTTCTGATGCAGGACAATATAGACTAGAAGTTACAGAGGAAGGAGGTTGTTTTGGTAGATACTATTTTAATATATATAAAGCAAATATAACCCCTACAATTACTACAGATGATATTATTTGTGCAAATCCAGGAAGTATCACCATAGCTAACGTACCTACAAATTATGAATATGCCATAGTAGCTTCAGGAAGTCCAGCTCCAGCAGATTCTGCTTATCAAGCCTTAGCTTCAGGAGAAACAACCTTTGTATATCCAGTTGCTACAGCAGGAACGTATGATGTATATATCAAATCTGATGACACATCATGTATTTACTCATATCCAAATTATACAGTTAGTGCTATTGATATAGATGTTGATATACAAACAAATCCTATATACTGTTATAATTCAACAGGACAAATAATTGTTCAAATAAACTCTGATATTCCTGCTCCATATACATATACTATAACAAATGGAGGAGCTACGGTAGGAACTTATGGGCCAACAAGTGATAAATCATACACTTTTACTGTTTCTAATGGAGGAACGTATACTGTAGATGTTACTTCAGATCAATGTAATTATTCAGAAGATGTAACTTTTACGATACCCTCTGAATTAACACTAACAGCAGTTAAAGAAAAAGATATTAATTGCAACGATGGAATAATAACATTAACAGGAAACGGAGGAACACCTAATTACTCTTATGCTATTTGGTCATATACACCTGCTTCAACTGCAAGTGCTTCACCAATTTCATATGCTAGCGTTTCTTCTATTCCTAGTACAGATTTTTTTACGGATACTACTTTCTTAGTAGCAAATGGAGGTGAAGGTATATATGAATTTGTAATTTTAGATAATAATAATTGTTCATCTTTTTCTGCTCCTGTAGAAGTTTTATTAGAACCAGAGCTTCAATTTAATCAAAATATTTCAGGGGTTACTTGTAGTGGAGTTTCTGATGGATCTGTTAATATTTCTGTTAATGGAGATTCTTTAGGATATACTTTAGAATACAGTATCGATGGAGGTGTAAACTATAATTTTACAGGATCGTTTACAGGTTTAGCATCAGGAGATTATACTGTTGATATTAGAGCAACAAAAAATGGGTATTCCTGTCCATATACAATCAGTCCTGTAACAGTTCCAAATGTTTCGCCAGTTGTACCTGGTACCGCAAATTTAACACAGGATTATACTTGTAGTACATTAGGAGAGATTACATTTACGTCGGCTACGGGAGGTACACCACCATATACCTAT
>NZ_JAXCHH010000029.1:0-1007 GCF_034043975.1 Tenacibaculum sp. IB213877 | reverse complement strand
TCAAAACCTTCTACACCACCTACTGTTGTGTATTTCATGACATATTTTTTATCTGGGTAAATTCTTTGAAAAGCACTTTGACACATTAATGTAGCTTCATGAAAACCACATAAGATTAATTTTAATTTTCCTGGATATGTGTTTACATCCCCAATAGCATAAATACCAGGAATGTTGGTTTGATAATCTAAAGCATTGTTTACCTTAATGGCATTTTTTTCTATTTCTAATCCCCAATTAGCAATTGGTCCTAATTTGGGTGCTAAACCAAAAAGGGGAATAAAATGATCACATTTTAAAGTAAATGATTCTTTGTCTTTTTGTTCAACTAAAACTCCTTCAACTTTATCGTTGCCTACAATCGCTTTTACTTCTGCTGGTGTAATTAAGTTGATTTTTCCTAAGTTTTTAAGTTCTTGAACTTGTTCTACAGAATCTAAATGCCCACGAAATTCGTTTCGTCTATGAATTAAGGTTACCGATTTTGCAACATCAGTTAAGAATATTGACCAATCTAACGCAGAATCTCCTCCTCCGGCAATAACCACATCTTTATCGCGGTAGATTTCTGGTTCTTTGATCATGTATTCCACTCCTTTATCTTCAAAATTAGCAATGTTAGAAATAGGTGGTTTTCTTGGTTCAAAGCTACCTAGTCCGCCAGCAATGGCTACTACTGGAGCCTTATGTTTAGTTCCTTTATTTGTGGTAACAATGAATGTTCCGTCATCTTGTTTTTCAATAGTATCTGCTCGTTCACCCAATGTAAAACCAGGCTCAAATTGTTTGATTTGCTCCATTAATTTATGTGTCAAATCTCCTGCTAAAATCTCTGGGTATGCCGGTATATCGTAGATTGGTTTTTTAGGGTAAATTTCAGAACATTGTCCACCCGGTTGTGGTAATGCATCTATTAAATGACATCTGAGTTTTAATAATCCTGCTTCAAAAACTGTAAATAAACCTGTGGGACCTGCTCCTATAATTAATATGTCTGTTTCTATCAT
>NZ_JAXCHH010000028.1:0-1025 GCF_034043975.1 Tenacibaculum sp. IB213877 | reverse complement strand
CCCGTCCTGAAATAAGTTGACACAAAACAGACTTATTTTATGAAAGACACACCCAAAAAGAAGAAGCGTACTCAACGCGATTACAACTTAGGCTTTAAATTAGCAGTTGTATCACAAGTAGAAAAGGGCGAGTTTACCTACAAACAAGCCCAAAAACATTATGGCATCCAAGGGCGAAGTACCGTTTTGGTTTGGTTGAGAAAACATGGTAACTTAGACTGGAGTAAACCAGCCTTATTTATGCAATCAAAATCTAAAGAAACACCAGCACAAAGAATCAAACGATTAGAGCGTGAGCTAGAAGATGAAAAGTTAAAGAATATGATTCTTAATACAATGATTGATATCTCAGATAGTCAATATGGAACATCAATCAGAAAAAAGTATTCCTCTCAACAATCCAAGGCATCAGACAAAAACAAGAGATAAGTTTATCACGTTGTTGTCGATTGTTTGAGATATCAAGACAAGGATTCTATCAAGCTCTAAAACGAAGAGAAGCCAGAGAGCAAGAACTATCAAAGATAAAACCTCTTGTTGTTAATCTTCGTATGAAAATGCCAAGAATAGGTACAAGAAAGTTATATTATTTATTAAAGGAAGACTTTCAATCACAAGGCATAAAAATAGGTAGAGATGCCCTATTTGATTATTTACGCTGTGAATCCTTACTTGTTAGACCAAAGAAGAATTATACAAAAACAACACATTCTAAGCATTGGCTTAGAAAACATAATAACCTTATGGAAAACAAAACCATTCATAGAGCAGAACAGTACTTTGTTAGTGATATTACTTATATTAAATCTCGAGAAAAAAACACACTACCTTTCATTAGTCACAGATGCTTATAGTAGAAAGATTATGGGGTATCAACTTAGTGACAATATGAATAGTGAAAATGTGGTCAAAGCATTAAAAATGGCTGTAAAAAACAGAACCACAACCAAAGCTCTTATTCATCACTCAGATAGAGGATTGCAATACTGCTCAGAAGTGTATCAAAGAGAATTACTCAAAAATAA
>NZ_JAXCHH010000027.1:0-1150 GCF_034043975.1 Tenacibaculum sp. IB213877 | reverse complement strand
GGTCAGTACTACATCGTCCGTACTATCGGTACAGCTTCCGTTGCTGATCGTCCATCGTAAAGTAACCGTATCTCCTGCCGCTACCGTCACTCCTGTAGTAGGGGAACTCGTATCGGCAATCGTTGCCGCTCCACTGACAATACTCCATATTCCTGTACCTACCGTAGGCGTATTGGCTGCCATGGTAAACCCTGAGGTGTTACATTGGGTTTGGTCGGTGCCTGCTGCCGCTGTCGTAGGCAACGCATCGTTGGTCAGTACCACATCGTCTGTACTATCGGTACAGCTTCCGTTGCTGATTGTCCATCGTAAAGTCACCGTATCGCCTGCCGCTACCGTCACTCCTGTAGTCGGGGAACTCGTATCGGCAATCGTTGCCGTTCCACTGACAATACTCCATAATCCCGTGCCTACCGTAGGTGTATTTGCTGCCATGGTAAAGCCTGAGGTGTTACATTGGGTTTGGTCGGTGCCTGCTGCCGCTGTCGTAGGCAACGCATCGTTGGTCAGTACCACATCGTCTGTACTATCGGTACAGCTTCCGTTGCTGATTGTCCATCGTAAAGTCACCGTATCGCCTGCCGCTACCGTCACTCCTGTAGTAGGGGAACTCGTATCGGCAATCGTTGCCGTTCCACTGACAATACTCCATAATCCTGTACCTACCGTAGGCGTATTGGCTGCCATGGTAAAGCCTGAGGTGTTACATTGGGTTTGGTCGGTGCCTGCTGCCGCTGTCGTAGGCAACGCATCGTTGGTCAGTACCACATCGTCCGTACTATCGGTACAGCTTCCGTTGCTGATCGTCCATCGTAAAGTCACCGTATCGCCTGCTGCTACGGTGACTCCCGTAGTCGGTGAACTCGTATCGGTAATCGTTGCCGTTCCACTGACAATACTCCATAATCCCGTGCCTACCGTAGGTGTATTTGCTGCCATGGTAAAGCCTGAGGTATTACACTGGGTTTGGTCGGTGCCTGCTGCCGCTGTGGTAGGCAACGCATCGTTGGTCAGTACCACATCATCCGTACTATCGGTACAGCTTCCGTTGCTGATTGTCCATCGTAAAGTAACCGTATCGCCTGCTGCTACCGTCACTCCTGTAGTAGGGGAACTCGTATCGGCAATCGTTGCCGTTCCACTGACAATA
>NZ_JAXCHH010000026.1:0-1195 GCF_034043975.1 Tenacibaculum sp. IB213877 | reverse complement strand
ATCTGAATCGTTGGCAAGTACATTGATAGTAACCGCAATATCTTCATTAGTTGCAGCGTTATCGTCTATTGCTACTGGCGCATCGTTTGTAGCATTCACCGTTACATTCACGATAGCTGTATCACAAAGTGCAGGTGTTGCATCATCACATACGGTATATTCAAACGAGTCATTTCCGTTGAAATCAGGATTCGGTGTATAGGTTACTTCTCCTGTTGCAGGATCGATAGTTACGGTTCCGTTAGCTGGAGCTGATGAGATGCTTACCGAAGCAGGATCGATGGTACTATCGATATCCGAATCGTTGGCAAGTACATCGATAGTAACCGCAGTATCTTCATTAGTTGCAGCGTTATCGTCTATTGCTACAGGTGTATCGTTTGTAGCATTTACCGTTACGTTTACGATAGCTGTATCACAAAGTGCAGGTGTTGCATCATCACACACGGTATATTCAAACGAATCATTTCCGTTGAAATCAGCATTGGGTGTATAGGTTACTTCTCCTGTTGCAGGATCAATAGTTACGGTTCCGTTAGCCGGAGCTGAGGAAATGCTTACCGAAGCAGGATCGATGGTACTATCAATATCTGAATCGTTGGCAAGTACATTGATAGTAAATGCAGTATCTTCATTAGTTGCAGCGTTATCATCCGTTGCTACTGGCGCATCGTTTACAGCATTCACCGTTACATTCACGATAGCCGTATCACATAATGCAGGTGTTGCATCATCACACACGGTATATTCAAACGAGTCATTTCCGTTGAAATCAGGATTCGGTGTATAGGTTACTTCTCCTGTTGCAGGATCGATAGTTACGGTTCCGTTAGCTGGAGCTGATGAGATGCTTACCGAAGCAGGATCGATGGTACTATCAATATCTGAATCGTTGGCAAGTACATTGATAGTAACCGCAGAATCTTCATTAGTTGCAGCGTTATCATCCGTTGCCACTGGCGCATCGTTTACGGCATTTATCGTTACGTTTACGATAGCCGTATCACATAATGCAGGTGTTGCATCATCACACACGGTATATTCAAACGAGTCATTTCCGTTGAAATCAGCATTCGGCGTATAGGTTACTTCTCCCGTTGCAGGATCAATAGTTACCGTTCCGTTAGCTGGCGCTGATGAGATGCTTACCGAAGCAGGATCGATGGTACTATCGATATCTGAATCGTTGGCAAGT
>NZ_JAXCHH010000025.1:0-1220 GCF_034043975.1 Tenacibaculum sp. IB213877 | reverse complement strand
CGTATTCCAAGGTAAAAAACAAGTTTTATTTTAGAAATTTACTGCTGCTATATTTACAAAGGGAGGACCTCTTTTAATTACTGCAAAACTGCGTGCTAAAATTTTATTCCTAACGTTGTTTAATGCAATCATTTTATGTTTGCCTTCCTCTAACTTTCTATGATAATAATTCTTTAACTCCTGATCAGACTGTATTGCTGAAACAGCTGCCATACTTAATAAGGTCTTCATTTTTCTGTCACCTATATAGTGACTTTGTTTTCGCCTTCTAATGGAGCTTCCCGAGCTATATTCGAATGGAGCAATTCCGCAATAACTTGAAAAGGAACGCCAGTTATTAAACTTCATAAAATTAGAGGTATGGTAAAGTAATTGACAACTTAATATCAAACCTACTCCTTTTACTGTCCTTAGCAACTCATAATTATGCTGTAACTTATCATTGGTCTTTAATAAATCTTTCATACGTTTCTCTATAGATAATACTTGCTTGCTAATGTGCTTTATTGAGCGTTCTAATATCTTACAACAAGCGTCTGTTGATGGGCTTGAAAGTAAGTGCTGTTGCTCTTTTAAAGTAGATTTTAAACCACTACGGTCTCTTACCAATTGGTCTCGTAATGCTAAAAGCCTTCCAATCTCTTGAAACTCTTTAGGCTTTACATTACTCGGTTCTAACTCCTCTCGATACATCCATCCAAATCGAGCAATCATATAAGAATCTAACTTATCTGTCTTCTCTCTACTAAGACCTGTACTACGTTTAATACGCAGAGGACTTTCTTCAACATAAACAAGGGATAGTGACGACAAGAAAATCGATAACTTTAAAGAGTAATTCCCTGTATTTTCAAAACAGAAAAAATACTCTGTTGTTGCTAAATGACGTTTACTCCATATTATAAGATCGTGATATCCTTGTTCATCATTTGAAAACACTGCATGTTGCTTACTATGATATAAAGTTACATCAAGAGCATCTTTTGAAACATCAATACCTATTACATCTCTTACTTTTTTCATATATTTAAAAAATTAATGATTAATGATGTTCTGCAACTATTTCCTTTAATGAGCCATAAGGGCTAGGTATTCCAAGTAGTTCAACAAAGCATCGTACAAGAAATAGAGAGGACTATTACGTGTAATGGGTATTACCTAAAGACCGTTCAAGTTCTCCTCTCTAATCTTGTTAAATTTAATAACAGCAAAGTAAAGGA
>NZ_JAXCHH010000024.1:0-1251 GCF_034043975.1 Tenacibaculum sp. IB213877 | reverse complement strand
CTTCTGAAACTGTTACATCTCCAATAGTGACCGTTGGAGCACTATCATCATCTTGTACCGTTACCGAACCTTCGGTTACGGCTCCGGTGGTAGTTCCGCTGGTAACTGCACCCGTTGCTGTAAATACCTCGTCCGCCTCTCCTGAGATTGTATCTTCCGTCGTTGGAACTGTTACGCTTCCTGTGGTAGCGCCTGCTGTAATGGTTACCGTGTAAACTACTCCGTCTACCGTTACTTCTACTGTAATGTCTTCTGTACTTGGGTTGCTTAAGGTTACTGGAACTATCGCGGTATCGCCTTCTGAAACTGTTACATCTCCAATAGTGACCGTTGGAGCACTATCATCATCTTGTACCGTTATCGATCCTTCGGTTACGGCTCCGGTGGTAGTTCCGCTGGTAACTGCACCCGTTGCTGCAAATACTTCGTCCGCCTCTCCTGAGATTGTATCTTCCGTCGTTGGAACGCTTACGCTTCCTGTGGTAGCGCCTGCTGTAATGGTTACCGTGTAAACTACTCCGTCTACCGTTACTTCTACTGTAATGTCTTCTGTACTTGGGTTGCTTAAGGTTACTGGAACAATCGCATTATCGCCTTCTGAAACTGTTACATCTCCAATAGTGACCGTTGGAGCACTATCATCATCTTGTACCGTTACCGAACCTTCGGTTACGGCTCCGGTGGTAGTTCCGCTGGTAACTGCACCCGTTGCTGCAAATACTTCGTCCGCCTCTCCTGAGATTGTATCTTCTGTTGTGGGAACGCTTACGCTTCCTGTAGTAGCACCTGCTGCAATGGTTACCGTGTAAACTACTCCGTCTACCGTTACTTCTACTGTAATGTCTTCTGTACTTGGGTTGCTTAAGGTTACTGGAACTATCGCGGTATCGCCTTCTGAAACTGTTACATCTCCAATAGTGACCGTTGGAGCACTATCATCATCTTGTACCGTTACCGAACCTTCGGTTACGGCTCCGGTGGTAGTTCCGCTGGTAACTGCACCCGTTGCTGTAAATACCTCGTCCGCCTCTCCTGAGATTGTATCTTCCGTCGTTGGAACTGTTACGCTTCCTGTGGTAGCGCCTGCTGTAATGGTTACCGTGTAAACTACTCCGTCTACCGTTACTTCTACTGTAATGTCTTCTGTACTTGGGTTGCTTAAGGTTACTGGAACTATCGCGGTATCGCCTTCTGAAACTGTTACATCTCCAATAGTGACCGTTGGAGCACTATCATCATCTTGTACCGTTA
>NZ_JAXCHH010000023.1:0-1301 GCF_034043975.1 Tenacibaculum sp. IB213877 | reverse complement strand
GGCAACGATTGCCGATACGAGTTCCCCTACTACAGGAGTGACGGTAGCGGCAGGCGATACGGTCACTTTACGATGGACAATCAGCAACGGAAGCTGTACCGATAGTACGGATGATGTGGTACTGACCAACGATGCGTTGCCTACGACAGCAGCAGCAGGCACCGACCAAACCCAATGTAACACCCCAGGGTTTACCATGGCAGCCAATACGCCTACGGTAGGTACAGGAATATGGAGTATTGTCAGTGGAACGGCAACGATTGCCGATACGAGTTCCCCTACTACAGGAGTGACGGTAGCGGCAGGCGATACGGTGACTTTACGATGGACGATCAGCAACGGAAGCTGTACCGATAGTACGGACGATGTGGTACTGACCAACGATGCGTTGCCTACGACAGCGGCAGCAGGCACCGACCAAACCCAATGTAACACCTCAGGCTTTACCATGGCAGCCAATACGCCTACGGTAGGTACAGGAATATGGAGTATTGTCAGTGGAACGGCAACGATTGCCGATACGAGTTCCCCTACTACAGGAGTGACGGTAGCGGCAGGCGATACGGTGACTTTACGATGGACGATCAGCAACGGAAGCTGTACCGATAGTACAGACGATGTGGTACTGACCAACGATGCGTTGCCTACAACAGCGGCAGCAGGCACCGACCAAACCCAATGTAACACCTCAAGCTTTACCATGGCAGCCAATACGCCTACGGTAGGTACAGGAATATGGAGTATTGTCAGTGGAGCGGCAACGATTGCCGATACGAGTTCCCCGACTACAGGAGTGACGGTAGCGGCAGGCGATACGGTGACTTTACGATGGACGATCAGCAACGGAAGCTGTACCGATAGTACAGACGATGTGGTACTGACCAACGATGCGTTGCCTACGACAGCGGCAGCAGGCACCGACCAAACCCAATGTAACACCCCAGGGTTTACCATGGCAGCCAATACGCCTACGGTAGGTACAGGAATATGGAGTATTGTCAGTGGAACGGCAACGATTGCCGATACGAGTTCCCCTACTACAGGAGTGACGGTAGCGGCAGGCGATACGGTGACTTTACGATGGACGATCAGCAACGGAAGCTGTACCGATAGTACAGACGATGTGGTACTGACCAACGATGCGTTGCCTACGACAGCGGCAGCAGGCACCGACCAAACCCAATGTAACACCCCAGGGTTTACCATGGCAGCCAATACGCCTACGGTAGGTACAGGAATATGGAGTATTGTCAGTGGAACGGCAACGATTGCCGATACGAGTTCCCCTACTACAGGAGTGA
>NZ_JAXCHH010000022.1:0-1675 GCF_034043975.1 Tenacibaculum sp. IB213877 | reverse complement strand
AGAATAAAGCCTTCTAAATTTAGACCATCATTTAGTCATCTATAAAAAAACAAGCCCTAAAAAAGCTTGTTTTAATCTAATATTTTTGGTTTTTACACACTTGTGCAACGGTTACCATTGTTACCCAAAGTATTTTATTCATTCCATAAATACTTTTCTATTTCGGATTCTTTTTTTAAATCAATGACCTGTGTAGAATTCCAGTCGACTAAAATTAAATCGAACATTTCTCCAATTTCTATTAATCCATCTTTAATTTTTGTTTTCGAAATTTCCTGCCAATTCTGTGAATCAATCCAAATGTGTTCTATTTTATTATTTTCCTGTTCTATAAATATTCCACTTTTTAGTTCTCCATAGACGATTGTATTTTGGTTTTCAATTTCTGTTGGAGTTCCACCACCGTAATACAAAACCCTTCCATATTTAACAAGACCTATAGATTCTAATAAATCGGTTATTTTAGAAGTCAATATCTCCTTTTTTTCAGTGCTAAAAGGTATTTTGTTAATTTTTGTGATTTCGGTAAATCCATTTCCGTCAAAGTGTTCTTCAGCGTGTTTTTTAATTCTTTTAGTTTCCTTAATAGCGAATTCTAAGTTTTCTTTAGGTATCAGTTCAGCAGACAAGTAGTTGTCTTCCCACAATAATATAGTTGTTTTTGTATTCTCATTATTAATATTTTCGTTAGTTTTTTCTAAAGTTCTGTTCTCATTTTTTTTGATATATAACACAGCTATAGAAAATAATATAATTAAAAAAAATCCTATTATTACGGTTGCGATTTTCATATTTTGGGTAACGGTCTCGTATAACCGTCAGTTACGGATTTAAAGTTAATAATTTTCGGTTAAGCACTGACGTTAGTAATTCCGAGTGGATTCGGACGTAGTCGAATCCGCCGTAATTGCGGTTATACATTGTTGTGCAACGTATTTTTATATTTTCTTTATTATCCAATTAGATATTTTTTCAATTCGGAATATCATTATTAGTGTCAAAATTGCTTTTAGAATATAGTTAGCTAAAGCAAAATCAGGCAATTCAATTTCTTCTTTTCCATTTAACTTCGAAATGAATTTTATGCAATATTCAATCAAGTCTGGAAGCAGATAAATCATTTTTGCTAACCAAACAACTCCGACTGTCAATAAAATCACTTTTGTCAGTGATTTTGGATTCAGCTCGGTTTTGATTTCACTTTCCGTTTTTACAAGTTTTTTAGAAATCCAGTCCGCTTTTAGGAAAAGGAATAATGAAACAACAATATTGGCAATTGTCAAAAATGTTCCTGTGAAATAGAATTTGTCAATTGGTTCGCTTAATAATTCATCAAATCGAGCCATTGTTGCAGTTCCGAAAACTGAAAAGAAATAAGTTCCAAAATGGTCAAAAATTTTAGTGAATAAATAAATTCCAGCTATTCTTAAAATCAGCGTAGTTAATGTTCGGTTTGTCATTAATTTTCAGGTCGGTTTATATGTTGCACAACGGTCTCGTATAACCGTCAGTTACGGATTTAAAGTTAATAATTTTTCGGTTTAGCACAGACGTTAGCAATTCCGAGTGGATTCGGACGTAGTCGAATCCGCCGTAATTGCGGTTATACATTGTGTCTGTTGCACAATTATGTAAAAGTAGTAATTTTTTGTATTTTGAGGTATGCAAGGCAAAA
>NZ_JAXCHH010000021.1:0-1763 GCF_034043975.1 Tenacibaculum sp. IB213877 | reverse complement strand
AGAATAAAGCCTTCTAAATTTAGACCATCATTTAGTCATCTATAAAAAAACAAGCCCTAAAAAAGCTTGTTTTAATCTAATATTTTTGGTTTTTACACACTTGTGCAACGGTTACCGTTGTTAGGCAACGTATTTTTATTCAGTTGTTACAATTCCGAATGATATTAATATTGCTCCAATCCAATAAAATCCTGCTGCAAAATTGTAAATGTTCTTTTCATTTTCAACTACGAATTTAATTGGTTGTTTATTCAGGTTTTTAACGTTATTCTTTTTATGAAATCCAACTAACAATCTTATCATATTTTTTACAACGAGCTTATTCCACAAATAGATAGCTAAAAGCAGAACAAGTATTTTAAATATTTTAAGTAAAATTTCCAATTGTCTTTATTTTCCGATTAGTTTTTCAATCCAATTTTTTCGTTCAATTCCAAGTTCCATTTCCAATTCAGCTATTTCGTTTTTTGTCGGTTGAAATTTTGGTTCAATTTTCTTTGCTTGTTTAAAATCAGATAATGCTTTTTCTAATTCTCCATTTTCCTTTCTTAAATAAGCTCGACATCTCCAAAAAGTTGCGTCTTTTGGATTTAATTCAATTGCTTTTCCATAATCGTTTTCAGCATCTTGTTTTTTATTCCATTTTTTATTCAATTCCGCGCGATTTGAATAAGCTATCGAATTCTGCTTGTCAAGTTCAATCGTTAAATTCAGATTTTCAATTCCTTTTTCAAGTTGTCCAATCTCAAAATGAGCAACTCCTAAATTATTAAAAGCATTGGTGTTCTTTTCCGTTTTCAGTTTTTCGTTAAGTTCCGAAATTGTTTTTTCATATTCCCACATTTCATCGAGGAATAGAATTCGGAATGATTTATTATATAGTTCTGAAGTCGGTTTCATATGTTGCCTAACGGTCTCTTATAACCGTCAGTTACGGGTTTAAAGTTAATAATTTTCGGTTAAGCACTGACGTTAGCAATTCCGAGTGGATTCGTACGTAGTCGAATCCGCCGTAATTGCGGTTATACATTGTTGTGGTGTCGTTTTTTATTCTTTTTCATCTCGAACCGCTTCTCGTGCTTTCTTTACAATGTCTTGATAGTCTGCTCGAAATGGTTCACTTAATTCCTTTTCTAAAATACATTCAATGTCCCAAAGAATTTTTTGTTCTGATTGGTCTTCAAATCTACTTGAATTATCTTTCTCGTTAAATCTGCCTAAAAATTCAAAAAGAACGATTGCTTCATCATTAGACAATTCGATATTCACTTTTTTGTCAGCCATTTTTAATTTCTTTCCACAATTCTCTCATATATGGTGTCACCTTCCAACAGTCGGAGAGTTTCTCACCAAAGCAACTCCAGTAAAAAAATGTGTATTCGTGTATTTTAAAATCTTTCGTTATTCTTTCTTTTAATAGATTCCAATTCTTATTAAACTCAGTGTCATTTTCGATATCTGTCAGCGCTTGTATTAGCATTTCCATTAGGCTGAATTTTTTGTCATCATCAGTTTGCTCATCATAATGTCGAAAGTAATTTTCTATTTCTTTTGATTCAGCAATTTCATATGGCCAATCTTGCATCCATTCAGCGTATGGATAGTCATACTCAGCTACCAATTCCTTAATTGCTTTTTCAGTTCCACATCTGAATTTAGGTTCTTTAATTTTCATTTTGTCTAAATGCACCACAACGGTCTCCTTTACTTTGCTGTTATTAAATTTAACAAGATTAGAGAGGAGAACTTGAACGGTCTTTAGG
>NZ_JAXCHH010000020.1:0-2457 GCF_034043975.1 Tenacibaculum sp. IB213877 | reverse complement strand
TTTTGCCTTGCATACCTCAAAATACAAAAAATTACTACTTTTACATAATTGTGCAACAGACACAACGTGTATAGCTCATTGCTTCTGAATTTCCTATCGGAAATTCCTCGCAAATGTACTATCTTGGTTTCTTAATCTGAAAATCCTCGCGGATTTTCACCGCAACAAACCATACACAAATACGTTGGCTGTAATGTAAAACGACATTCCCGAAAACAAAGAAAATGACCCAATCTGAACTTATAATTTTAAATTTTACAGAAATAAGAAGAAGAAGTATAAAACTTTGGAATGGACTACCTGAGAAATATTATAATTGGAAACCTGACGAAAAAGCAATGAGTGCGTCAGAAATGATAAGACACGTTTTGGAGGCTGATTATGGATGGAATCTTATTATTAATCAAGGTGATATGACAAATTATAAAACACCTTGGGAAAACCGAGCATTTATTAGCCTTACTGATGAACTTGAATTTGCCGAACCTTATAGAAAAACATTTATAGAAAGTATTGAACATTTTTCGGATAAGGAATTAAACGAAACCGAAATCGTTCACCCTGGAAATGGAGACAAGAAAATCCTTGCAAAATATTTGTTACGGATTGGATATCACGAATCAGTTCACGCAGGACAATTTCTGTCGTATTTAAGAGCAATGAAAATTGATAGACCAAACATATGGGATTGAAAAAACACTACAGCCAACAATGTATAACCGCAATTACGGCGGATTCGACTACGTCCGAATCCACTCGGAATTGCTAACGTTAGTGATTAACCGAAAATTAACGCATATTAACCCGTAACTGACGGTTATACGAGACCGTTGTACATAATGCTGAAAAACGTCATTTTCATATCGATATTTCTAACTTCAATTTTGAGTTATTCTCAAAACATTAAGTCTATAACCGAATTTAAAAAAGTTGGAGATAGCTTAACCAAAAACAGACTGACTGAATTCGACAAATCTGGAAACTTAATCAGAGAAGTTAATTATGGCAGATATGATTCGAGATTAAAAACGTTCAGAAACAAAATACGAACGTTTGAATATAAAAATGGACAACGGATTTCTGAATACTTTTGTGAAGATTTTGTTGCCAAAGACACTTGTGTTCTTCGTTCGTTCTCGACATTTGAATTTGACAAAGACAGCGGAATTGAAAAGCAGACAAAATATGAGTCTGACTCATTAATTCGTTTTATAAAGCAAACGAAAAAGCAAAAACGAGTAAAAACATCCAAAACTCACTCTTGGGAATTTATGCCAGTTGAAGAACCGAATTACGTAAAGGCTTTGGTTTTAACAGACACAATTTTCTTTGACAAAAAGAACCGAAAAATAAAGCGTGTGAGTTACAACAGTCGTGAGAAAAGACCAGTAATTGAACTTTATGATTACTCAAAAAAAGCATATACATATCAAACGAAAGGCACTTATCGAGATACAATACTAACTTTTAACTACAGTAAATTGCAAAAGTTAGCGGACAAAAAATCATTAGATTATATTTTCCAAAATGAGGAACAGTTTGAATACGAAATTGAATATTATTAAAAAGCACTATGTACAACAATGCATAACCGCAATTACGGCGGATTCGACTACGTCCGAATCCACTCGGAATTGCTAACGCTAGTTCTTAACCGAAAATTATTAACTTTAATCCCGTAACTGACGGTTATACGAGACCGTTAGCTGCAAACACAAAAACTACCTCAAATATAAAATGATATGAAATTCTTTAATTTCTTTAAACTAAAAACAAAAATAGAGGAAGTTCAAATAAGCAAAGACTCTAAATTACCACATTCTGATGTTGCAAAAAATCGAATAGATAAAATAGAATTTAACTCAACTACAGAACTTATTGAAATATTAAATTTTATTAAAAATAATGATGTGTTTTGTGGAATTGAATTAAGCGAACCAGCAACAGATAATGATATTAAATTCTTTGAAACTGAAAAAAAATTAAAATTACCAAAAGACTTTAAGACTTTATACAAGTTTTGTAATGGATTTGAAACTGATGAAGATTTATTCAGACTTATACCTCTTAATGAAATTATAGATAATGGAAAAGACGATTATTGTATAAGTGATTCTTCATTTCATTTTACTGAATATATGATATATTCTGATATGTGGACAGTTGAAATTAACCCAGCCAATATTGACAATTATAAAATTTATAACAAGGCAAATGATATTGTATACTTAACAAGTTCACTTACTGAATTTTTATGCGTATTCTTAAATAAAGGAATTTATGATGGACTTTATGAATGGAGAGAAAAACAAAATGAATAAAATAGTCAGCAGCTAACAATGGTAACCGTTGCACAAGTGTGTAAAAACCAAAAATATTGGATTAAAACAAGCCTTTTTAGGGCTTGTTTTTTTATAGATGACTAAATGATGGTCTAAATTTAGAAGGCTTTATTCT
>NZ_JAXCHH010000002.1:0-2679 GCF_034043975.1 Tenacibaculum sp. IB213877 | reverse complement strand
GCAACGATTGAGGTAACAGGATCAGGTGGTACACCGGGTTATACTTATAGTATAGATAACGGATCTACCTTCCAAGGGAGTTCAACATTTACAGGAGTAGCAGCAGGTACCTATGATGTAGTAGTACGAGACACGAACAATTGTAATTCACCGTCAATACAGATTACGGTTGATCCTGCGGATAATATTGTCTTTACATCAGTACCAACAGTATGTTATACAGGCGGAAATACAGGAGAGATTGTAGTAACAGTAACAGGAGGTAACGGAGATTATCAGTTTATATTAAATGGAGGTTCACCTCAAACCCCTACACCGTCAACATCAGCAACTCATACCTTTACAGGTTTAAGTTCAGGTACGTATACGGTTGATGTAGTAGATGGTTCAGGATGTACGGGAACACAACAAACGGTAACAATCAATGATCAGTTAACAGGTACAGTAATTGTAACTAATGCTAGTTGTAACAATGGTAGTATTGAAGTTTTACCTGTTGGAGGTGACGGAAATTATGTATATTCAGTAGTAGTAGCTAATGCTGCTGTACCAGCAGATGGAACGTTTAACAATACAAATCCAATATCATTAGGAGCAAATACGTACGATGTTTATATTAGAGATAATAGCGGAAATGCTGGTTATTGCCAATTTTTGATTGAAGATGTAGTTATAGCATTAATACCAGTTGTAGATATAACACCAACAGCTAACCAACCAATATGTAATGGTGATTTAGGAAGCATAGATGTTGCTATTGCAGATGGAGAATCTCCACATGATTTTACAGTAGTAAATTCTGGAGGCACAACAGTATCAACTGTAACAGGTTATTTAGGTTCTTCAATTTCGTTTAATGATTTACCGGCTGATACTTATGATATAACAATTACAGATAATTTAGGATGTTCTGAAACGGAACAAGTTATTTTAATTGATCCTAATCCATTAGTTATGGATATTGATCCTATATTACCTGCAGGTTGTGTGGTTGATCCACTAAATACAGGAATAGATTTTATAAACATAGATCCTAATGATTTCCTGCCATACATTTTACAATATAGTATAGATAATGGAGCAACTTGGACAGATTATACAGATACGAATGGGCAAGTTAGAAATTTAAACTCAGGCGATATTATTTTTCCAGTTATTAGAGTTTCTGACGCATCGGGAGGT
Source organism: Tenacibaculum sp. IB213877 (assembly GCF_034043975.1). Lineage (NCBI taxonomy): Bacteria > Pseudomonadati > Bacteroidota > Flavobacteriia > Flavobacteriales > Flavobacteriaceae > Tenacibaculum > Tenacibaculum sp. IB213877. The sequence continues at coordinate 1,497 of NZ_JAXCHH010000002.1, read as the reverse complement.
TTAGGAAATACAAGATGTTTATTAGCTTATGGTCAGTATCAAATACCATATAATGTCGAAGGATTAATAGTTAACCCTGTAGCAAATCCAGGAACATGTTCAGGTGGATTTAGTGTAACTGTTGAGGCAATTAATGGTGTAGGTCCATTCTTGTTTGCAATAGACTCTCCATCAGGGTGGGTAGGTCCAGATGCTGTAGGAGGTAATACCGCAACCTTTACAGGTCTTACTCCAGGACAATCATATGATTTCTTTGTACAAGACACCGATACAGGATGTATTGAAATGAATAATGAAGATTTATATGCAGATTTTACACCTACTGTTTTAATTACTCCAACTGTTGATAATGCAGAATGTAATGGTTCGGCTAATGGCCAAATTACTTTTGCTATAGATAATACAAGTGGAGATTTAACAGATCCATTTAATTATACGTTATATAAAAGAGATGCTTCTAATAATGGAGTAGCAGTAGCAGCATATACATCTATTTCACAAAATGGTTTTGCAGATATTGTAGTCAATGGTTTAGATCAAGGAGAATATTATATTGAGCTTACTAACTCTAGTGGAGGCCCACCAGTATGTCAATTTGCTAGTCAAGATACTTTAATACAAGAAGGAACATTAATTACAGGTAATTTAACAGTAGTAAATAATATTACTTGTGATGTAGATGGTACAGTTAGAATAGAAAATGTTAATGGAGGTTTCCCTGGTTATACATATCTGGCAAATGTATATGAAACAGGAGTTCCTGCTAATATTATAACACATACATTGTCTGGTAACTTAGTTACAGTTGATGATGCGGCTTTAGGGGGAGTTACTTCTGTTGATGTTGAAGTTTTAGTGACTGATACCAATGGTTGTACAGCTAATTTAGGTCCAGTTACTTTAACTTTAAGTCCATCACCAACAATAGATAATGTAACTACTGATACTTGTAATCCTAATAAAACAATTACAGTAAGTGTATCAGGTGGTACAGCACCATATCAATATTCAAATGATGGAGGAACTACATTTACATCATCAACAGTTAATACAACACACGTATTCAATAGTTTATCAGCAGGTAGTTATGATGTTGTTGTAAGAGATGCAAACGGTTGTTCAGATACACAAACATCAGTAATTTTATATCCTGAATTGAATCTTGCATTAACCCAAGCTCAAAATTTAAATTGTACTCCTGGAGAGGCTATTATAAATATTACTATTAGCTCTGGTGCAAATTTAGGAGTATCAGGAGATTTTACTTATACCATTAATGCAGTAGCTGCACCAGCAGTTACACCAGGGATAAATACAGGAGCCATTTCAGGAGCAAGTACATCAACTACACATACAGTTACTGCTGAAGGAACATATGAAGTTGCCGTAACAGATGTAACTTCTGGGTGTGTAGAAACACGTCAAATAACCATTGCCCCATCAATTCAGCCTAATTTCAGTGCAGTAGCAAGTGTTGATAACATTTGTTTTGGCAGC
>NZ_JAXCHH010000019.1:0-4023 GCF_034043975.1 Tenacibaculum sp. IB213877 | reverse complement strand
AGAATAAAGCCTTCTAAATTTAGACCATCATTTAGTCATCTATAAAAAAACAAGCCCTAAAAAGGCTTGTTTTAATCCAATATTTTTGGTTTTTACACACTTGTGCAACGGTTACCATTGTTGTAGCACGTTTTCTATTTCGTCTAATACTTTTTCAAGTTCTTCTGTGATTCTCTTTCCGCTAAACCTTAAAGGCATAATACCAATCGCTTTTAAACTGTCATCAATTTTTTTGTCCTTTTCAGTATCGTGATATTCAACTCCGTCACAAAAAAGTGCTATCTTTTCTTTTGGGTAATAAAAGTCAGATGCGGTTATAAGTTTATCTTGAGATATAAACTTTTCTTGCTCAGCCATTCTATAGTAATTCGGAAAAATCTCTCCATTTCGATAGAATCCCATTTGTATTTCTGGAACCTTGTTTCTCACATACAGACCTTGTAATAAGAATAACTCAATAGGCGAATCACATCCCCAAATCTGTCTCGGTTTAGTATCTGTAAAGGGTTTAAAATATCTATTGATTTTATACTTTCGGTACTTTGCATTAATCGCTTTGCTGTAAGTGTGATTCTGTATTATTTCTACCTCGCGTTTATCGTATTTTGGGCAGATAAAGTACATTCCCCATTCAAATCCGATACTATCTGTTGGATTGTCTGTTGTAATATTTGAAAATAATGAATAGTGCATTCCCATTCCTTTGCTCCATTTTTCAAATGGGACAAAATCGGTAAACACATTTCCTCCTTCTTGGCACAACTCTCTTAAATCAAATTGCTTCAAGAGTTCTATATTCCAAGTGTCAATTTTTCCATTCTTGGACATTGGAACTAACGAAACTCCATATGGAAGTCCTTTAATAACTCCTGGTTCGGTTTCTTCCACAGCGTAAAAATGAACAACTAAAGAAACAGCTTGAAATTCGGTTACACCAATACTCTCAAAGTATTCATATTCCTTATCTAATGGATTTACAAAAACTACAGTAGTTTTTTTTCCGTCTACCTCTCCGTTTTGTCCAATGTAATTGTAACGAGAAGAAGTCATAGGTAAAATTCCATTTAAAGTATGAAAATCTAGATTCAGTAGTGGTGGAAGGTGGGAATAATCTACATCCATATTATATCCACGAGGAAATGCAGAGTAGAATTTTATGTTTTCAGTTAGATATTTTGGTCTGTTTTCCAATGTTTGTTCAAATGTGCTACAACGGTCTCGTATAACCGTCAGTTACGGGTTAAAGTACGTAAATTTTTCGGTTTAGCACAGACGTTAGCAATTCCGAGTGGATTCGGACGTAGTCGAATCCGCCGTAATTGCGGTTATACATTGTTGTGGTGCGTATTTATTCTTTTCGGTATGCTGTCATTTCCATTGGTCCAGTCGGAATAGCATACATTGTTATTAATTCAGTCGTAACTTCTTTAATTGGAATTGAACTATGTCTTTTTCCGTCAAAATACATTGAGACAAAGAAAGTCGAGCCTATTTGCTCAATCATTTTTTTCTCGCCCTCTTTCCGTTTCATTCGTTCGAGGGTATCTTTGTCCCATAACTCTTTGTTAAATTCAAATTCCGTTTTTCGTTCGTTTTCGGTCAGAACGAAAGTCATCTTTTCAATATCTTCCTTTTTCAGTGTTGTCTTAGTTGGTTCAAGTCGATAAAAGTCACATTCAAAGATTGCGTCCTTGTCGTTGGATTTTCCATTTACAAACCATTTGATGTTATTATTGCTGATGATTTTATATGTGGAAGTTTTCTCTTTTTTTAAATTCAACAAATCGCCACTATCCATTATCAAGGTCGATGCTTTTTCTTTAAGCGAAAAATCCGTGTAAATATGGACGCTATCGTTTTCAATTTCGAGCAGTTGAAATCCAGGATAACCTTTTTGTCCATTTCCAGGGTCAATGTCTTTCAGTAACCATTTTCCATTTAAATTTTGTCCAGAAACTGAATTAAAAGTCATTGTCATTAATATTAGAAATACTGTTTGCTTCATATGCACCACAACGGGTTTGGCTAGGATTAGTGCGGGGAGAAAATCTGCGGATTTTCGAACCTGGACTAAGCCGAAGCTTTTTGTTTGGATTTGTATTTTAGTTAAAACTAAGCCAAATCAACAAGATTTGGCGACATAGTAAATATACACAAAACATTGAAGTTAAAACTAAAGCCGCATTAATTTTAGCCGTTGTTGGTAGTAGATTTTATATTTCTAATCCAACATGATTATTTGGTAAATCATATTTCCACATATTAAATACATCAGCTCTACTTTCTGCTCGTTCTAGTGTATCTTTTTCACCAGTAATAACAACAACTTCCCAATCTTTTTTTGTCATATATGCAATAGGAATTTTTAAATCAAATTCACCAGTTTCAAAAATAGTTGTATCATATTTTTTATTATTTTTCCAAGGACAAATAAAAGGAAGTATTGAAGAATCACCTACATATTCTTTAAAAGCTTTATCAAATTGAGATTTCAATTTTGTATTATAATATTCAGGGAAATCATAACAATATTTTTCATGAAATTCGCTGCTAATTAAAAAGTCTGAAAAATATTTATCTACTAAATTTAATGCTTTATCAAATATAGGTTCATAAACTTGCTCTCTCATTATTTCTCTTTTATCATAATCGAGAACATATTTTGTAGCAATTCCAAGAATGATAGGGTTTAATAATTTTGTTCTTTTTGAAAACTTTAAAAAATTCAACATATTTTCAGGAAGTCCTAAGTTAAATATGTAATATTCATCGTTTAATGAATTTTTGTTTTTATTTATATAATCCCATATTTTTAAATTATTATTAACCTCGTTTTTTGAAACCGGATAGAATGTAAATCTCAAGTTAGGTCTAGTTCTCAAACCTTTTAAATGATTAACTTTTTTTAAGAAATTATCTATTGAAGTTTTGTCTTCTTTATTAATTTCATGGTTAGAAATCCATATATAATTTTCTATCATAATTTTTTCAATTTACTACCAACGGTATCGGCTATGAGTAGTTGCGTGGTTTAACGATTAACTTTGCAAGTACGTACCAAACTGAAAATCCGCGAGGATTTTCAGAAGTAGGCGAGAACAAGCAATTACTTATAGCCATTGTTGGCAACTGGTTTTATATTTTCAATTCCTTTTATTCGTATTTCGTTCGCCTTTTTTATGTTTTCAGGCGTTTTTGTTATCAGTCTTATCAGGTTGATTTCTGTATTATTTTCAGATGCGTTTATTTTCTCAACAACAATTTTTAAAATAAAATTTTCGTCTACTAAAATTTCATTCGATCTGTTTTCAACAACTTTTTCGTCTATTTGATATATTATTGGATTTTCATTTAACTTCAAGTATTTTTCGGAAAGTTTTTTCAGTGTAAGGAACTTTGGATTGTAATCAGATTTCATTTTTATATAAATCTTTCCATAATATTCTGTTCCATTCATTTCAAATTTTTCCCTTTCTATATTGATTGTCTCAATTTTATCTTGATTTATAAAATTCAGCACTTCTTGACTTCCAATAAATTTGTCATTAACAAATATTCCTGCTGGTTTTTGGTCAGAATGAAATTCGTTTGATTTGTCCGAATAGAATACTTTTAATTCTGAATTCTCCGAATAGTTTGGTTTGTTAATTGATTTTTTCCCAGAAAGTTCTTGGCAAAATGAATTAAATGTCAAGAATAACATTAAGACTGTAAAAATGGTTTTCATATTCTGTATTTTAATTCAAACTTAAATTTCCTTTACTAATTCTGAAATCGAAAATGAGTGAACGTTTCTTTTCAGTTAGTCAATCAGTTTATCGGTTCAGTTAACTTGTTGGCAACGTTCTCGGCTATGAGTAGTTGCGTGGTTTAGCACTTAACTTTACAAGTACACACCAAACTGAAAATCCGCGAGGATTTTCAGAAGTAGGCGAGAACAAGCAATTACTTATAGCCATTGTGTCTGTTGCACAATTATGTAAAAGTAGTAATTTTTTGTATTTTGAGGTATGCAAGGCAAAA
>NZ_JAXCHH010000018.1:0-4105 GCF_034043975.1 Tenacibaculum sp. IB213877 | reverse complement strand
AGAATAAAGCCTTCTAAATTTAGACCATCATTTAGTCATCTATAAAAAAACAAGCCCTAAAAAGGCTTGTTTTAATCCAATATTTTTGGTTTTTACACACTTGTGCAACGGTTACCATTGTTGTGTGCAGTACTTTTTTATTCAGTTTCATTGTCAAAATCCATTTTCGTCTGGTTTCTTAACTCTCTGTTCCTTTTCTTTCGTTTAGTCTCTATTCTTTTCGAGTCCTCAAACACATCAGTAACATTAAATATTGATATCGTTCCAATTTCAATCTCTCCATCGTCATTCATTTTTTGCTCAAACTCAATATCTGCTATTATACTTGTTCCATTTGAAAAACTAATTTCTTTATTAATTACAGATGTTAAAAATTCTCCATCTCTCATATAGAAGCTAATTGGCTTTTCATTGTAGATTCCTTTCCATTTCATATTTCCCTTTTTTAAGACAGGTGAAACGATTTCGATTATTTCACTTTCTCTAAAATCAGGGTCAATGTCTACCGAATGCAGAATAAACTTGTCAAAATCTTTTCTTGGAACAATATTCTCGTTCGTAATTGGCTCTAAGTTTTCATTCAGTCTTTGAGTAGATACTTGTTCTATTTTCTCTTCCTTTAGTAAAGTAGAGTAGAAGTTGGATTTGAATAACTTTACTTTATTTGTCTCTGCGATGAATACAGATAAATTTTGAATTATTAAGGTCTTATCTTGTTCTGTAGTTTCTTCGTCTTCTAAATCGCGTTTTAGTTTTTCAATTCGCAACCTAATTTCTTCTTTTTTCAGCTTTTCATATTCGTGGTCAGTCTTTATTTGGTCAGATACAACATCAGAAATGATTACAGACAAAATTCCAGCTAAGTAAAGTAAAGCGTTTTTAATTTTACGCTTATTTTTCTTTTTGGAAATTAGTTTATAGAAAGCTTTTATTCCACCTTCCTCGATTGCAATAGTTTCAAATTGCAATTCTCCTTCGAGTTCAAGAATAGATGTTACTTCTTTAAAAATCCGAAGTAATTCATATTCGGCTTTGTTGTTTATAAAAGCATCAACTGAATGAAGTTCATCTTTTAGGAAGTAATGTAATTGTAAAAATTCCATTCAGTTAGTTTGGTTTTCGTATTGCACACAACGTTTTAGCTAAAAAACGTTGCGTTGGTTTAGCTGTTAAATTAGTAAAAAATACCTAAACTTGGACTTTTGCAAGTATTTTCCCAAAGGGAAAATCCGCAAGCAATGTTTTTTAGGTTTTGTTACCTGTAGGTGTTATTTTTTCTTCTCAATTTTCTGGCTTATAATACTTTTTTGTTTCAATTCTATTTCCATTTCTTCTATTTTAACAATAATATTCATAAATATTTCTGTTGTATAATTTTTGATATGCTCATTTTTTAAATCATATTCAATAAACCCATTTCCATCACTATTTTTTAAATCTATTTTCAATCCTTTCTGTATAGGTCCTAGTTCATATTTAATATTGATTTTTACATATCCAATATCATTTTCTATTTTTTCAAAATAATAAGAGGTTTTAACTTTCAGGTTAACTGATAGGTTATCAGCAAAAGGGATTTTTTTTAAAATTTCACTTTCAATTGTTTTATTAAGAGCTAATTTTTTCCCTGTATTTTCTATATTGAAAACCTTATTCAATGAATTAAAAAATATTTTTTTCTCCTGTGCATTCAATTGATTTGACTCTACTGTATTTATTTCAATTTTACCTGAAATGTTTTTACCTAAAGCATTAGTGTTTTTGTATTTGTTATTTGAACATTCTATAATGCTTATGTTGATAGGGTATACATTCTTAGATTTTTGTCCAGTTTCTGATTTACTAATTACGTTAAAATTTTCTAATTCAATATTAGGATTGGGAACTCCTTGAGCTTTTAAATATTCTGTAAATTCTTTAGGCTTATTATATTTTAATTCACTTTCAGATGAGAAAGAGTAATTTGTTAAATATTCTGAATTAGGATGGTAGTTTTTTGATAAATCAATCTTTTTCTGTGAAAAACTAGAAAGATAATTTAAAATTATAAAAATTAATATTATGTTTTTTTTCATTTTTTGAGCTTACAGGTAACGGACTTGTGTATGAAACGTAGCGTATAAAAAGACACTAACTTTTCGGATTAACACAGAGCCGAATTTTTATATTTTGTTTTTAATTTTTCTCTTTTTAAAAGCCAAATTAAAAATTTGGCGGACTTTCTAAATATAAACAAACCTTTCGGTTAAACACTTACTAGCTATGTTTTATACACCGTGTTACCACCAGTTTTTTATTTTTTGCTCAGTAACCTTTCGATTTCTCCTTCTTCCCAAGTCCATAAATGACTGCACTTTTCGTCTGCCCAAAATCCTTCAAAACTTGTTTCAATTGATTGTTTTGAAAAAACTCTTTCATTTATAGCTATGAAAAAGAAGAAATAGTCCCAACTGATTGCAAAAAGAATTGATTTGTTTTTATCATAAATATAATAATCATTAAAATCAATTTTATCACAGAACTCTATGTTGGTTAGTTCGTTCAAGTTAATTGTTTTTTTGTTTTCATAAAATTCGTCTTCTACATCTATTTCGCTGATTCCATTCAGTGTTAATATTTCATAGATTAACGATTTAGTGAAAAAGTCAAAAGCACCTTCAGTTGGGTGCCAAACCTTATTGTTATCCGAGTATTGATTTAAAATCTCTAATAAATCTTTTCGTTGTAATTTCTTTTTAAAAGCTCCAATGGAAGTCATTAAAGCTTTATTAAGTTCCTTATTATTATTCAGATTTGTATCTAGAATTATTTCTCCCCAAGTTACTTTCTTTCCATTTTGAGATATTTCTTCATCAGTAGGATAGCATTCATTAGAAGAATAAACCGTCACATTTGAGTGATTACCAATTTTTTCAAAAATTTCGTCCTTTTCTCTAGCTTCTTCGATTGAGATTACTTTTTTTGAGCTGTTAGTATCACAATGTTTTTTGTCAAGTTCGAAAAATGGCAGAAGTCCAACGTAAACGCTATCAAATTCAGAGTAGTGTTTCAATACAGGTATTTCCTCGTCTGGATATAGGTTTTTATTTTCTATTTCGCTCATTTTTGGGTAATTGGTGGTAACGGTCTCGTATAACCATCAGTTACGGGATTAAAGTTAATAATTTTCGGTTAAGAACTGGTGTTAGCAATTCCGAGTGGATTCGGACGTAGTCGAATCCGCCGTAATTGCGGTTATACATTGTTAGGTGCTGTACTTTTTATATTCATAAACAGCTATACTTCTTATTTTTCCGTTTGATTCTGTTGTTATTTTTAAAATATTTCCATTTTCGTCCAAGTCGTAAGTGCTAGTCGATATGAAAGTGCTTTTTCGGTCACTTGTAAATACTAAACTTTTACTTTCAATTAGATATCCTTTTTCGTTATAAAAGTTTTCAGTTTGAAGTCGTTTTGGTTCGTCTTTAATTCTCCAAACTTTAGTAATGTCTCCATTTTCGTTGTACTCGTATTCAAAAAATCCACTTTCGCTAAATTGGTTTAGAGGGTTTATATCATCAGATAAGTCAAATTCTTGGTCAATCCGTTTTATTTCGTTCCCTTTTTTGTCAAATGAGATTAAAATCCGTGATTTCTTATTTGGGTATTCGAACTTGTAGTGAGACTCAAACTTTCCATTTGGTTTAAATCGTTTTTTTTCAATCAACCGTCCATTTTGGTCATAAAATTCCCAGTCCCATAATCTTTTTTGATTTTTATTCTCAATATTTTGCTGATAGATTTTTACTTCTTTAATGTTATTCTGTTTGTATTTATCCGCAGCTTTTTTCCACATACTTTGTGAAAAACCTGAATAAGCTATTATCAAAGTCAGAAGTAATATTATTCTTTTCATAGTTGTTTTTTCAGTATTGCACCTAACGGTCTCGTATAACCGTCAGTTACGGGTTAAAGTACGTAAATTTTTCGGTTTAGCACAGACGTTAGCAATTCCGAGTGGATTCGGACGTAGTCGAATCCGCCGTAATTGCGGTTATACATTGTGTCTGTTGCACAATTATGTAAAAGTAGTAATTTTTTGTATTTTGAGGTATGCAAGGCAAAA
>NZ_JAXCHH010000017.1:0-4588 GCF_034043975.1 Tenacibaculum sp. IB213877 | reverse complement strand
ACATCTTTATAAGAAAAAGCTCTCTGAAATCAGAGAGCTTTTTTTTACAATGAAAAACTTTCTATTTAAACTCCTAATTCACTAAAAGGTGTTGGGAAAGCATCAATAATATTATCTCCTGCCCTATCTAACGGAACATAAGTGCTATTTAATCTATCAAGTCTTCTTAAATCTATCCATCTATGCCCTTCTCCAAATAAAGAATACCTTCTTTGATGTAATACTTCTTCAATTAATTCATCATCCAAAGTTCCTCCAGAATAATCTGGTAATCCTGCAGCATTTCTTACAATATTAATAGCATTAATCGCTTCAGGATTATTTGTTCCTATATTAGCCTCAGCATACATTAATATTAATTCTTCATTTCTAATTAAATAAACAGAGTCTGTATTACTTTTGTATAAAGCAAATTGATGTGTTGCAGATAGATTATCAAAAGTAGCAGCTTGAGAAAGCATAAGAGATTTATCGTTAACACGACTATCATTTGCCTCAGCATCGGCTACCCATGTGTTATGAACCATAAATTTAGGCCCATCATCTCCTAAAGTATTAAATTGGTTATTCGGAAGATCATTACCAGCCAACCCAAAAATATGAGCTACACCTGACATAAGATCACCATCCAAATCAAGGAAGGAATCATCAAGAAGAGTCAAAACACTTGACATATCCCCTTGATATAAAGCAACTCTAGCTGTCAGAGCTCTGTTAAACTCAATAAATGAATCCGTATTTCTAGCAAAAGTTGAAGGGAATTCAAAATTGTCAGGAGAATTTAACAGATGGTTATTTGCTTCATTAAATAAGTTCCTAATTTGAACGAGTGCCTCATCGTATCCTACAAAAGGTCCTAAATTATCAGGATCAGCCACATCAATTCGAATACCATTTGTGTATTGTCGGCTTGCCGACATTAATAAAGCATATGCTTTAACTGTTTTTGCAAAACCATAATAGGAGTTTTTCTCTGCATCGGTAAATCCTGCAGATGAATTATCTACAGCATTAATCAAAACGTTAGCCGATTTAACAACCCTATACCATGCCGCATAAGCTCGTGTTGTTAAAAAACCATTATTGTCTAATGGTCCTTTTAATATTTCACCAGTATAACGAGGATCAGTACCAGTTAAATCATGGTATTCTCTAGCCAAATAACTAACCGTTTGATAATGATACTCTAAATCATTTCTTGTGATAGCTTCTAAACCAACCGCCAAAGCCTCAACATCTGCAGCAGTTGCTCCTTCAGCAAAGCTATCTAAAGTTGGTGCATTTTGGTTTGGTAATTCATCAAGCTCGCAACTTTGAAAAACAGCCACTAAACCTAATACTAGTAGTTTTAAATATATTTTATTCATAATAACTTACTTTTTGAATTAAAAATTAACATTTAAATGAAAGTTGATAAATTTTGCAGCAGGATAAGGAGTTACCTCAACATTATTTGCTAAAACATTATTACCAAAGTTTGATGCCTCAGGATCATAACTGTTATAATCAAAAATATTAATCAAATTTCTACCTGAGATTCCTACTTTAACTTTTTCAAACCCTTTAAATACATTGTCATTAAATGTGTAATACAATCCTACTTCACGTAATCTAATATATCCTGCATCTTCAATAAGTGGTTCAGGATTGACAAATGCTTGACTTGATCTGTAGTCCCCATTTGAAAGTGTTCCTGATGGATCTAAACCTGTATCATCATAATCCCATGTTGTACCAGCAAGATCATATAATAGAGTTGTTAAATTAATTCCATCGCCTCCTTTTTTCCAATGCCATAAAAATGACAAATCAAAATTCTTATATCTTAAACTATTTTGCCAAGACATTTGAAAATCTGGTTCTGCATTACCATATACAAAGAAACCATCTCCTTCCGGGTCTCTTCTAGCTATTTCTTCAGCTGAATATTCATCTGCATCATAGGTTCCAACAATTTGGGTAGCACTAAATCCTTCTTGAATATAAAAAGTACCTAATGAAGAAGCAAATCCACCTTCAGTAAATGCTGGAACATCTAGTTTTGTAATTTTAGATTTGTTTTTCCACCATTTTACATTTGTATCCCATGAAAAATCTTCTTTTTCTATAACATTTGCGTTTAGTCCAATCTCAATACCTTTATTCTGAAGTTCACCTCCATTTTTTATCTCCCTAGTAAATCCAGTTGAAAGAGGTACCTGCTCTTGAATTAGTAAATCACTAATTTTCTTATCATAGATTGTAGTTTCTAATAATAATCTATTATCAAACAACCCAAGATCAATACCATATTCTAATTCTTTTTGGCGTTCTGGCTCAATATTTGGATCTCCTTTAAATGTTCCAGGAGCAAAACCTGAATTACCTCCAATAAATTGAGGTGTAGTTAGAGTGAATTGGTCATTAAAATTTGGAAACCTACCTGCTTCACCGTAAGCAACTCTAGGTTTTATACTATTAAATGGGCCTAAATCTCCCAAACCAAACCTATGTAAATTGACAGCTAAATTTGCTTTTGGATAATAATACATCTTATCAGAAATACCGTTATTGGTAGATTTATCTCCTCTAATCCCTATTGTTCCAATTATTTTATCATCATAATTAATCTCTTCTTGAGCAAAGAAACCAGTATCTTTTTGTAATCTAATAGTTTGTTGTGAAGATAAATTATCTGCCAATGACAAATTAGTTAAAGCTCCATTAAAGCCAGTTCCCACAGTAATTACTGTATTTCTGTCAAAATCTTGAAAGAAAGTACCAACCTGTGTTGTGAAACCTAATCCGTTTTTCAAATCTAAATTATGTACCAAAAATGCAGATAAATTGTAATTTGTATTTACCGTTGTTCCTGAAATTGCGGCTCCTTTAAGTGTTGAACGATCTCTAAAATAAGTTAGTTCTCTAGGGAAAATACTAGTAGTTCGCAATGTATACTGATCAAAACCTGCTTGTAAGACTAATTTTAATCTATTTGATTCTCCATCTAAAATTTTAACATTGGAAGTTGCACTACCTATAAAACGATTTACATTTTCTCTATTTGTAGTAAGTGCAACCGTTTCTAAAACGTTTGATCCTGCACCTCCAAAAGGATAAAGTCCATCACTACTCGGAGATAGATTTTCCCAAGGATATGTGAATGCTAATGCATATCCAACAGTTCTATTTGCATTTCCGTTATTAAAAAAACCTCTATCTGCTTGAGAATTTATATAATTTGAAGTTACATATAAATCTAACCAATCATTAAATTTTTGTCCAATGTTCAATCTGACAGAAGCTTTTTCATAACCAGTATTTTCAACCAAACCTGGTTCTTCTTTGTGTGTTACTCCAAAAAAGTAGTCCGTTTTTTCAAAACCTCCAGAAGTACTAAATCTTGCAGTAGTTGAAATTCTAGTATGATCAAACAATTCTGCTTCATAATCTCTTAATCCACCGTTAGCTACTGCTTGATTAAACCTATTTACTACAGCCTGAGCATTAGCTGTATTTTCAGCATCTTCAACTGGATCTTCACTTGGTGAGTAAAAATTATCAAATACTCTTGTAGCATTCCAATCTCTTAATCCTAATAATCTCGTTGGACTTCTAAAACCTACTGTTTGAGAAAAAGAAACTCTTGGTTTACCTTGTTTTCCTCTTTTAGTAGTAATAATCACAACACCTCCTGCTGCTCTTGAACCATATAAAGCAGCGGCTGAAGCTCCTTTTAATATCTCTACATTTTCAATATCTTCAGGATCAATATCCGCTATCCTGTTAGAGGCATCATCTTGGTTGGTTGAAGTATTACCTCCACCTGCGGCCTCACTAACAACATTATTACCTGAAGAAATTGAAGAATTATCTACATAAACACCATCAACAACAAAAAGAGGCTGCTGGTCTCCAAAAATAGAAGTAACACCCCTTAGTCTCATAGAAATACCTCCTCCAGGGGCTCCTGAATTTGCTTTAATTTCAGCACCTGTAAACTTTCCTGATAATGCACTATCAAACCCTGATTGAGCTGTTACTTGTGCTAATTGAGCTCCCGATATTGAAGATACGGTATTAGCTAAATTTGATCTTTTGGTTGATGTTGCTAATCCAGATATAACCACTTCATTTAAAATATCATTTTCTTCTTGTAAAGTAATTATTATTTTTTCTCCTCCCTTAACACTCTTCTCAATAGTTGAAAAGCCAATTGATGTTACTACTAAAATAGAGGGTGATTTTTTTAAATTCAAATTAAAATCACCATTAAAATCTGTAGAAGTACCATTAGGAGTACCTTTTTCAATAATATTAGTTCCAGGAATAGGATCTCCATTCTTATCTAATATTTTTCCACTAATAGACTGTGAAAGAATATTACTTGAAAGTAAGAACACTCCAAGTAATTTTATTACATAATTTTTTTTTATCATAGTATAGTTAATTTTTAACATAAGCAAATTTTTAATTTTTTTTTAACAAAAACAAATTTGTTTGAATATTTTTAATTAAAAATGTTAAAAAAAAACAAAATATATGTTTATTTTGGTTTTTTTAATAAAAAAATCACATTTTTAAAATGCGATTTTTTTTATTAATTTGA
>NZ_JAXCHH010000016.1:0-5181 GCF_034043975.1 Tenacibaculum sp. IB213877 | reverse complement strand
AGAATAAAGCCTTCTAAATTTAGACCATCATTTAGTCATCTATAAAAAAACAAGCCCTAAAAAAGCTTGTTTTAATCTAATATTTTTGGTTTTTACACACTTGTGCAACGGTTACCATTGTTCGCAACAGTTTTTACTCGAACATAACTTTAATTTTTTCCTCATATTTTTCATCGCTAACCTTTAAAATAGCTTCTAACAAATCTGTTGAAGTAGGCTTTGCATTAGGATACGCATGTTGTTCTAAAAACATACGTAAAGCCCTATTCAACCGTTCTTCGCCTAGTAACTCACTCAATTCAACAAAAACAATAGCGCCTTTAGAATAGGATACAAACGAATTATTTTTTGTGACTTTTAATAAGGATACATCATCCGTAAATCCCTTTTCTGCATCATATATTTGTTTGTGTATTGCTAAGCGCTCTAGCATTTTAGCTTTGCCATACATGTTTTTATAAAGCATCATTTCTGTATACATAGCCAAGCTTTCAGTCAGCATGGCATAACCTTCACGGTAATCAGGATCAATCTGGTTGGTTCCCCACCAAAAATGCGCTACTTCATGCCCAGCCAATTCATTAATAACATCTTGATTATGGTTGCCCGCTAGGTTGGCATGAAACGTCATATGCTCTGTCATAAATATAACACCAGGATAAGCGGTGCCTGCAAAACCTTGTGTAAACGATGACACTTCGGCAAATTGTATAGACGAAAACGGATAAGGCCCAAAATATTTAGTACAATAATCTAATGACAGCTTTGTGTTCTCAATAAGGTGATCTACATTGTTTTCATGCAAAGGATGATATAAAACCTCAATAGAAACATCCTTATGTTGTGCTTTTTTAACCTCATAAGCAGCTGATGAAACCGCAAACCTAAAAGGAATGGCGTCTGCTTTATACTTATAGTAATTTCTATTAGCGTCTTGCCACTGCGATTTTAACGCGCCAGTGCCAACAGCAATTTGATTATTACCGGTTGAAATTTGCATGTCCAAAGAAATAAAATCGTCTATATGAGTTTTTACCGCATCAAATGGTTTTATGGCTGTTGCTTCGCCCAAAGCATGTTGTTTTCTAATGGTCTTGTCTGAAATTTCCTGACTAGCATCATACCCAAATTGAGGATAATAACGACTTATTCTCATAAAAGAGCCATCCTTTACAATCGCATTAAAAGGATTATGACCATTTACAGCCTCCCATTTGTAAGCCAAATGAAAGGTGAGTTTTGCCGAGTCTTGGGCTTGTAATGCCTGTTTTAATGGTATTTCTGAAATAGCCTTGTCTAGCGTTATGGTATTATTTTTATAGCTAAATAAAAGCGCTTGTATCTCAAAGTCTTCAGGCACATGTATTAGTATAGAATCTATAGCGTGCTTGTGCTGATTTACCAACCAATACGTGCCTTTTATCTGGTAAGCTTGGTCTTCAGGAAACAAATCTATTTCAGTATTAACTTTTTTTATGGTTGGCTGCGGAAGATTTTGGTATGCTCTATAATGCTTTTCGTAAGCAACACGCGCTAATATGTCAGCGTCTTTATCTTTGGAAACATAACCATCTAAAAACAAATAGCCGCTCACCATACCTATACATACACAACCAACCATAGCAATAATATAAAAGTGTCTTTTAGCTTTAGTTTTTATCAAACCGTATAAAGCACATACAAGTCCTACAAGAGCAAACCCAAAAATCAATCTGTAAATAAACGGCATTACATAAGCACCGTAACCTATAAAATCGCTATAAGTACCTCTGTAACCAGATAAAAAACGAAACAACGGATTCGTAATCATGTTTTTTGAAATAGGCGTCACAAACAATAAGAATAACAAGATAGATATACCCAGTGCCACCGATTTACTCTTACTTATGTTATTAATAAATAGTAGCAGTAATGCAAAGAGTGTAAGTGGCAACGTATTAAAAACAAACACACCAAAATATGCTTGCCAATCAATAAAAGGGTATTTAAAAATAAGCTGAAAGATAATCGCTTCCAAGAGCATTAAACCGGTAAGAAACATGATTAAAAGTACCATGCTTATAGCATGTCCTAATAGGCGCTCTTTGGCATAATAAGTCGTATTTTGAATGATTGAAAATCCACTAGCATTGGCACGCCAAAACACATCGTTTGTAAAGTAAACCACAACAAGTGCACCTATAAAATAAAAGGTTTCGTTAATAGTTTTAGCTAGTAAACCAGAGCTAGCATACTGTTGCGGCAACCTAATACCCATATCTATATCGCCATACATTTCTACACCTACATAAAATAACAGTAAAGCAGAAACCGAAATAAGCGGAATACTTTTAAATAAATAAATAAAATCGATTTTTACAAAAGAGCGCAGCGCATGTTGTTTTGTTTTTGAAGTAAACAACGTGCTTACTTTAACAAACGGAACATCCAGTAGTTTGGTCTTTTTAGGCGTTCTTTCAGCCTGTTTTTTTGTTGACTTTTGTTTGAAAACTGGCAGAAATGAGAACGCATTTATGCCTAATTTCATAATGAATAAAGACAGTAGCACAACACCCAAACGGTTTATCAATAGTATGTTACTAAACGACACGATGTTGTGGTTTCTTTCAGAAATACTAAAGTCCTTGGCATCATAAAAATAAGCCGACAACCCAAAAATATCAGTTATAGCAGATACTTTTTGAGCAAATAAAGACTGCGGTAACGATTGTGCCATAAACGGCGCGTTTGAAAACATGAGCACTATCATATAGGTGATGTACAACATCAATCCTGCAATAGCGACCAATAGTTTATTCTGAAATTTTTTAGCAAAGAAAAACAGGATGCTGCATACCAATAAGCTATTTACCACGCCAAAAATCAAATAAGGATATACATAATGCCACAGATGAAAGTCTGCAAGCATTTCAGAATCTGTTTGCACATGCAACCCAATAACATACCCAAGCATTACAATAAAAAAACTGAATGCAGTAAGTAAAAAGAAGGATAAAAAGCGTGCTAATGCAAAGTTGCGTTTCTTTATAGGTGTGGTAAAAACAATTAAATCAAAGTTAGCGTCACGTTCCTTAAACAAGCCAGAAAAGGCGAGTAGTGTAGCAATCAAAATAATAAGTAAGCTCAACAAACCAGTCATAAACCCAACAGCGTAGGGCGCATTGGCAGCAATGCCATCGCCTACATTAATATGAAACTTATAGCCTGTAAAAAAACCAAGCACCAAATACGCCAACAAAGCAAATTGCGTTGCTATGTGTTTTAGCGCGCTATATATATCGTTTAGTAAAACCGTTTTCATGTTGTGCTGTTTAAATATGTGAAATAAGCGTGCTCTAAATTTGGAGTTACAGCTTTAAACCCAGTTGGGCAAGCATCGGCATACACGGTTACATGCATGACCTTTTCAATAAATTGCTTGCTGATGATGTTGTGGTTTGGCTCAAGATGTAATAATTCGTTTTTGGTTGTTGCTTTTTGCCATATTTTCCCTTGTAAGGCTTCAATAAATTCATTTGGGCTACCTTTTGCCACAATAGCACCTTGTTTTATAATCGCCATATCTGAACATAGATTTCGTACATCTTCTACCAAGTGCGTCGATAATAAAATGATAATATCTTCGCCTATTTCGCTCAATAGTGCATTAAATCTATTACGTTCTTCAGGATCTAAACCTGCTGTAGGTTCGTCTACAATCACAATTTTAGGATCTCCCAGTAACGCTTGAGCTACGCCAAAACGTTGTTTCATACCACCAGAAAATGTATGTACTTCTTTGTTTTTGGCTTCAACTAAATTCACTTTATCCAGAAGATTCATAATTTGATCGTGGCGCTCGTTCTTGTTGTGAATACCTTTTAGTTTAGCCAAATGTTGTAGTAAATTGTAAGCCGAAACTTTAGGATAAACACCAAAATACTGTGGTAAAAACCCTAGCTGTTTTTGTATTTCTAATGGATTTTTTACAATGTCTGTATCATTAAAACTAATGTGTCCTTCAGTTGGTTTTTGTAAGCCTACAATGGTTTTCATAAGCGAAGATTTCCCTGCGCCATTAGGCCCAAGTAAGCCAAAAACACCGTTTGTTATGTTTAAATTTATGGTATAAAGTGCCTGGTGTCCGTTGTTATACACAAGAGACACATTGTTGATATTCAATGTATTCATAAGATAATATTTAAAGGAGTGCTAGTCTACATAGTCTATAATGTCTCCAGGTTTACAGTCTAAGGCTTTGCATATTTTTTCTAGAGTTTCAAAGCGAATACCTTTGGCTTTTCCATTTTTTAGTATCGATAAATTTGCAGGTGTAATGCCAACTTCTTTAACCAATTCTTTACTCTTCATTTTTCGTTTGGCAAGCATGACGTCTATATTTATTACAATGGGCATAGTTTAAATGTATAAGTCTTGTTCGTTTTGTAAATGCAATCCTTGGTTAAATATTTCTGACATAAAAAACACAAAAACACCTAAAACAAGATGCAGAATAATAATCAGAAACATTTCGTGTTCTATGAGCATAAAAAACGATGAGAATATGGTGAGTAAAGTTGGTAGAAATATATTGACAAGATAAAACCGTCGTAAATGCACAATATTTTTGGCGGTAAATAATTTTTTTTGGTAAAATACTTTAAAGACACTAGATAGTAACCAAAAAAACAAACCATACCCTAAAACAGGTATTAAAAACGAAAAGATTAAATACGTTGTGTTGCTGTCTAAAATTAAAAAAGATGTCTTTGTAAAAGGGTAGGTGATAATTGTTTGCTTATCTTTTATAAGCAAATGGGTGTTTGTTGCCCAGCTGAATAACCCATAAACACCAGTAATTAAATACAAACCGCCCAATATTCTTGAGATGTAGTATAAAACTTTGGAAATAATAATTGATTTTTGCATATAATAAAAAATTAATTTATTACTGCAAATATATAAAAATATATTGTTTTACAATAAATATTTAAATTTTTAAGATAATTTAATCTTGATGTATCCGTTATTCAAATAAAGTAAATCAATAGATTAACATAAAGTTTAGCTCATTACTGAAATTTTAGGAAAATTACTATTTTAATCAATGGTGAGTTGGTCAAATTGTTGCCAACGGTGTCCTTTACTTTGCTGTTATTAAATTTAACAAGATTAGAGAGGAGAACTTGAACGGTCTTTAGG
>NZ_JAXCHH010000015.1:0-5719 GCF_034043975.1 Tenacibaculum sp. IB213877 | reverse complement strand
TTATAAAGAAAGGCGACGACCTACTCTCCCACCAGTGGCAGTACCATCGGCGCTATTGGGCTTAACTTCTCTGTTCGGAATGGTAAGAGGTGAGCCCCAATGCTATAATCACCTTAAGTTGTTTCAGTATATTTCAACTGTATATGTTAACATATTAGTAAAATAATATCCTAAATTATCAAAGAGTTGTCCTCCCCTCCGAAGAGGGGAAGTACGTACATAAGCCTATGGGTTATTAGTACTACTCAGCTACATACATTACTGCACTTACACTTATAGCCTATCAACGTTGTCATCTTCAACGACCCTTTAAAGAAATCTCATCTTGTGGTGGGTTTCGCGCTTATATGCTTTCAGCGCTTATCCCTTCCGAACGTAGCTACTCTGCAGTGCCCCTGGCGAGACAACAGATACACTAGAGGTTCGTCCAACTCGGTCCTCTCGTACTAAAGTCAGATCCACTCAAATTTCTAACGCCCACAGCAGATAGAGACCGAACTGTCTCACGACGTTCTGAACCCAGCTCGCGTGCCACTTTAATGGGCGAACAGCCCAACCCTTGGGACCTTCTCCAGCCCCAGGATGTGACGAGCCGACATCGAGGTGCCAAACCCCCCCGTCGATGTGAGCTCTTGGGGGAGATCAGCCTGTTATCCCCGGAGTACCTTTTATCCTTTGAGCGATGGCCCTTCCACACGGAACCACCGGATCACTATGCTCTACTTTCGTACCTGATCGACCTGTATGTCTCTCAGTCAAGCTCCCTTATGCCATTGCACTCTACGCACGGTTACCAAGCGTGCTGAGGGAACCTTTAGAAGCCTCCGTTACTCTTTTGGAGGCGACCACCCCAGTCAAACTACCCACCACGCACTGTTCTCATTACTGAGTTAGGCTCTAGATAAGCAAAGGGTGGTATTTCAAGGATGACTCCACAACGCCTAGCGACGCCGCTTCAAAGTCTCCCACCTATCCTACACATTACTTATCCAAAGTCAATACGAAGCTATAGTAAAGGTTCACGGGGTCTTTTCGTCCCGCTGCGGGTAATCGGCATCTTCACCGATACTACAATTTCACCGAGCTCATGGCTGAGACAGTATCCAGATCGTTGCACCATTCGTGCAGGTCGGAACTTACCCGACAAGGAATTTCGCTACCTTAGGACCGTTATAGTTACGGCCGCCGTTTACTGGGGCTTCATTTGATTGCTTCGCCGAAGCTAACAACTCCACTTAACCTTCCAGCACCGGGCAGGTGTCAGGCCTTATACATCATCTTTCAATTTAGCAAAGCCCTGTGTTTTTGATAAACAGTCGCCTGGATCTTTTCACTGCGGCCCATCCGAAAATGGGCGACCTTTCTCCCGAAGTTACAGGTCTATTTTGCCTAGTTCCTTAGCCATGAATCTCTCGAGCACCTTAGAATTCTCATCCCAACTACCTGTGTCGGTTTACGGTACGGGCTGCTTCACTCGCTTTTCTTGGAACCTCTTACTTGCTTTCGCTTCGACCGAAGTCTAAGCTCAGCGTACATTTCCGTCAGTACGCAAGCACCTGGGAGATCCGTCACTTTTAGTGTGAGCAGGTACTGGAATATTAACCAGTTGTCCATCGACTACCCCTTTCGGGTTCGCCTTAGGCCCCGACTAACCCTCAGCTGATTAGCATCGCTGAGGAAACCTTAGTCTTTCGGTGAGGGGGTTTCTCGCCCCCTTTATCGTTACTTATGCCTACATTTTCTTTTCTATACGTTCCAGCAAACCTCACAGTTCACCTTCAACACATATAGAATGCTCCCCTACCACTTTAATAAGTCCATAGCTTCGGTAGTATACTTATGCCCGATTATTATCCATGCTCGACCGCTCGACTAGTGAGCTGTTACGCACTCTTTAAATGAATGGCTGCTTCCAAGCCAACATCCTAGCTGTCTGGGCAGTCAAACCTCGTTTTTTCAACTTAGCATACATTTGGGGACCTTAGCTGATGGTCTGGGTTCTTTCCCTCTCGGACATGGACCTTAGCACCCATGCCCTCACTGCTGAGAAACATTTTATAGCATTCGGAGTTTGTCAGGAATTGGTAGGCGGTGAAGCCCCCGCATCCAATCAGTAGCTCTACCTCTATAAAACTTTTACTCAACGCTGCACCTAAATGCATTTCGGGGAGTACGAGCTATTTCCGAGTTTGATTGGCCTTTCACCCCTACCCACAGGTCATCCAAAGACTTTTCAACGTCAACTGGTTCGGTCCTCCACTGTGTGTTACCACAGCTTCAACCTGCCCATGGGTAGATCACTCGGTTTCGCGTCTACTACTACTAACTATAACGCCCTATTCAGACTCGCTTTCGCTTCGGCTCCGAACCTTAAATTCTTAACCTTGCTAGCAACAGTAACTCGTAGGCTCATTATGCAAAAGGCACGCCGTTACACAGTAAATGTGCTTCGACCGCTTGTAGGCGTACGGTTTCAGGTTCTCTTTCACTCCCTTACTTAGGGTTCTTTTCACCTTTCCCTCACGGTACTAGTTCACTATCGGTCTTTCAGGAGTATTTAGCCTTAGCGGATGGTCCCGCCAGATTCATACAGGATTACACGTGTCCCGCACTACTCAGGGTACTGCTATATCCTCTTCGATTACCTATACGAGACTATCACTCTCTCTGGTGTGTCTTTCCAAACACTTCTAGTTCTCTAAGATTCTAATGTCGCAGCCCTACAACCCCAATATTGCCGTAACAATATTGGTTTGGGCTAATCCGATTTCGCTCGCCACTACTCTCGGAATCACTATTGTTTTCTCTTCCTCCGGGTACTTAGATGTTTCAGTTCTCCGGGTTTGCCTCCTTACGGATACTATACCTTCAGTATAGTGGGTTGCCCCATTCGGATATCTACGGATCAATAGGTATGTGCCCCTCCCCGTAGCTTTTCGCAGCTTATCACGTCCTTCATCGCCTCTGAAAGCCTAGGCATCCTCCATACGCCCTTATTTAGCTTATTGTACTTTTTGCTGTAGATATAATCTACAACGAGCTCTTTATAATTCTTATAAAAATATTTTGTCAATCTTTACGATTAACTCTCTATCTTGATTCTTTACGATATCATTTTACCAATATGTCAATGAACGTGTGGCAAGTTGCCACTTACAAGTATTTAAACCAAGTGACAGACTTATAGCCTTGTGGAGAATATCGGAGTCGAACCGATGACCTCTTGCGTGCAAGGCAAGCGCTCTAGCCAGCTGAGCTAATCCCCCAATTGCAAATCCAAAATTATGAATTCAGAATTATGAATTGTGAATCCCAACCTCTAGAATTTCCTTCTCTAAAATCTTAAATATTGTAGTCTCGGGCAGACTCGAACTGCCGACCTCTACATTATCAGTGTAGCGCTCTAACCAGCTGAGCTACGAGACTATTAAGATCTTAGTCTTTTATTTAAAACTGACAGCAAAGAGTAAAATACCTCTTTCAAAACCTCTTCTTCTCTAGAAAGGAGGTGTTCCAGCCGCACCTTCCGGTACGGCTACCTTGTTACGACTTAGCCCTAGTTACTAGTTTTACCCTAGGCAGCTCCTTGCGGCAACCGACTTCAGGCACCCCCAGCTTCCATGGCTTGACGGGCGGTGTGTACAAGGCCCGGGAACGTATTCACCGGATCATGGCTGATATCCGATTACTAGCGATTCCAGCTTCACGGAGTCGAGTTGCAGACTCCGATCCGAACTGTGATATGGTTTATAGATTCGCTCCAACTCGCGTTGTGGCTGCTCATTGTCCATACCATTGTAGCACGTGTGTAGCCCAGGACGTAAGGGCCGTGATGATTTGACGTCATCCCCACCTTCCTCACGGTTTGCACCGGCAGTCTCGCTAGAGTCCTCAGCTTTACCTGCTAGCAACTAACGATAGGGGTTGCGCTCGTTATAGGACTTAACCTGACACCTCACGGCACGAGCTGACGACAACCATGCAGCACCTTGTAAGTAGTCCGAAGAAAAAGATATCTCTATCTTATGCAACTTACATTTAAGCCCTGGTAAGGTTCCTCGCGTATCATCGAATTAAACCACATGCTCCACCGCTTGTGCGGGCCCCCGTCAATTCCTTTGAGTTTCAATCTTGCGATCGTACTCCCCAGGTGGGACACTTATCACTTTCGCTTAGTCACTGAACTTAAAGCCCAACAACTAGTGTCCATCGTTTACGGCGTGGACTACCAGGGTATCTAATCCTGTTCGCTCCCCACGCTTTCGTCCATGAGCGTCAGTATATACGTAGTAGACTGCCTTCGCAATCGGTATTCTAAGTAATATCTATGCATTTCACCGCTACACTACTTATTCTATCTACTTCCGTACAACTCAAGTCAACCAGTATCAAAGGCAGTTCCATAGTTAAGCTATGGGATTTCACCTCTGACTTAATTGACCGCCTGCGGACCCTTTAAACCCAATGATTCCGGATAACGCTTGCACCCTCCGTATTACCGCGGCTGCTGGCACGGAGTTAGCCGGTGCTTATTCTTACGGTACCGTCAAATTACTACACGTAGTAACGTTTCTTCCCGTATAAAAGCAGTTTACAACCCATAGGGCAGTCTTCCTGCACGCGGCATGGCTGGATCAGGCTTGCGCCCATTGTCCAATATTCCTCACTGCTGCCTCCCGTAGGAGTCTGGTCCGTGTCTCAGTACCAGTGTGGGGGATAATCCTCTCAGACCCCCTACCTATCGTTGCCATGGTAAGCCGTTACCTTACCATCTAGCTAATAGGACGCATAGTCATCTTGTACCGATAAATCTTTAACTAAAAATCGATGCCAATTCTCAGTATTATGGAGTATTAATCTTCATTTCTAAAGGCTATCCTCCTGTACAAGGCAGATTCTATACGCGTTACGCACCCGTTCGCCGGTCGCCGTCAGATCGCAAGCAATCTACGCTGCCCCTCGACTTGCATGTGTTAAGCCTGCCGCTAGCGTTCATCCTGAGCCAGGATCAAACTCTTCATTGTATAATCTTTAATATTATATCAGAGTTCAAAAGAATTAAACTTGTAATCAAGCATGTATTCTACTCTCTTTTTACGCTGTCAATTTCAATATTTTCAATGAACTTCGTTAATCGTAATATTTGATACTCTTTCAACCAAAATCGTAATTAACTCTTATTTGTAGAAATTCTAGAATCGAACTAGATGTTTTCCCTAAATCAAAAACTCTCCAAGATTTCTGTGATCGTGTCGCCTTCTGAAAGCGGATGCAAAGATATAAACTCTTTTTATTCTGACAAAACTTTTTTTTAAGTTTTTTTGAATTTATTTTTACACCTAAATTTTAATGAACTGTCGCCTCAAAAACGGACTGCAAAGATACTAACTCTTTTTCTTATCAAACAAGAAAAAAATGAAATATTTTTTCCTCCTTTAAAACCTTATCTCTACCCTCTGTTAATGAACTTCTAAACGTTGCTGTGCCTGTGTTTCTGCGTTTGCGGGTGCAAATATACAACCTCTTTTGAATCCCACAAGACTTTTATTAATCTTTTTTGAAAATATCTCTTAAAGACCTTAAAATCAATTAGAAAAATTTTGAACTTTTTTGAAATTATTTTTGAACACTATTTTACAATTGCAAATAAGACGTATATAATAGTATGCAGACAAAGGTATTCCTGTTAGGGATAGTAGCAGCTGTTTGAGATCTTTTG
>NZ_JAXCHH010000014.1:0-37339 GCF_034043975.1 Tenacibaculum sp. IB213877 | reverse complement strand
ACAGGAAGCGTAACAGTTCCAACGACAGAAGATACAATCTCAGGAGAGGCGGACGAAGTATTTGCAGCAACGGGTGCAGTTACCAGCGGAACTACCACCGGAGCCGTAACCGAAGGATCGATAACGGTACAAGATGATGATAGTGCTCCAACGGTCACTATTGGAGATGTAACAGTTTCAGAAGGCGATAATGCGATAGTTCCAGTAACCTTAAGCAACCCAAGTACAGAAGACATTACAGTAGAAGTAACGGTAGACGGAGTAGTTTACACGGTAACCATTACAGCAGGCGCTACCACAGGAAGCGTAAGCGTTCCAACGACAGAAGATACAATCTCAGGAGAGGCGGACGAAGTATTTACAGCAACGGGTGTAGTTACTAGCGGAACAACAGGAGCGATAACTAACGGATCGATAACGGTACAAGATGATGATAGTGCTCCAACGGTCACTATTGGAGATGTAACAGTTTCAGAAGGCGATACCGCGATAGTTCCGGTAACCTTAAGCAACCCAAGTACAGAAGACATTACAGTAGAAGTAACGGTAGACGGAGTAGTTTACACGGTAACCATTACAGCAGGCGCTACCACAGGAAGCGTAAGCGTTCCAACGACGGAAGATACAATCTCAGGAGAGGCAGATGAAGTATTTGCAGCAACGGGAGTTGTAACCAGCGGAACAACAGGAGCGGTAACCAACGGATCGGTAACGGTACAAGATGATGATAAGGAATCAGAAGTGATAAGTGAAGATGATGAAGTAGAATTAGATGAAGACAGCCAAATTGTGATAAACATTTTATCTAATGATAGTAATATACCTTCTGATGGGTTGTTAGAAGTAAACTCTCCATCTAATGGAATAATAACAGTTAATAATGGCGGTACACCAAATGATCCTAGTGATGATATAGTTACTTATATACCAGATGCTGATTTTAATGGAAATGATTCTTTTACTTATACAATTTGTGACGCATTAAACATAGGTTGTAGTACTAGTACAGTAAATATAATTGTGAACCCAATAAATGATACTGTTGATGATGAAATAGAAACAACTTCAGGAGAGTCTGTAGATATTGATATATTGTCAAATGATACGTTTACAACTGATGCAATTAATGTGGGGGATACAACGAATCCAACTAATGGTTCTATTGTAATAAATTCTGATGGAACAATTACCTATATTCCTAATGAAACTTTTACAGGAATTGATACATTTGTATACGGAGTTATAATAACTAACTCAGATGGGTCTACTACCGTAGAAACGGCAAAAGTTACTATAAATGTAACAGATCCATGTTTGAAAGTATTTAATGAGTTTAGTCCTAATGGCGATGGTATTAATGATTATTTAGAAATTAAGTGTATAGATAAAGAAAGATATAAGAATAATACTGTTGAAATATTTAATAGATGGGGAAATACAGTATATTCAGCAAAAGGATATAATAATGCAACTGTAAGATTTGAAGGAACCTCTAACGGTAGAGCAACAATAGGTACACCAAAGCAATTACCAGTAGGAACTTATTTTTATGTAATTGATTTGGGAGATGGAAGTCCAGTTGCAAAAGGATGGATTTATATCAACAGATAAAAGAAAAGTTAAAATAATATGATAATCCCTAAAGATAGAGTTAAATTAATTCTACCAACTATTTTAAGTGCAATTTTAAGCATCTATTTTAATATAGATGCATTTGCACAACAAGATCCGCAGTATACACAATATATGTATAATACTATGGCGGTAAATCCAGCATATGTAGGCTCTAGAGGACATACTACTATAACCGGGTTAGGTAGAACACAATGGGTTGGATTTGAAGGAGCTCCAGATACTCAAGTTTTAAGTTATGATACACCATTGGGTTATAGTAGAGTTGGTTTAGGATTTAATTTAGTAAATGATAGAATAGGTCCATCTCATGAGACCTATTTAGATGCAAATGTTTCATATACAATTGAAACTGGAGAAGAAGGTAATTTAGCTTTCGGTTTAAAACTAGGAGGAAGATTATTAAACATTGATTGGTCTCTAGGAAGAACAAACCAAGATGGAGATGATGCATTTGCACAAAACATAAACAATAAGTTTTTACCAACAATCGGAGCAGGTATATATTATCATGAACCCCAATGGTATATAGGTTTATCAGTGCCAAATTTTTTAAGATCAGAGCATTATGATGATAATAAAGCTTCACAAGAAGAAACAGCTGTAGAAAGATTTCATTTCTTTTTAATAACAGGATATGTATATGATTTAACAAACAATATTAAATTTAAACCAGCTTTATTATTTAAAGGGGTTGTGGGTGCTCCATTATCTTTAGATGTTTCTGCCAACTTCTTGTTTAATGAAAAATTTAGAGCAGGATTATCTTGGAGATGGGATGATTCTATTGCCGTTTTACTAGGCTTTCAAGTTAGTAATTCACTACATATTGGGTATGCTTATGATTTAACAACGTCAAATTATAATATTGTAAACTCTGGTACCCATGAAGTTATGTTACGATATGAAATTTTTAGAGAAGCAAGGATGAAATCGCCAAGGTTCTTCTAAAAGCCAATAAAGCCTATATAAATGAACAACAAGTTACTACTAACTTATACTCTTACTCTTTTTTCTTCAATTGTAATTCTTGGTCAAAGTAAAAGAGTTGCTGATAGATATTTTAATGAATATGCTTATGTACAAGCAGCTAAATTATATGAAGCTATATACAAACAAGGAGATAGCTCAAAATATATTTTAAAAAGATTAGGAGACTCTTATTATAATAATTCAGAAACCGTAAAAGCAGAAAATTGGTATTCTAAATTAATTGAAAAACATTCAGAAACTGAGTTAGATTATTTATTTAAATACGCTCAAGTGTTAAGGAGTAACCGTAAATATCAAAAATCAGATTCGCTTTTTTTAATTATTGCAGACAAAAAAGAGCTGAAAAATATTAAAGAAAAAGTTTCTGAGGGTGATTATTTACTAGATTTTTCAAACAATAAAAATAAAAGAATAAGTATTAGAAATTTAGCTCTAAATACACCATATTCAGATTTTGGAGGCTTTTTATATAATGAAGATGTCTATTTTGCATCAGCTTCACCAAAAGAAGGAAGAAAACAAAGACTTTATAAGTGGAACAATCAACCATTTTTAAACATATACAAAGCCTATAGTTTTGTTATGCCACTTGAAGACTCAGAAAAAGATAGTGTTTTTGAACTGGAAGATAAAGTAATGCTTCCAGAACCATTAAACACACAGTATCATGAATCTACTCCAATTATAACTAAAGATGGGAAAACCATGTATTTTACTCGTGTTAATTATGATGGAAGAAAGTTACGTAAAGACAAAAAAGCTACAGTCAATCTTAAACTTTACAAAGCACAATTTTCAAAAGGATATTGGCTAAATATACAAGAACTTCCTTTTAATAGCGATCAATATTCGGTTGGGCATCCGGCTTTAAGTCCAGATGAAAAAACACTCTACTTTGTTTCTGATATGCCTGGAGGAATTGGAGAAACCGATATTTACAAAGTAGCAATTACAGAGAGTGGTTATAGTGAGCCTATTAACTTAGGCACTACAATTAATACTTTAGGCAAAGAAATGTTTCCTTTTGTTGGGGATGATAATACTTTATACTTCTCTTCTAATGGTCATTTAGGATATGGATTATTAGATATTTATCAAACTAAAATTAAAGAAAACAATGTTTTTTCTAAAGCAATCAACTTAGGAAGTCCCTTTAATAGTACAAAAGATGATTTTTCATTTTATATAGATAAAAAAGGTAAAAAAGGTTTTTTCTCTTCTAACAGACCCAAAGGAAAAGGAGATGATGATATTTACAGTTTTATCATTTATGAAGAACCAGCTTGTAACCAAGTTCTTGAAGGAATTGTAACTAATACTATAGATAAAAACTCAATTGCAGAAGCAAGCATAAAATTAATAGCCAACACAGGGGAGGTTATTGATGAAACAGTTACAGATACAAAAGGATATTATCAGTTTAAAAATATACCATGCTCTTTAAATAAAATTACAATAGTAGCTAATAAGCTAGACTATAAATCAGACAATAAAAATACAATTGAGTTATTACAAAACGGAAAGGTTGTAACGGCTAATTTACAATTAAGACCATTAATTGTTGGAAACCAGATAGTCATTAAACCTATTTATTTTGATTATAATAAATCAGAAATTAGAGATGATGCTCAATATGAACTTGAAAATATAGTAACCGTTATGAGTAACCATCCAAATATGGTTATTAAAATAGAATCACATACAGATAGTAGAGGAAACAAAGATTATAACAGAAAATTGTCTGATAGAAGAGCAAAATCCACCAGAAACTATATTATTTCAAGAGGGATAGCTCCCAATAGAATTGTAAGTGCTATAGGTTATGGAGAGGATCAATTATTAAATCACTGTAATGATGAAAATAGCAAAAAATGTACAGAAGAAGAACATCAGTTAAATAGAAGATCTTATTTCTATATAGTAAGTGATAAAAATAAAGTAAATTCAGAAAAATAAAAAATGAATAAAAAATATACTTTGATTACAAGTAAAATCTAATTAATAGTAATTTCTAAAAACTCAATCTAAATATGATTGAGTTTTTTCTTTTTAACAATATTTAACAGCTAAAATTAAATAATCTTATAGTTAAGGCGTTTACAAAATAAATCAAAACTAATTAATTATGAGAAAAATAGTTGTCCCCCTGACAATTCTAGCTGCACTTACGTTAACATCGTGTGTGTCAAAAAAGAAGTATCTAGCATTAGAAGAACAGTATAACGATACTAGAGGTAACTTACAGAAAACAACCTTAGAAAAAGAAGAATTAGAAGCTAAGTTTGCTAAAATTCAAAAAAGAGTTGATAATTACAATGAAAAAATCAACTCACTAAAAAGTTTTAATTCAACTTTGCAAGAGCAGAACAATGTAAAATTAGATATGGTTGGTAATTCAGCAGTAATATCTAATTCATTAAAAGAAAGAATGCGTGAAACGTTGGCAAAGGTTGATCCAGCAGAACTGACTAATGCAAAAACGCTAAAAGATTCAATGAATGTTGCTATTGCATACAACTTAAAAAAATCTATAGATACCTCTAATTTAGATCCTGAAGATGTAAACATAGATATTGATAAGACTGTTGTAATGATTTCTGTTGCTGATAATATGCTTTTTAACACGGCTAGTTATAAAGTAAAGAAAAAAGCATACAAGTTAATAGAGCAATTAGCAAATGTCATTAATTCAGAACCAAGTATGGATGTTATGATTGAAGGTCATACAGATTCACGTACAATTAACAATGCAGTAGTGCAAGACAACTGGGATTTAAGTGTAAAAAGAGCCACTTCAATAGTTCGTATTTTAGAGAAAAAGTACGGAGTAGAATCTAACCGATTAATAGCAGCGGGAAGAGGAAGTTCAATGCCACTTTTTGAAAATGATTCTAGAGAAAACAGAGCAAGAAACAGAAGAACAAGAATCGTTATTTTACCTAATTTAGATAAGTTTTTTGGTATGTTAGCCCAAAATGAAACTATTCAACCCTAATTATACAAGATTACTTATTTGATAAAAGCTCCAACTTTTTTAAAAAAGTTGGAGCTTTGTTACTTTATGAAACTACAGTATTAGATGCAGCTTTATAATTTTTATAATACTGCATTAATACAAATGAACACATAACCGATGAAGCTATACCTTCAATAGCCAGAGCAAAAATGACTAAAGGCAATGTTAGTTTACTACCCCAAAAAGATGAATTTTCAAGTACCTGCATAAAGCTAGGTTGAAGAAAACCTACATATAGTAATAATCCTAAAATAGTGAAACCTACGCCTACTACAGAAGTTGCAATACCTACCGAAAAATTGTTTAAATACAGATTGTCATGATTCAATTCAATATTTGATTTAATGGCATTGTTTACACCCCATAGAACAAAAACAAAGTTTAAGAAACGTAATTCAGAAACATTGTCTAATCCTAGTAATTTCATTACAAAAAAGAAAATTACGATACCTGTAAAAATTAAACCAGCATTTTTAAAAATGATTTTATTCGTACCCATAAGACAAAATGTTTATTATAACTGTCTTAAAGATACAAAACAAAGTGCTGTAAATCAATTTTTTAACACAATGCTTCTTTTAAAATTGTAATAAAATGTTTGGCTTCTCTTTGAGTTCCATCAAAAATTTGATGCCTACAACTTGTTCCAGAAGCAACAATTTCAGTGTCTGTTGAACAGTTTCTAACTTTAGGGAATAATGTATCTTCACCCACTTGCATGCTTACTTCATAATGCTCTTTTTCGTACCCAAAAGAACCCGCCATTCCGCAACAACCTGTATTCATAATGGTAACTGAATAATTTTCAGGAATATTTAAAACTGAAAAACTAGCATGTGTACTCGATAACGCTTTTTGATGACAATGACCGTGAATTTTTATTGTTTTAGATTCTTTAGAAAATAAAGTTGTATCAATTAATCCTTTTGAATGTTCTTGTGCTAAAAATTCTTCAATTGTAAAGCAATTCTCAGAAAGTTTCTTTGCAGCTATTTTATCACTTGCGATTCGCAAGTACTCATCTCTAAACGTTAAAATTGCTGAAGGTTCAATTCCGATCAGAGGATTTTCTTCAGAAATTAAATCTTTAAACACTGAGATATTTTTATTCGCTATTTCTTTAGCTTCTTTTAAAAATCCTTTAGAAATATAGCTTCTACCACTTTCTTCGTGTTCAATAATTTGAACATCATAGCCCAATTTTTGTAATACATAAACAGCATCTTTTCCAACTTCTGCATCATAAAAATTAGTAAATTCATCATTAAACAAATACACTTTTTTTCCTTCGGAAGTTGTTTTTTGGTTGTTATACCAAGCTTGTAATGTTTGTTTTGCTAGTTTAGGAACACTTCTTTCTGTAGCAACTCCCATTACTTTTTTTGCTAAAAGTGTATTAGTTAATAAATTAGTAATGGTAGGAAATTTACTTCCTAGTTTATTGTATTTAGCATTGTTGGCAAATAATTTACTTCTGAAAGAATATCCGTTTTCTTCTTGATATTGATACAAAAATTCAGCTTTTAAAGAAGCCACATCAACATTACTTGGACATTCACTAGAACAAGCTTTACAGCTCAAACAAAGGTCAAAAACCTCTTTTAATTCCTCATGATTGAACTTATTTGCTTTTTCAGAATTTGTTAAAAACTCACGTAAAGTGTTTGCTCGAGCACGAGTGGTATCCTTTTCATTTCGAGTAGCTCTGTAACTCGGGCATAGAGTTCCGCCAGCTTTTGGTGATTTTCTACAATCTCCAGAACCATTACATTTTTCTGCTAATTTTAAAATGCCTTCGCTATCAGAAAAATCTAAGATGGTATTAATTTCAGGTTCAATTCTATCAACTTCATAGCGTAAACTTTTATCCATAGGAAAAGCATCTGTAATCTTTCCTTTATTAAAAACATTATCAGGATCAAAAGCTTTTTTAATTCTGCGTAATAATTGGTAATTCTTTTCACCAATCATTAGCGGAATAAATTCTGCGCGAACAATACCATCACCATGTTCACCACTAAAAGAACCGTTATATTTTTTTACTAACTCAGCAGTTTCAGTCGTTATTCTTCTAAACAAATCAACATCTGCCGATTTTTTTAAATTCAAGATAGGACGGAGGTGAAGCTCACCAGCACCAGCATGTGCATAATAAACGGCACGCTGTTCGTATTTATCCATAATAGCTGAAAACTCTTGAATATATTCCGGTAAGTCATTTAAATCAACAGCAGTATCTTCAATACAAGCAACTGCTTTGTCATCACCGACCATATTTCCGAGTAAACCTAAACCAGCTTTTCTGAGATCTAAAACTTTGTTTATATCATTTCCATATACTTTTGGATGATGATATCCAAAACCATTGTTTTTAAGATCTTGAATTAATGCTTCTGCTCTTTTTTCTGCTTCTTCAATAGTATCAGCTTTAACTTCCAACATTAAAACTGCTTCCGGATCTCCTTGTAAAAAGAATCGATTCTTTGATTGCTCACGATTATTTTTAGTACAATCTAACACTACTTTATCCATCAACTCACAAGTATATAAGTTATGTTTCATGGCAATAACAGTTGCTTTTAAACTTTCATTTACGCTTGTAAAATGAGGAGCAACCATAATACTCTGAGTAGGAGGTAAGTCATCTAATTGAATAGTGATTGCTGTAGAAAAAGCTAAAGTTCCTTCACTACCTGATAAAAATTTGGCAACGTTAATTGTGTTGTCATTTCCTCCAAATAAATCAGATGATAAAAACTCGTCAACAGCATATCCTGTATTTCTTCTATGAATAGTTTCTTTAGGAAATTCTTTCTTTATTTCTTGTTGATTTTCAGCAGAACTTAGCTCAAAAAATATTGATTGATAAATTTTCCCTTCTAAAGTTTTTTCTAAAGATTTACTTCTGAATTCATTTGAGGTTACTTCGGAAAATGTAGCTAAACTTCCGTCAGATAAAATAGCATCTATAGCCAAAACTTTATCACGTGTAACCCCGTATTTAATTGAAGTACTTCCAGAGGAGTTGTTTCCTACCATTCCTCCAATCATACAACGATTTGATGTTGATGTATTCGGACCAAAAAACAATCCGAAAGGTTTTAAAAATCTGTTTAAATCATCTCGTATTACTCCTGGTTCAACAGTTATGGTTTTATTAATTTCATCAAAAGCTAAAATATTGGTAAAATGTTTTGACACATCAACCACAATTCCGTCTCCCACACATTGTCCTGCTAACGAAGTTCCTGCCGTACGAGGAATTAAGGTGGTGTTATGTTGTTTAGCAAATGAAATGAGTACCTTTATATCTGATATATTCTTTGGAAAAGCAACTGCTAACGGAATTTTTCTGTATACAGATGCATCTGTAGCATACATACTTTTGTACATATCATCAAAAAACAGTTCTCCTTTTAATGTTTTATGTAAGCTTTCTAAGTGTGTTTTTATACTCATTGTCCTTATTTAATAGGAATATTTCGTTTGAAACCAGTGTCAAAACAGATAAACGTATCGGTACCTGCAACTCCATTGATTAAATGAATATGATCGTATAGAATTTTTTGTAAATGCTGATTGTTTTTAGCGAATATCAACACAAAAATAGCATAACTACCCGAAACAAAGTTGCTTTCTACAACTTCTTCTATCTTAGATAATTCTTCCATAACACTTTTAGCAAATCGAGCTTCACGTAAACGAATACCTGTGTATGATTTTGTGCTATAGCCTAATTTCTTTTCATCTAAAATAAATTCAGCATTTTTAATAACTCCTTCTTGAGTTAATTTTTTGATTCGTTGATGTATAAGAGAATTAGATACTTTTAGTTCGTCAGCAATTTGAGAATAGGCTTTACGAGCATCTGTTCTTAATTGCTTTAAAATTTGCTGATCTATATAGTCAAATTGATTTTTCAAAAGAATGACTTTGTTATTTATAACTTAATTGGTTTTTGTCATTCCTACGAAGGCAGGAATCTCATATTGGAAAATTTTTATTCTTAAAGAGACTCCTGCTTTTGCAGGAGTGACAGTTAAAAGTTAGCTTAGTTATTTAAGCATTTAGCTCCGCTAAACATTTTTGAATGGTTTCTTCCTGCATATCTTCATACCACTTAATCAATTTATATACAGGTTCGCCTAAATCTTTTTCAAATAATGATTGATTAGAGGTTCCTTCATACTTGCGTTTTGCATCATCTGTACCCAGGTTTGAAGCAAAAATTCCCGCAGCACTTACTGGTAAAAAGTCTTCGTAAACCATAGGTTCTATAGTTAAATAACCGTTTTCTAATAATTGATTTACATCGGCTTTTGTATATACTTTATCTTTTAATATATTTTTTACTTTATCGGTAGTAAAATAGTGGAAATAGGCTAATTCTTTTGATTGTAACTCTTGGTAATTATCAGGGAAAACTGTAAAATTTTCTGCTAATAATTGGTTGTATTCTGATGCGTTTTCAGCAGTTGGAGAACCACCAATTGCTTTACGTGTTTTACCTAACAATTCATTATACAAGTCTAGTCCTTTTTGAGTTAATGCTACACCACGTTGTTCAATCTCTCCAAAACGTGCTTTGTGTTCTCCCATTTTTCCGTTTCCATAATTATATTTAAAGGTTACGTTTTCAGTTAATGCTTTAAAACTAGTTTGGCGTAATAAAATTGGGCATTTTCTTGTAGGAGGACCTTCTATATTGTCTTTTGGAGGAATATTACGAGCTTCCATACTCGATTGTACTTTATCTATATCTAAAGTTCTAGGTGTTAAGTGATTGATGTGAGGACCTTTAAAAGCAACTACATCAGCAATTAATCTGTGTTGGTTAAGTAAAGCTTCATACATTTCGTGATCTACTGTAGCAGTATCATGCCATCTAAAAGTTTCTAATGCTTCTTGAACAAAGATTTCAGCATCCTCTTTATTTAATCCTCCTTCTTTTTCAGATTTATCAATTAACTCTAGTGCTTTTTCAGTAAAAATTTGACGGTTCTCTAAAATAGTTTCTACATTATTGCGAAGTTTATCATCATCAATTAAATCTAAACGTAGTAAAGAGGTAAATACTCTAAATGGAGCTTGATTAAGGGCTGTATTCTCAATAGCTCTAAATGCTGTAGAGTGAACAGGAACTCCGGCTGTTGCTAAATCATAATACCCAACAGGATACATTCCCATAACTTTAAATAAACGTCTCATTGTAAACAATTCATAAGGTTTACCTAAACGGATTGCACCGTGACGCTCCATATTTAGTCGGGTGATTTCTCCTGTATGTGCTAACTGTTCTTTAATTTCTCTTGATTTTGAAAGAACTTCTTCATTAATATCATGAACCAAGTCAAGTAGTTCACCATAAAGAGGCACTTCATTCTTGTACATATCTGACATTATGGTTGAGAAACGATTACGAATATATTCTGGTGACACAAATGTCTTTGAAGTATCTAAATTTTTGATTGTATCTTTTGATGACATGATTTGTTTGATTTTAATGTAAAATAAATAAATTTAATCTTTATTTTAAATTTTAAAAGTAAAATTCATATTAAAAACAGGAGGTTTGTGTTAATTTTACTTTAAAGTTGTTTTGTTTAAAATTAAAAAAGTAATTTTAATTAAAAAGAAGTTCTTTAAAAATCAATTTGACTTTAGTTCTGTATAAAAATTATTTTAACTAAAAAGAGAATAGTGTTATAATGAAATTAAAAGTAAAATAAACGTCTAAGCGAGGTTTTTTGTAACAAAATGTTATATGGTTCGTCTTCTATATGATTAACTTAATTAAAATTCATGGGTATATTTAGAGTTTTACTTGCCATCTTTTTTCCTCCATTATCTGTAATTGATAAAGGTTGTGGTTCATTTATCATTATTTTTTTATTAACACTTTGTGGTTGGATACCAGGTGTAATAGGAGCGTTGGTTATTTTGAACAATCCGAACAGATAGTTAAGAAACTTGCTCTCCGTTTTTAGCTTTCTCTGATAATTGGAGTAAAACAACTTTTCCATCATTATTATAAACACCTAAAACTAGGCATTCACTCATAAAGTTTGCTATTTGTCTAGCTTTAAAATTAACAATTGCAGTTATTTGTTTGTTAACTAACTGTTCTTTTGTGTACAAATCAGTGATTTGAGCACTTGATTTTTTAATGCCTAATTCGCCAAAATCTATAGTGAGTTGATAGGCTGGTTTTCGCGCTTTAGGAAAATCGTTTACCTCTAGAATTGTTCCCACTCTAATATCCACTTTTAAAAAGTCTTCGAAAGCAATTTCTTCCATATTATTGAGATAATTTTTGAATTACCCATAAAGGGCCAATTAATAAAAATTGTAAATCTTTTAGAAATGAAGGTTTTTTACCTTCTACTTTATGTCCGTAAAATTGACCTATCCAAGCAACTACAAAAATCAAAATAGAAGCTAAAGCTAAGTTTGTGTGATTGCTAATCCAATTATTACCAGCAATACATATTAGTATTAAAAATAACATTTTAGCAAAATACCAAAAACCAAGTCGTAAATAAAAGAATAATGAAATACCTATTCCAATAACAAAGGCCCAGTTTTCAATTAAAGGATTGTACAAACCAAAGGTATTTTTTAAAAATCCGGTTGGAATACTCATTAGTAAGCCAATGACACTAAAAAAAATTGCAGGAACACATATATAATGTATTAATTGATTTGTTTCATTTTGATGGCTTATAGCATACTCATCAAACCATTGTTGAGCAGTCTTCATAATTTAAAATTTAATTGAGATATAAATATATTGTTTATATAGAATATTTGATAAAATAAATGGTTTATATTTTTTGCAAATAAAAAAGGTCAGATAAAATCTGACCTTTTAAAAATTTATATTTTGATAATTTTAATCATTTAATTGGAAGTTAATAGGGAATGCATATTTTACATTTACTGATTTACCACTTTTCTTTCCTGGCTCTAATTTTGGTAATTTTTCTACTAATTTTTTAACAGCAGTTTCTAAAACTTCTCCTCCTTTAGGACCTCTAGTTTTAATATTTACCACATCACCATTTTTATCAACTATAAAATAAGCATATACTTTTCCTTCAATATTTTTATCTACAGCTTCTTGAGGATATGCAAAGTATTTATTCACGTGCTTAATCATTTCTTCATTAAAGCAATCAACACTATTGTCTCCAGTTCTTTTACAAGCTCTAAATAAAGGCGCAGAATCCGTTTTTGCCATATTTATAGCATCTGTAATAGTTATAGTTTTGGATGAAGGCTTTACGTTTGATGGTTTTTTTCCAGGAATTCTAAATCCAATAGGAATACCATATTTTACTTTTACAGTTTTACCATTGTGCTTACCTGGTCTGAATTTAGGTAATTTATTTACAATTCTTTTAGCTTCTTCTTCTAAAATTTCTCCACCATAGGGTCCGCGAATATTTAAATCACCAACTGAACCATCCTTTTCAATAACAAATTGAACTAAAACTCGACCTTGAATACTTTTATCATAAGCTTCTTGCGGATATCTAAAGTTCTTTTTGATATGGTTAGAAATTTCTTCCTTAAAACATTTCTCTTGCTCATAAATAGCTACCTTTTCACATGAGCTGAATAATGGGATTTCTTCAACTAAGTTAAATGGTACTTTTTCTACTACTTCTTCTTTGCTTAAATCTAATGATCCAACTAATGAAGCTTTTTTCTTTAAGTCTGCTAATTTATGAGAGGTATTTACAGATCCAACTCCAGTTACAGCATCTCTTTTTCTAATAACTCTTTTTCTTGATGTTACTTGAATAGAAACTTGTTTTGATTTGTTACCTTCTTCATCAGTATTTTCAATAGTACATTTGGTAATACTGTTTAAATCTAAAGCAGGTTCATCTGTTGGAGTATCACATGTTTGCTTATCTTGGGCATAAAAATTTTGTTGTAAGAATAATACAACAACTAGCAATAATAATTTTCTAATCATGTCTTTAGGGATTAGGGATTCTTTACGTTGCTAACTTATTAAATAATAATGGAATATTAAAATAAAAGTTGTTTTTTTTTAAACACTTTCTAACAATAGTTTTTAAGAAATTATTTTTTTAATTTGAAGTGAAATTTATGGGCAAATTATAAATAACATTTACGGGTAAACCTCTGTGTTTACCTGGGCTTAGCTTTGGTAATTTATTGATAACTCTAGCTATTTCGTTTTCTAAATCTTGTGATTTTGTATTAGCTTTTATACGCAAGTTATTAACATTTCCGTGCACATCTATGGTAAATTGTATAAAAACTTTTCCATTTATTCCGTCTTCGGATGCTCTTTCTGGATAAAAATTCTTAGAAAAATGATTTGAAATTTCAGAATTAAAGCAGTTAGTTTTATTCTTTATAGATGCTTTTTCACAATTCTTAAAAGTTGGTTTTTCATCCACTAAAGAAAATAAAATATTTTCACTGGTTAGTTTTTTTTCAATAATATTATTTTTCAACTCTATGGTACCTAGGTTTTTATCAATTGAGTTTGAAAGTTTTTGATTATTGATAGCACTCTTCTTTCTTTTTCTTCTAATGATGTGTGATGCAGTTTTTTTATTGGTTTTATAAGATGAAATATTCAAGATTACATTTGATTTATTTTTATCATCTTCAATCTTTTCAATTGAACATTTTGTTATTGAATTTAAATCATTTTCTTCTATTTTGGGAGATTCACATTGTTCTTGAATATGCTGTGAATTCAGAGTGTTTGTAATGATTATAAACAGTAAAGGAAGTAATATGTTTTTCATTTGTAATTGTTCTTAATTTCTGATTACAAATGTTCAATATATTGTTGTTTGTATGGGTTAAGTCATTTTTATTTCATTGTTAATAATTATTCATGATATAACTTTCACTTAACAAAAAAGGCTAAAGTGTTAACTTTAGCCTAATTCATTACCATAAAGAAAAATTATTTTATAGTATTATTTTACATTCATTAATTCTACATCAAAAATTAAGGTTGCGTTTGGTGGAATTACACCTCCAGCACCAGCAGCACCATAGGCTAAATCAGATGGAATTACTAAACGAGCTTTGTCACCCACTTGTAATAATTGAATTCCTTCATCCCAACCAGGAATTACTTGTCCAACTCCAATAGTAAAATCGATTGGTTGTTTACGTTTGTATGAGGAATCAAATACAGTTCCGTCTAATAACTGACCTTTGTAATGTACAGAAACCATAGATCCTTTAGTAGCTTTTTTACCTTCTCCTTGTTGTAAGATTTTATAGCGTAAACCACTTGGAGTTTCATCATAACCAGCAGCAACAGAATCTAATAATTCTTTTTGACGTGCTTTTTCTTCTGCTTCACGTTTTTCACGAGCACCTTCAAAAGTTCTGAAAGCTTCTACAGCGTTCCATTTTTCAGCAACATCACCAACACGGATGATCTCTACGTTCATTTCATCACCTTGCTCAACAGCGTCAACAACCTCTTGTCCTTCAACAACACTACCAAAAACCGTATGTTTACCGTCTAACCATGGAGTAGCAACGTGAGTGATAAAAAATTGAGATCCGTTTGTTCCTGGACCTGCATTTGCCATTGATAATTTACCTGGAGCATCATGTTTTAACTCTGGATGAATTTCATCATCAAATTTATAACCAGGGTTACCAGTTCCTGTTCCTTGTGGACATCCACCTTGGATCATAAAATCAGGAATTACACGGTGGAATTTTAATCCGTTATAGTAAGGAGTTCCCTGTGGTTTTGCTGAGTTTTCTAAGTTTCCTTCTGCTAAAGCAACAAAGTTACCTACAGTTCCAGGAGTTTTTTCATATTCTAAGTTCACTAAAATATCTCCTTTTGGA
This sequence comes from Tenacibaculum sp. IB213877, assembly GCF_034043975.1. NCBI lineage: Bacteria > Pseudomonadati > Bacteroidota > Flavobacteriia > Flavobacteriales > Flavobacteriaceae > Tenacibaculum > Tenacibaculum sp. IB213877. The sequence continues at coordinate 21,828 of NZ_JAXCHH010000014.1, read as the reverse complement.
GTAGTGAATTTTGCATAAATTCCGTTGTTCATTGTTTTAATTTTAAAATCTATTTACACTTTATTTTTGAGCAGATAAACTTGCAAAACTGAAGTTTAACCCCACATTTATATTTGTTGAATTTACATTTCCGAAAGGAGAGTATAATTTTCCTCCAGAAACGGAAATTGAGAAATTATTAGCCAATTCATAGTTTATACCTGCAGTTGGTCTAACAACTATGCCTTCATCGGTATCAACACCGGCTCCACCTGCAGCTCCACCAACAACATCTAAAAATCCGTAGAACTTATCATTGAAAAATGAATTGGTTTTGATTCCCATTCCAGCTAAACCATGAGCATAACCACCTGATCTCCCTCCGTAAGCAAAACCAGCTTCACCAATTAAATAGATATTTTTAGTAATATCATAATTAAATTGAAGCGCTAATAATTGTAGGTCTACCGCAAGTATATCATCTGGATCATCTGTTTTAGCTACATCAAAATAGGTTTGATTTTCTAAACTTACCGTAATTGCTTGTGTTTTAAAATAGGAAATATTTTCTTCGGAAGAAGTTTTAGTTCCTCCATTTAATCCGAAGTATTTAAGACCAAAACCTAGTGTGTAAGCTTCAAAATCTCCATCTAATGCTCTGTAATAACCACCATGTCCACTCAATGCAAAATTATTAGCTAGTTTTAAGTCGATTCCAGCAGACGGATACATAGTTAAACCACCTTCAGGAGCAATTCGTCCCCCAGCAGCTCCAATTCCAAACTTGGTAAAAAGATTGATATATTTTGATTGATAAGGGTGATATCCTGCACCAAAAAACAAATCCATAAAGCCAGCACGTAAACCTTTGTAAATAGCATCGGTATGGGCAAATAAAAAGGTGTTTTCGTTAACGTATTTTTGATATTCAAAACCTAGCACGTATAATGTTTCTTTAAGTTCTGTAGCATTATCTTTTTTAGATTGTCCGAAAGGGAAAAAGAAATCAAAACGAACTTGTTGTACATTTTTAACTATTGGTTTTTGCCAAAAGTTATCAGTTGAGTCATTATTAGCAATGAACTTTTTGTGTGCATTTTTGTAATCTGTCAATCGTAACACGCTTGGTATTTCAACAAAAACAGAAACTGCATCATCTTTTATTTCTCCAGAAAAGAAATCTATATAACTGTATTGAACTCCAACTGAATAATTGTTGTGTTTGTACTGTAAACCAATATTCGGATTGATAAAAGCTCCGTCGTTTACATACTTTCTATAGCCACCGCCACCACCAAAGTGGAAGTTAGCATCTAGATATAAATTTTTATATAATTGTTTGTTGATGCCTAATTCTGCCCCCAAAGTAAACAATCCGCCTTGATCACCAGTCACAGCAAAATGAAAAGCGGCACCACCGTATAACCAATCGTTAAAAGGAACTTGATAATGTAAACCTGCTAATCCCATTGTTGGTTTTAATTGCGGAAATTTATCCGAAGGCATAGAAACCGGAATGAAATTCAAACGTACTTTATTATTCAGTTCTTTTCCTTTTAAAGTTGAAATATCTTCTTGACTATAAGATAGAAAAGAGAAAAGAATCAAGAACCAAGATAAAAAGACGTCATTACGAACCTTTCGACTTCGCTCAAGACGAGCTTTTTGAAGTAATCTCTTTAAAAAGATTGCTTCGTTCCTCGCAATGACGATATCTTTATTATTTTCTGTTTTACTCAAACTCACTGGTAAAATGTAATTTAACCGTTGGATATTTACTTTGTGTCATTTGAATGGTAAAAGCAGAATCTGCTAAAAATACCATTTGACCTTGTTTATCTTTTGCTAAATAACGTTGTTTAACACGTTTAAATTCTTGAAATTCTTCGTTTTTTGGGTCTTCAGGTTGTACCCAGCAAGCTTTATGAACTGCAATATTTTCATACATACATTTTGCTCCGTATTCATGTTCTAAACGATATTGAATTACTTCGTACTGAAGTGCACCCACAGTACCAATAATTTTACGTCCGTTCATGTCTAACGTAAATAATTGAGCAACTCCTTCATCCATTAACTGATCTAAACCTTTGTATAATTGTTTTGCTTTTAAAGGATCAGCATTATTCACGTAACGGAAATGCTCTGGAGAGAAACTAGGAATTCCTTTAAAATTCAATTGTTCACCTTCTGTTAATGTATCGCCAATTTTAAAGTTCCCGGTATCATGAAGTCCAACAATATCTCCTGCAAAAGACTCTTCTACAATTTCTTTCTTTTCAGCAAAAAATGCATTTGGACTCGAGAATTTTACTTTTTTTCCGTTTCGAACATGTAAATAGGGAGTGTTACGTTTAAATGTACCCGATACAATTTTAACAAACGCTAAACGGTCACGGTGCTTAGGATCCATATTGGCGTGGATTTTAAATACAAATCCGGTTAATTTATCTTCTTTTGAATCTACCAAACGCTCTTCCGCCATTTTAGGTTGTGGGTTAGGAGCGATGTCAATAAAACAATCTAACAATTCTTTAACGCCAAAGTTATTCAATGCAGAACCAAAGAAAACGGGTTGTAATTTTCCTTCTACGTACGCTTTTTGATCGAATTCAGGATATACTTCATATACCAATTCCAATTCTTCACGTAAGGTATTAGCTGCATCTTCACCTACTAGTTTATCTAATTCAGGGTTATTAACATTGTCAAATTCGATTCCTTTTGTAATTTTTTGTTTGTTAACCTCTGAGTAGATGTTGATTTTCTTTTCCCAAATATTATAGATTCCTTTGAAATCATATCCCATTCCAATAGGGAAGCTCAAAGGTGTAACGTGTAATCCTAATTTTTGTTCAACTTCATCTAATAAATCAAATGCGTCTTTACCTTCACGGTCTAATTTGTTGATGAACACTATCATTGGTATGTTTCGCATTCTACAAACTTCTACCAATTTTTCTGTTTGTTCCTCAACCCCTTTGGCAACGTCAATCACCACAATAACACTATCTACAGCAGTTAAAGTCCTGAACGTATCCTCTGCAAAATCTTTGTGACCTGGAGTATCTAAAATATTAATTTTTCTATCACGATAGTTAAAAGCTAATACCGATGTTGCTACCGAAATTCCACGCTGACGCTCAATCTCCATAAAATCGGAAGTAGCTCCTTTTTTAATTTTATTACTTTTTACCGCACCGGCTTCTTGAATTGCACCACCAAAAAGTAATAACTTTTCTGTTAAGGTTGTTTTACCGGCATCGGGATGGGAAATAATACCGAAAGTTCTTCTTTTTTGTATTTCTTTTAAAAAACTCATGTATAAATTTTGAAGGCGCAAAGGTACGTTTTAAATAGAAAAAGAGCAAAACAGAATAATAGCTATTTTGCTCTTTTAAAATTAATTAAAAAGATGTGTTTTTAGAAAAATTATTCTAAAATTTCAATAGTCATTGCAATATCTTCTACAGGCCATTCATCAGGAGTTGTTTCTACTTTAGTTATTTTTTCTATGGTTGAATAGCCAGAAATGACTTCGCCAAAAATTGTGTAATCGCCATCTAAATGATGCGCACCGTATTTATTAGTTACAATGTAAAAGTCAAATGGACTTGAGAATTTACCTACATTATCTTCAATATTTCTAGCAGCAGCTAACGCACCGTATGTATGTTTTTTAGTTGGTTTAATTTCAGGCTTAATAACATAGTTTCTATACTTGTTTCTTATTCTAGCTGTAGTTTTATTGTCAGAATCTCCTCCTTGAATTGCCATATTTTTTACTATTCTATAAAAAACAGTGCTGTTGAAATATCCTACTTTAGTTAAAAAGATAAAGTTTGCTCTGTGTAAAGGAGTGTCATCGTATAATTTTAATTTTATTTCACCAAACTTTGTTTTGATAACAGCTTTGTTTTCAGGGTTTAATTGGCTAGATTTTGTTAAAAAAGCAGTGGTGTTTTTATGATTTAAACTATCCCAAGGCTTGTTTAGCTTCTTTTGCTCTTTTTTAACTGTTTCTTTTTTTATGGTTGCAGGTATTGTATTTGTATTGTTTTTATCTTCTTTTTTACAACTAAAAATAAATGTTAATAATGTAAAAAGTAAGAGATATTTGAATGTTTTCATGAAAGAAAAATGATTTTAAGGCTGTAAAGATAAATTATTGTTATACTATACATAATATTGTTTTATAAAAAGGTAGTTTTTTTGAAATTCGATTTTAGTACATTTGTTTCATGATTGAAGAACAAGTAATTTTAGTTGACGAGCAAGACAATAAAGTTGGTTTGATGCCAAAAATGGAAGCACATGAAAAAGCTTTGTTGCATAGGGCTTTTTCGGTTTTTGTTTTTAATGATAAAAACCAATTGATGTTACAACAAAGAGCTAAAGGCAAATATCATTCGCCTTTGTTATGGACTAACACATGTTGTTCGCATCAACGAGATGGAGAAACGAATATTGAAGCCGGTAAACGTCGTTTGCAGGAAGAAATGGGTTTTACTTGTGAACTGGAAGAAGTTTTTTCATTCATATACAAGGCTCCGTTTGATAATGGATTAACAGAGCATGAATATGATCATGTAATGATTGGTAAATTTAATGATGAACCAAGTATAAATAAAGAAGAGGTTGAAGCTTATAAATGGATGACTTTAAAAGAAGTAAAAAATGATATGGAGCAGTACCCACAACATTATACTGCGTGGTTTAAAATCATTTTTGAAAAATCGTATGACAAAATAGCAAAATTTGAGTTGAGTAATAATGCCTAGAGTAACTGTACATAGAAAAGCCCATTTTAATGCAGCTCACCGATTATACAGAAAAGATTGGTCGGCTGAAAAGAACTTTGAAGTATTCAATAAGTGTAGCAATCCTCATTTTCATGGTCATAACTATGAGCTAATAGTAGCCTTAACTGGAGAAATTGATCAAGAAACAGGTTATGTATATGATTTAGGTAAATTAAAAGAATTGATAAGAGAAGAAATAGAGGAAGCTTTTGATCATAAAAACTTAAATTTAGAAGTAGAAGATTTTAAAAATATAAATCCATCTGCAGAAAACATTTCTGTAGTCATTTATAATAAACTTAGAGAACACATTCCTCAACACTTAGATTTAAAAATAACACTTTACGAAACACCTCGTAATTTTGTAAGCTATTCAGGAGAGTAAATGGCAAAAATCAATCAATTTATAAAGTTCGAACCCATTTTAAAGGATAAGATTTGGGGAGGAGAAAAACTAATGAAGTTACTTAACAAAAAATCTGATAGAAAAGATATTGGAGAAAGTTGGGAAATTTCTGATGTTGAAGGAGATACTTCTGTTGTAAGTAATGGAAGTTTAAAAGGAAAAGATTTAAAAGAACTACTTTCTATTTACAAAGCAGATTTAGTAGGAGAGAAGATATATGATCAGTTTGGAGATAAATTTCCGTTACTTATAAAATTTATTGATGCTAAAGAAGCATTAAGCATTCAATTGCATCCGCATGATGAATTAGCAAAAAAACGTCATAATTCCTTTGGAAAAACGGAAATGTGGTATGTAATGCAAGCCGATAAAAACGCAAATTTAATTGTAGGTTTTCAAAAAGATAGTGATCAAAAGGAATACATACATCATTTAAATAACAAATCTCTGTTAGATATTTTAAATGTTGATTTGGTAAATAAAGGAGATGTTTATTTTATTCCAACAGGTAGGGTTCATGCTATTGGAGCGGGTGTTTTATTGGCAGAAATTCAGCAAACATCAGATATTACTTACCGTGTGTATGATTGGGATCGTCAAGATTCTGAAGGGAATTACCGTGAACTTCATACAGATTTAGCAATTGATGCTATAGATTACAAAGCACAAGAAAGTTATAAAACAGCATACACTAAACAAGAAAATACCTCATCACCAATAGTTTCTTGTCCGTATTTTACTACCAATATACTCCCTGTTTTAGGAAAAATAGAGGTTAACCATTCTGATAAAGATAGTTTTGTAATATACATGTGTGTTGAGGGAGAAGCTGAGTTTGAGTATCAAGGTCAAAAAGAAAAATTACAAATGGGACAAACGTTATTAGTTCCGGCTTGTATCAAAAAAATCTCTATCGCTTCTAAAGAAAAAACTGAATTATTAGAAGTTTTTATACCATAAAAAAGCTCAAGGGATTCCTTGAGCTTTCTTCAAACAAACAAACCAAAAAAGCTTAACTAAGAAGCTTTTTCTAAAGAATAGCCAAAAGTGGCTTTACAAATGATATCTTGATTACGCTCAGATTTTTTATAAACCGTTACTTTCAGTTCCAGCTCTGAGTCGTTATATTTTTTAATATTGTTCTTTATGTATAACTTATCATTTAAATAAGCATCATTTAAAATGGTAAGTTCAAAAGATTTAAAACCGTCTTCTATCAGGTTTTCTTTAAAAGGATTTACAGATAAATTGGCAGAATGCTCAACTTTATCATATAAAATTGAAGTTTTCAGTACGTTTTTCTTGCTAACTTGTTTTTTGTTAACAGTAAATTGAAGTAGTTGGTTGGATGTATTTATAAAAGTGTTCATAATGGTTACGGGTTGAGTATTAGTAAATTCGGTTCTCTAAAAAATGGATTTTGTACACAATACATTTTAATCATTACCTGTTGCTCAATTTGTCGGATCATTTTTACTGTTGTTTTCATATTATTAAAAATTAAATGTTACTGAATAAAAAAAGGTGCTTTTTGTTAAAAGCACCTTTTGTATATATGAATAAAATATTAAATATAAATCAAATTTTATTGAAAGGTGCTGTAATGTATATCTGCTGTTTGCGCATAATAAATACATACATAATCATGCCGATTACGTTACAAATAGTTGTGTATGTGTTTATTAGTCCTTTCATGTTTTCAAATATAGAAATCTTTTTATAAGTGTAGGTATAGACTTGAAAAATAATGTGTTAAAGTTTTATGAATATCATTTTTATTCAAATGAAAAATCAGAATTTATAAATATGTATCTTTGAGGAGCTATATTGTTAGAGTTTATGAAGATTATTGCAATGATTCCTGCACGTTATAGTGCATCTCGTTTTCCCGGTAAATTAATGAAAAACCTTCATGGTAAAACAGTAATTGTTAGAACCTATGAAAGTGCGGTAAACACACAATTGTTTGATGAGGTATATGTAGTTACCGATTCGGATATTATATACAAAGAAGTTGAAGTTGCTGGAGGTAAGGTACTTATGAGTAAAAAAGAACACGATTGTGGTTCGGATAGAATTGCTGAGGCGGTTGAAGATTTAGATGTTGATATTGTGGTGAATGTTCAGGGAGATGAGCCGTTTATTGATGCCGTTTCTTTAGAAAAACTCATTGATGTGTTTAAAAAAGATACTCAAAAAGAAATAGATTTGGCTTCTTTAAAAGTTCAGATTACTAACCAAGAGGATATCAAAAATCCTAATAATGTGAAAGTAATTACTGATCAAAATGATTTTGCGGTTTATTTTTCACGAAGTGTAATTCCGTATCAAAGAGATCAAGATGTTGAAGTAAAATATTACAAGCATAAAGGAGTATATGCTTTTAGAAAATCAGCGTTATTAGATTTTTACAATACCCCAATGACACCACTAGAAGCTGCTGAAAAGATTGAGGCTATTCGTTATTTAGAAGTAGGAAAAAAAATTAAGATGATTGAAACAACGGTTGAATCTATTGGTATTGATACTCCTGAGGATTTAGAAAATGCAATAAAATATTTAGATAATGTATAAAAATATAAAAGTAATTGCTTTTGATGCAGATGATACTTTATGGGTAAACGAAACCTATTTTAGAGAAGCTGAAGTAAAGTTTGCTAAACTTTTATCTATTTATGAAACAGAAAATAAAATAGATCAAGAACTTTTTAAAACAGAAATAGATAATCTTAAATTATACGGTTACGGAGTTAAGGGTTTTATGTTATCTATGATTGAGTGTGCTCTTGAACTTTCTAATTATAAGATTAACCAAAAAACACTTCAACAAATTATAGAAATAGGTAAAGAAATGCTTGAGAAACCAATTGAATTGTTGAACGGAGTAGAAGAGGTGCTTCAAAAATTATCTCCTAAATATAAATTAATTGTTGCAACCAAAGGCGATTTATTAGATCAAGAACGAAAGTTAGAAAAATCAGGAATTTTAAAATATTTTCATCACGTAGAGGTAATGAGTGAAAAGAAACCTAAAGATTATAAAAGATTGATAAAGCATTTAGATATTAAACCTAAAGAGTTATTAATGATAGGTAATTCTTTAAAATCAGACGTATTACCATTATTAAGTGTTGGAGCATCAGCAATTCATGTTCCCTTTCACACTACTTGGGCTCATGAAACAGTAACTGAAAAAGAACAAAATGGAGCAGAATACAAAACATTATCTAACATACAAGAAGTTTTAACTTTAGTATAATGAAATACTTAGATATTAACAATTGGAATCGTAAACAACTTTTTGAACATTTTAGAACTTTACAAGATCCAACTTTTGGTTTAGTAGCAGAAGTAAATGTTACCAATTTATATAAAAGAACAAAAGAAACTAAACAATCTTTTTTTGTAAGTTACTTACACGCATGTATGATTGCAATTAATGCAGTAGAAAGTTTAAAATATAGAATTGAAGGTGATAAAATTGCTATTTATGATAAAATACATGCATCAGCAACCATAGCCAGAGAAGATCATACATTTGGTTTTTCATATATAAAGTATACTGAAAATTTTGAAGAGTTTAATAATAATTTTCAAAAAGAGAAAGAACGTATTTTAAATTCATCAGAATTATTCCCGCCTGAATATTCACATGGATGTATTCACTGTTCAGCCATTCCATGGGTTAATTTTACGGGACATAAAGAACCTTTTTTAGGAGATAAAGATGCAAGTGTACCACAACTGGCTTTTGGTAAAGTAGTAAGTAAAGAAACAACTAAAACAATGCCTGTAGCAATAAATGTTAACCATGCTTTGGTTGATGGATACGATGTAGGTCAGTTTTTTGAAAAATTTCAATTTGAATTGGATAAATTGAGTTAATTTTGCATCAAAATTTTTAATTATGGCAAGCGTAAAGAATTTAAAGAAAGATATCAATTACATTTTAGGTGATATTATTGAAGAATGCTACGTTTGGGAACTAGTAAACCCAAAAGCAGATACAAAAAAATCTGAGGCAATTATTGATGAAGCTATCGCAACTTTTGATGAGTTGATTGTTAAAGTAAACAATAAAGATGTTGAAAATAAAAAGGCTCATTTCAAGCAAATTAGTCAAGAATTAGAAACTAAAGCAAATGCTTTGGTGGATAAGGTTAATTCTTTGTAATTAACTGATATTCAATAATTTTTTTTAACGACTTCATAATTTGGAGTCGTTTTTTTTATCTTAATTTTAACATTAAGATTAAAATATTTTTGTAAATTACATCCTGTAATTAACTAATTAATCCCTACATAAATATGGCACGAGCTATGTTTGAATACACCAAAACGGTGTTAAAAAAAGTAAGTTTTAATGCAGATTTATTTTGCAAAGAGCTTGAGAAAGCCTTGAAAAGATTATTACCTTATGAAGTAGATGAGTTAATAATTTGGCTTAAGCAGTTCACTGCCAACAAACCAGAATTATACGTTTGTATGGCAATTGTTAACAAATAAAAATAAGAAAAAAGGAAGCATTTATGCTTCCTTTTTTATTTTCTAAAACCTCTTTTTTCTTTTAGTTTTTTCATAAGCTTTCTATTAAACTCATGTTCCGCTATTTCGAATTGCAATATCTTTTTAGCAGATAAAAATTGAGAAACTTCTTTTTTAAATTTTTGTTTGTTTTTTATATGATCTATGAAAACATCATCAATTTCATCTAAAATTTTTTTAGCGTCTTTTTCATTAATATTTTCAATACCTCCTGCCTGAGAAATTTTATCTTTAATTTGTTTTCTTTCAATAAAAAACAATTCACTTCTTTTTTCAGAGAATTCATTGTAAGCAGGCCAAAATTTTTCAGCCTCTCTTTCCGTTAAATTAAGTTTTTCTGTTAAATAAGCTATTTTAAAAGCTTTAATTTTTTCTTTTCCTTCTCTACCTATTTGTGCGCTTATTTGTTGAGAAAAAAGCACTATTCCAAAAAATATGAGTACTATTTTTTTCATAATTATTCTATTTCTTCAATTAAAGTTGAACTATCTATAGTATTTAAATACTCCTCTAAACTTTCATCATTTATGGTAACAGGAGCAAATTCATCAATTTCTATTTTACTGATATCATAAGCGTAGGCAATTTCATTAGTGGCAACACTATTATAATTATTTTCAAACCAATTTTCAATTTCTGTAACCTTAATATCATCTAACGTAATGGTATCATGTTGTAGGTTCAAAAATTGCAAAGAAATAAATGCTAAAATAAATGCTGCCGCTACTGAAGGAATCCACTTTACAATTCGTTGTTGTAAAGATATGACCTTTGTTGAATTAGCTTTAGGCTCTGCTACTTTAGCAAGAATATTTTCTTCAATGGTATTAAAATAATCATCAGGAAGCTCAAAACCATTCTTTTTAGGAAAACTTTCTTCTGTTAGTTTTGCAAACAAACCATTTTCAAACTCGTTAAAATATTTTTCTGGAGTTTGAAAACCAGAATTTTTTCCAGTTTTTTGATTTAGATAATCTACGCTATGTTGTAAATTTTTTTCCATTTGTTAGTTTGACTTATTTTTTGTCAAAAGGTTTAATCTTCACTAAAATTCTTAATATATTCTTCTATTTTTTTTACTGCGTGATGATAAGATGCTTTTAAACTTCCTACAGACGTATCTAAGATATGAGACATGTCTTCATACTTCATTTCATCAAAATACTTCATGTTAAAAACCAATTGTTGTTTTTGGGGTAGGGTTGCTATAGCTTCTTGTAAGATACGCTGAATTTCATTCCCGCTAAACCAATCATCATCCGCTAAATTTTTAGCTAATTCCATTTGATAATCAGTAATATCAACGTTTTGTGTTTTAGCCTTTTTATTTAAAAATGTTATAGCTTCATTGGTAGCAATTCTGTACATCCAAGAGTATAATTTACTTTCGCCTTTAAATGCATCAATACTTTTAAATACTTTAATGAATGTGTTTTGCAACACATCATCTGCATCATCATGCGAAAGCACAATTTTTCGAATATGCCAATACAGTCGCTCTTTATATTGCGATACCAAATTACGGAATGCCAATTCTTTTGAATTGTTGTTTTGTAATTGAGAAACCAGTGTAACTTCGTCTATCAAACAGTTATTTTTGGTTGTTAGACGTTAAAAGTAAGAAAAGGTTTAATGGATTTAAAAAAAGATTTAGTTTTTGGTTACTTTTTTGCGTGTATATCCAAATAATCGTTTTTCTTCAATCATTTCAGCAATGCCTGAGGGTAACATTTCTTGCCATCCTTCTTTGCCGTTTTTAATCATTTTAAGTACAGTTCTTGAGAAAATATGTAAAATATCCGGATTAAAGTTTTCCATATCCACTAATCTACCATTGTTTTTAAAGAACTTGTATAGTTCTTTCATACGAGGATGTACTTTTAAGTTTTCTGAAGTAATAAACTCTCCAGTTTCCTCATCTTTATAAGGATACATGTAAATTTTTAAATCTCGATAAAATAACTTACCGAATGCTTCTAATATACCGCCACTAACATGTCTATAATATTTTTCATCAAAAATTTGAATTAAGTTATAGACACCCATGGCAAGTGCCATGCGCTCTTTGGTAAACTCACTAAAGTATTCAACTAATTTAAAATATTCTTGGTAGTTGGTAATCATTACATTTTGTCCTAAAGAACAAAGTAATTCAGCTCTATCTAAAAAGTCACGTTCATTAATTTCACCTTCTGCACGTAAGTTACTTAGGGTAATTTCAAAAATTATCTGAGTTTTCTTTGGATCAACTTTATTTTCATTAAAGAAGAGTTTTTTAGACTCTTCATACATATCCATATTAACCTTTGTTACTGGTCTAAAACTACCACGAAGCGCCAAAATGTTCTTTTTATAAAGCACTTGTGCAGGTAATAAGTTGTTTCCGTCAGGACCAAACATTACTGCATTGGTCATTCCGTTTTTAACCAGTTGTAAACTCATTAAACGGTTATCAACATACATAAAACGAGGACCAGAAAAATTGACCATGTCAATTTCTAATTTGTCCTTATCAATATTGTCGTAAAAAGATTTTAGTAACTCTTTCGGGTTGTCATTTAAGTAATAGGCACCATAAATTACATTAACACCTAAAATACCTAGAGTTTCTTGTTGTGCACGAGCATCGGTTTCTTTAAAACGAAGGTGTAAAATAATTTCGTTATAATCTTCTAAAGGGTCTAATTGAAAACGAATACCTACCCAACCATGACCTTTGAATTTTTTTGAAAAGTTAATGGTAGCTACGGTGTTTGCAAAACTAAAAAACAGTTTGTCAGGATGTTTTTGACGGATCAAACGCTCTTCAATCAATTCCATTTCATGTTTCAGCATCTTCTTTAAACGAGGTTCTGTAACATATCTTCCATCATCTTCAATACCATAAATAGCATCTGAAAAATCTTTATCATAAGCACTCATGGCTTTAGCAATAGTACCCGATGCTCCTCCAGCCCTAAAAAAGTTTCTTACGGTTTCTTGTCCTGCACCAATTTCTGCGAAAGTTCCATAAATATGAGCGTTTAAATTAATTTTTAACGCTTTCATTTTAGTAGTAGGTACAGTACTTAGTTTTTGATCTCCCTTTAACGTAATTGCCATTTTTTATGTTTTGCTTACAGAAGTACAAATGTACTGAAAATACAAAGTAATAGTCAATTTTTATGTTACTTTTGTGATAACAATGAAGAAAAATACACCTTTAAAAATTACTTTTTTAGGAACCGGAACTTCTACAGGTGTTCCTATGATAGCAAGTACACATCCTGTAAGTAAATCTACCGATTTTAAAGACAAGAGGTTACGCTCATCAATACTCATTTCTTGGGATAATTATAACTATGTAATTGATTGTGGTCCTGATTTTAGACAGCAAATGATTCGTGAAAATGTTCAGCATTTAAATGGTATTTTATTTACTCATGAACATGCTGACCATATCGCAGGCTTAGATGATATTCGCCCCTATTGTTTTCAAATGGGAGATTTACCTATTTATTTGTTAGAAAGAGTATTGAAAGTATTACAAAAACGATACGATTACGTGTTTGCTACTGAAAATCGTTATCCAACTGCACCTAGTGTAGCGCCAACAATAATTACGCACAAAAAATCTTTTGAGCTAGATGGAGTTTCCGTAACTCCAGTTGAACTGATGCACGGTAACTTACCTATTTTAGGTTACAGATTTAATAACGTAGCTTATTTAACGGATATAAAAACCATTTCATCCGAAGAAAAAGAAAAACTTAAGAATCTGGACGTTTTAATTGTTACCGGTTTACGAAAAGAACCGCATGCAACACATTTTAACATAGAAGAAGCTTTAGCATTTATTGATGAAGTACAACCTAAAAGAACTTATTTAACCCATATTAGCGAAGTTTTAGGATTTCATGAAGAAGTACAAAAAGAATTACCAGAAAATGTGTTTTTAGCGTATGATGGATTGGTGCTAGAAAGTGATTAAATTAACTCTAGCAAACGTTTAGCTGAATTGAAAGGGGTGCTTTTTCCATTCTCTAAGTTTTTTATTTCTTGAGCAAGCAATTCTTTAATTTTCGGATTTTCATAAAAGCGTCTTTTCAATTGTTCTTCAATAGTTGAGAAGAGCCAATGTTTGTTTTGATCGTTTCGTTTTTTTGTAAAAAATCCAGTTTCTTTTCCTTGAGAAATATAATCTGTAATCATTTCATATATCTCTTCAATACCAGAGTTTAGTAATGCGCTAGATGTTAAAACTTTGGGCTGCCAACCACTTTCTTTTGGCGGATATAAATGCAATGCTCGGTTAAATTCAACTTTCGCAATTTTAGCATTTTTAATATTTTCTCCATCGGCTTTATTAATAACAATAGCATCTGCCATTTCAATAATTCCGCGTTTAATTCCCTGCAATTCGTCACCTGCACCTGAAAGTTTAAGTAGTAAGAAAAAATCTACCATAGAATGCACTGCCGTTTCACTTTGTCCCACACCAACGGTTTCAATAATAATAGTATCAAAACCAGCAGCTTCACATAAAATAATACTTTCGCGTGTTTTTTGAGCCACACCACCTAAGGATGTACCAGAGGGAGAAGGACGAATAAACGCGTTTTCATCGGTAACCAATTGTTCCATTCGGGTTTTGTCTCCTAAAATACTTCCTTTGTTAACAGAACTACTAGGATCCACCGCTAAAACAGCCACTTTTTTACCTAAACCAGTTAAATGCTTTCCAAAGGTTTCAATAAATGTACTTTTTCCAACACCGGGCACGCCTGTAATTCCGATTCGTACCGATTGATTTGCATGGGGTAAACAATGCTCTAAAATTTCATTGGCTTTTTCTAAATGTTTTTCATTGGTACTTTCAACCAAGGTAATGGCTCTACTCAAAAAAGTAATATCACCAGTTAAAATCTTTTTAACAAACTCATCGGTAGAAGGTTGTTTTTTTCTACTGATTTTTATTTTTTGAGCAGATTTTTTACTGGTAGTTTCCGGTTGAGGTATTCCGTCTTTTTCGTGTAAAGCAGATGGTTTCTTAGGCGTCATTAAAATTCAAAACAAAATATTAATGTAAATTTAGAAATAAATTATCAGTAAAATGCAACACTGCCGAAAATGTATCGTCTTTAAGACAAGAAATCATTAATGAAATCAACTAAACAACTCCATCAAAAGCTGATAAATCAGTGTAAAAACAACAATACAAAAGCACAAATGCAATTGTATAATTTGTATTGCAATGCTATGTTTTTGGTTGCTAATAGATATGTAAAAGATCGGTTTATTGCTGAAGATGCTATGCAGGATGCGTTTATAAAAGCGTTTAAAAACTTAGATAGCTACAAAGGAGAGGTGAGTTTTGGTGCTTGGTTAAAACGAATAGTGATTAATCAATGTATTGATGAGTTGAAAAAGAAAAAATTAACAATGGTTTCCTTAAATGAAGAAGTAACCAATGTGATAGAGGATGATAATTGGGAGGTTGAGAGTGAAGTTACTGCAACTATGGTGAAAAAAGTGATTGATGAATTGCCTGAAAAATACAGATTAGTCGTCACGCTGTATTTGGTTGAAGGGTATGATCATAAAGAAATATCAGAAATTTTAAATATCTCTGAAGTAACCTCAAGAACACATTTGTTACGAGGGAAAAAAATAGTAAAAGAACAATTAAAATCCATGAGTTATGCCGAAGGATATTAAACAATTACTAGACAGTTTTCAGGAAGAAGAAGTAACTCTTTCTGCAAATCATCAGCAAAAATTCAAGCAAAAATTATTAGCTGAGGTTGCTCCGAAGAAAAAATCATTTACATGGTTGTATGTGGCGGCTTCTATAGTTGTTTTAATTGGATTGGGTATTACATTTTATCCGCAGCAAGATTTACCAGTAACGGACGAAAATGCTGTTGAAATTATCAGTTTGGGGAGTATTTCTCCCGAACTAAAAACGATTGAAAGTTACTATATGAATACCATCAATTATGAAATAAGTCAGTTACCTTATAACAAAGAAAATGAGGAATTGGTAAAAGGGTATTTGTTAAAAATAGGCGAATTAACTAAAGAATATAAATCATTAACCCAAGAGCTCAATAATAAAGGAGTTAATGATCAAACGATTGACGCGCTAATCAACAATTTGCAATTGCGTTTGCAACTTTTGCAACGCTTAAAAAAACAGTTACATAACTTAAAAAACAAAGAACAAAATGAAAACACAGTCGTATAACATTGTAGCTTTTTTATTGCTGATTTCCAGCACTGTTGTAGCACAAAAGTTTGATAAAAAATACTCAGAAAATTTTAATGTAAATAACGATGTTACTATTAGAATTGACGCTACAAACTCTGACATTGACGTAACTACTTGGAATAAAAATCAAGTTCAGGTAGATGCGGTTATTGAAGTGGAAGGAATTAGTAAAGAAGAAGCGGAAAAGTATTTTAAAAATTGGACGTTTGAAGCTTTAGGAAACAAAAGTAGTGTACAAATTACGTCTAAATCTAAAGCATTTCAGCATTTTGGTAACGATTTTATTGTTTTTAACAATGATAATTTTGAGATGCCAGAAATAGTGATCCCGGAAATGCCTGAATTTCCTGAAATGCCTGAGATTCCCGAAATAAATTTTGAGATGCCAAAGATACCAGAATTCAAAGGTTTAGAAGAATTAGAATTTGACTTTGATAAGTTTGCCGAAGAAGGAGGGAATTACTTTTTTAGATGGAAAGATGATGTGCACGACATTACCATCAAATCTAAAAAAGAATGGGAAGAGTTTAAAAAATCAAGAGAATACGCAAATTATAAAAAGGAAATGGAAAAAAGCCGAGAAAAAATGCGTAAAGAATTTAAAGAAGCTCGCGAGCATATGAAAAAAATTGATAGGGAAAAACTCAAAGAAGATTTGAGAAGAGCACGAGAAGAGTACAAGCGTATTGATAGAGAAAAAATTAGACAAGAAATTGCAAAATCTCGTGAGGAAATTAAAAAAGCACGCGAAGAGTACAAAAATTTAAGAGGATTTTACGTGCATCCTGAAGGAAAGGAAATCACCATCAATGGTAAAAAGGTGAAAATAAATAGAAAAATTACGGTTAAAGTACCAAAAGGAGCTACTTTTAAACTCAACACACGTCATTGTAAAGTAAAGTTACCCGATACCAAAGCCACCGGAAAAGTATCGTACGGAACTTTTAAAGCACATAAATTACAGGGAGGAGATTTAAATATCTCCTTTTCTCCTGTAACGATTGATGATATGAACACTTGTACTGTATCTTTAAACAATGTTAGCAATGCTAAAGTGATATCAATTTCCGATGCTAAATTGTCATCTAATTCATCCGAAGTTATTATTGAAAATGTACATCAAAATGTAGATTTAACCAATAAATTTGGAGATTTACAAGTGCTGCGTTTGCATCCAAATTATAAGAATTTCACCCTGCTTTTAAATTCGTCAAATGCAGTAATAAACATCAATGGACTAAAAGATAAACTTACCTATGATGTGAAAGATTATGTAAAAAACTACGCTAATGGCGACCTAGGTTTTAACGGGAGTTTTACAGTAAATACTGAAAATAAAGGAGTTAGAATTTCAGGAAAATACAGCCAATTAAAATTGCAAAAATAGCTACTAGCTTCACTTCAAACTATTTGTAAAATCCATTTCGATATTCATTACAAAGTGCCTATCTTTAGCAACTGTTAATAGTCACTTTTTCTATGGAATTATACAAAGAAAATCAACTTAAAATATACAATTCTTTATCAAAAAGTAAAGAACTTTTCAAGCCAATAACAAAGGGTAGAGTAGGAATGTATGTGTGTGGACCAACTGTGTACAGCAATGTACATTTGGGTAACGTACGTACATTTATGTCGTTTGATATGGTGTTTCGTTATTTGCAACATCTAGGTTATAAAGTTCGCTATGTTCGTAATATTACCGATGCAGGTCATTTAGAAAATGATGCGGATGAAGGAGAGGACAGAATTGCTAAAAAAGCACGTCTAGAAGAAATTGAACCGATGGAAGTGGTGCAGCGTTATACAGTAGATTTTCATAACGTAACCAAGAAATATAACTTTTTACCACCAAGCATTGAGCCAACAGCGACAGGCCATATTGTTGAGCAAATTGAAATGATTAAAGAAATCATGGATAAAGGTTATGCTTATGAAATTAATGGTTCAGTATACTTCGATGTTTTAGAGTATAATAAAAACAATCATTACGGAATTTTATCCGGAAGAAATATTGATGATGCTATTCATAATACGCGTGCGTTAGATGGTCAATCGGAAAAGAAGAATCCGCAAGATTTTGCACTATGGAAAAAAGCCGATGAACGTCATATTATGCGTTGGCCATCTCCTTGGAGTGACGGATTCCCTGGTTGGCATTTAGAATGTTCTGTAATGAGTTCAAAGTATTTAGGAGAACAATTTGATATTCACGGTGGTGGAATGGACTTAAAATTCCCGCATCATGAGTGTGAAATTGCACAATCGCATACTTGCTCAGGTGTTCAGCCGGTAAATTACTGGATGCATGCCAATATGTTGTTGTTAAACGGTCAAAAAATGGCAAAATCCACAGGAAACTACGTGTTGCCAGATGATATTTTAACAGGAAACAATGAAGTGTTACCAAAAGCATTTGGTGTTGGTGTAGTTCGTTTCTTTATTATGCAAGCGCATTATCGTAGTATTTTAGATTTTTCTGGAGAAGCATTGTTGGCTTCAGAAAAAGGATTCCACCGTTTAATGGAAGCGATGGATTATTTAGAAGAAATCACTCCGAGTAAAGAATCGTCTTTTGATGTTAAAGCATGGAAACAAACCTGCTACGATGCGATGAATGATGATTTTAACACGCCAATTTTAATTGCACATTTGTTTGAAGCTGTAAAGTTCATCAACCAAATTAAAGATGGAAAAGCAACGGTAGCTACTGATGACTTAACATTGTTAACATCAACGTTGAACACATTTGTGTATGATATTTTAGGATTGGTGAATGATGCTAAAGAGCAAAGTTCAGATAAGCTAGATGGCGTTGTTGAATTGTTGATAAAGCTGCGTAAAGAAGCACGTGATAATAAAGATTGGGCATTGTCTGATCAAATTCGTGATGAATTAGCAGCTATGGGCATTCAGTTAAAAGACGGCAGAGAAGGAACAACTTATTCAGTTAATTAAAGCCCATCCCAACCTTCCCAAAGGGAAGGAGTTTAACAATGAATCATAAAAAAAGTTCAAATAAGTCAAAACATTTTGTCCCCCTTAAGGGGATCGGGGGCTTTATAGCATATCCATTTATTTTGTTGGTGCGTTTTTACCAAGTTGCTATATCACCATTTACACCGGCAACTTGTAGGTATACACCTACGTGTTCTCATTATACTATTGAGGCATTGCAAAAACACGGATTGTTTTATGGCGGATGGTTATCATTAAAACGAATTTTTAGTTGTCATCCATGGGGCGGAAGTGGTTACGATCCTGTTCCCGAGAAAAAAGAGAAAAATAAATAATTATGTCACCTCGAGCGCAGTCGAGAGGTCTTTAAAATATAAATAGTATAAAATTAAGGTCTCGACTGCGCTCGACCTGTCAAAAAACAGAAAATATGCAGTACTTATCCATAGTTTGGGATCCATCTATAGGAATTGATTTAGGCTTTTTTACTATCCGTTGGTATAGTATAATGTTTGTTATAGCTTTTGTGTTAGGGTTGTATTTGATGAAAAAAATCTTTAAACAAGATGGAATTCCGCAAGATAAGTTAGATCCACTATTTATGTACACGTTTGTTTCAATGCTTATCGGAATGCGTTTAGGAGATGTTTTCTTTTATAGTTGGGATTATTACCAAAACCATTTATTAGAAATTATCTTACCTATTAAAAAACTAGCGGATGGTTCTTGGAAATTTACAGGATTTACTGGTTTTGCAAGTCACGGAGCAGCTATTGCAATTCCAATTGCGTTATATTTCTATGCTAAGAAACACCTAAAAAAATCGTGGTTGTTTATTTTAGATAGGATGGGAATTATGGTAGCCTTAGCAGGTTTTTTTATCCGTTTTGGTAACTTTTTCAATTCAGAAATCTATGGTAAACCTACAGAAAGCAATTTTGGAGTAATTTTTAAAGCTGCCGGAGAAACAGTTCCAAGACATCCAACCCAATTGTATGAAGCATTCAGTTATTTAGTGTTGTTTTTTGTGTTATGGTATTTCTACTGGAAAACAGATAAAAAGAAACATGAAGGTTTCTTATTTGGAATTTTTATGATTGTTCTTTGGACCTTACGTTTAGTAATTGAATATGTAAAAGAGCCACAAGTAGAAGGAAGAGAAGATATTATACTAGGTCTTAATACAGGTCAATTATTAAGTATTCCATTAATATTAATTGGAGTTTGGCTGATGTTAAGAAAAACAAAATAATTATACAGGTTTTATTTTGAATAAAAGAGGATTTACTAAAGTGAATCCTCTTTTTTTATGATATTAATAATTAAATATCGATTAAATTAAGCAATTCATCGTTGCTTTTCCTTTCATCCATCGAAATTTAGATTTATTTTTTCTAAAAAGAGTTTAATTTACAGAGTTGCAAAATTTAAACCCTTTTTCTATGAAAAGAATAATTATCATTATTTTATATCTTATTTCTTTTAATACCTTTTGTCAAGTAGGTATAGGTACTATAAATCCGAACGAAGCTTCTCAGCTAGATATAGTTTCATCGGATAAAGGAATATTAATACCAAGAGTGCATATTGAAAACCTAAATAATGCATTACCTGTCAATAATTCTTTTATCCAAGAAAGTTTATTGGTTTATAATATTAATGATACATCAGGTAAAGGCTTTTATTTTTGGGATGGTGAAAAATGGGTTAAAATTATTGATAAAGAGAATTTAGATTCTTTAATTAATAATCTATCAGATAATCAAGAAATAACTAACTTATTATTAGATGCTAATAATAATTTAATAATTGAAATTGAAAATGGGGGTTCAGCAAGTGTTGATTTATCATCATTAATTTCTAGTGGTAATAGTATTATAGAAACGGTTGATAATGGAAACGGAACTTTTACTTTTAATTACACAAATGGTACATCATTTACTACTACAAATTTAACAGGAACTAATGGTGTGGATGGAAAATCAGCATACCAAAGTTGGTTAGATACAGGCAATACAGGAACCGAGGCCGACTTTTTAGCGAGCTTAGAGGGTGCAGACGGAACGAATGGAGTTGACGGAAAATCGGCTTATCAAAGTTGGTTAGATACAGGCAATACAGGAACCGAAGCAGACTTTTTAGCAAGTTTAGAAGGTACAGACGGAACGAATGGTACGAACGGAACGAATGGAGTAGATGGAAAATCGGCTTATCAGAGTTGGTTAGATGCAGGTAATACAGGAACCGAAGCAGATTTTTTAGCGAGTTTAGAAGGTACAGACGGAACGAATGGTACGAATGGTGTTGACGGAAAATCAGCATACCAAAGTTGGTTAGATACAGGTAACACAGGAACCGAAGCGGATTTTTTAGCGAGTTTAGCAGGTACAGACGGAACGAATGGAACCAATGGAGTTGACGGAAAATCAGCATATCAAAGTTGGTTAGATACAGGCAACACAGGAACCGAAGCAGACTTTTTAGCGAGTTTAGCAGGTACAGATGGAACGAATGGTACGAATGGAACCAATGGAGTTGATGGAAAATCAGCATATCAAAGTTGGTTAGATACAGGTAACACAGGAACCGAAGCGGACTTTTTAGCGAGTTTAGAAGGTACAGACGGAACGAATGGAACCAATGGTGTGGATGGAAAATCGGCATATCAAAGTTGGTTGGATACAGGTAATACAGGAACCGAAGCGGACTTTTTAGCGAGTTTAGCAGGTGCAGACGGAACGAATGGTACAAATGGAACCAATGGTGTGGATGGAAAATCAGCATATCAAAGTTGGTTAGATACAGGTAACACAGGAACCGAAGCGGACTTTTTAGCGAGTTTAGAAGGTACAGACGGAACGAATGGAACCAATGGTGTGGATGGAAAA
>NZ_JAXCHH010000013.1:0-62940 GCF_034043975.1 Tenacibaculum sp. IB213877 | reverse complement strand
AATTTACCCAGATAAAAAATATGTCATGAAATACACAACAGTAGGTGGTGTAGAAGGTTTTGATGGAACAAAAAAAGAAGCACCAAAAGCAGTTGTTAAAGCTATTGAATAAAACTAAAAACATGAAAACAAAAAGTATTATCGATTTTGTAGGAAATACCCCTTTAATAGAAGTTAAAAATGCTTTTAACAAACCTAATGTAAAATTATTATTAAAACTCGAAGGAAACAATCCGGGTGGAAGTGTAAAAGATAGAGCTGCTTATTTTATGATTTCTGAAGCTCTTAAGAAAAAAAACATCAAAAAAGGAGACACTTTAGTAGAGGCTACTAGTGGAAATACAGGTATTGCTCTAGCTTTAATGGCAAAAGTACTTGGTGTTAATATGGTTTTAGTAATGCCTGAACACGCAACAGAAGAACGTGTAAAAACAATGAGAGCCTATGGTGCTAAAGTTATTTTAACCCCATCAGAACTAGGTATGGAAGGAGCTATTGATTATGCTTTAAAGATCAAATATGAAAAAGGATATTTCAGGTTAAATCAGTTTGATAATTTAGATAATCCAAAAGCACACTATTCTACTACAGGACCAGAAATATGGAAAGACACTAAAGGCCAAATCACTCATTTTGTTTCTGCAATGGGCACAACAGGAACTATTATGGGGGTTTCTGACTATTTAAAAGAACAGAACAAAAACATAGAAATCATTGGAGTTCAACCAAAAGAAGGAACTAGAATTCCAGGAATAAGAAAATGGTCTAAAGAATATTTACCTGCAATATTTAAACCTCAAAAAATAAATCAAATTTTAGAAATAAATCAAGAAGAAGCAAAAGAAGGAACTCTAAAATTAGCTCAAGAAGAAGGCATTTTTGCAGGTATGAGCAGTGGTGGAGCTTTTATTTCTGCTCTTAAAATAGCAAAGTCAATAGAAAAAGGAGTAGTTGTAGCAATTGTTTGCGATAGAGGTGATCGTTATTTATCCTCAGATTTATTTAATTAGATTGTGAAAACATAAAAAAAGTTTGTTTATTTGTAACCACAAATTAGTTCATTAATTTATTTGATGTTATCAAGAAAGGTGGAGGGATTAGACCCTTTGAAGCCTTAGCAACCCTTTGAAAAACAAAGAAGGTGCTAAATTCTACTGTAAAATACAGAGAGATAACGGAAAGATTTTTTACTTCTCTTTTCCTGATAACATTATAATTACACTATCAGGAATGGTCAACATTTATTCAGAAATACAAAAAAGAATTCTCGTGCTCGACGGTGCCATGGGAACAATGCTTCAGCAATATAATTTTACTGAAGAAGATTTTCGCGGTAAGCGGTTTAAAGAACATCCTTGTTCTTTAAAAGGGAACAACGACTTGTTATCTATTACACAACCAAAAGCAGTAAAAGAGGTACATTATAAATATTTTGCAGCAGGAGCAGATATTGTAGAAACCAATACTTTTTCCGGTACTACCATTGCTATGGCAGATTATCAAATGGAAAATTTGGTCTACGAACTCAATTATCAATCGGCAAAAATCGCCAAAGAAGTTGCTGATGAGTTTACAAAAAAAGAACCTCACAAACCACGTTTTGTTGCAGGCTCAATAGGCCCAACTAACCGAACAGCAAGCATGTCTCCAGATGTTAATGACCCTGGCTACAGAGCTATAACTTATAACGATCTTCGTATTGCATACAAACAACAAGCAGAAGCACTATTAGATGGTGGTGCCGATATTTTATTGGTTGAAACGGTTTTTGACACCCTAAATGCTAAAGCTGCTTTATTTGCTATTGAAGAAATAAAAGAAGAAAGAAATCTAAATGTTCCTGTAATGGTATCCGGAACTATCACAGATGCTTCCGGCAGAACTCTTTCTGGCCAAACTGCAGAAGCTTTTTTAATTTCAATTTCTCATATTCCTTTATTATCAGTTGGATTTAACTGTGCCCTAGGAGCAAATTTAATGCAACCTCATTTAGAAGCAATAGCTTCTAAAACAAACTTTGCTATTTCTGCACACCCTAATGCTGGATTACCCAATGCTTTTGGAGAATATGATGAATCACCCCAAGAAATGTCTGTACAAATAGAAGAGTATTTAAAGAAAAAACTTATCAATATTATAGGTGGTTGTTGTGGCACAACACCAAAACACATTACAGCAATTGCAGAAATAGCCGCTAAATACAAACCTAGAAAAATAAAAGAAACTGAACAATGGAGAGTGAGTGTATAAAGTACATGCAATTATCTGGCTTAGAACCCTTAATTATTACACCAGAAAGTAATTTTATTAATGTGGGTGAACGCACCAATGTAGCTGGGTCACGTAAATTTTTACGCTTAATAAAAGAAGAAAAATTTGACGAGGCTTTGGCTATTGCCCGAAATCAAGTAGATGGTGGAGCACAAATTATTGACATTAATATGGATGATGGCTTAATTGACGGAAAAGAAGCCATGGTTCGTTTTTTAAACTTAGTGGCATCCGAACCAGATATAGCTAGAGTTCCTATAATGATTGATAGCTCTAAATGGGAAATTATTGAAGCAGGGTTACAAGTTGTACAAGGTAAGTGTGTTGTAAATTCAATCAGCTTAAAAGAAGGAGAAGAAAAATTTATTTGGGAAGCAACCCAAATTAAACGTTATGGTGCAGCAGTTATAGTCATGGCCTTTGATGAAATAGGACAAGCAGATAATTACCAAAGAAGAATTGAAATAGCTGAAAGATCCTATAAAATATTAGTAAACAAAGTAGGCTTCCCTTCTGAAGATATTATCTTCGATTTGAATATTTTTCCTGTAGCTACAGGAATGGAAGAGCATCGAAAAAATGCAATCGATTTTATTGAAGCAACCCGCTGGGTGCGTGAAAATTTACCAAACGTAAGTGTAAGCGGAGGCGTAAGTAATATTTCTTTTTCTTTCAGAGGAAACAATACTGTACGAGAAGCAATGCATTCTGTATTTCTATTTTACGCCATACAAGCTGGTATGAATATAGGAATTGTAAACCCTACAATGCTTGAAGTATACGATAATATACCCAAAGATTTATTAGAACATATTGAAGATGTAATTCTTGACAGAAGAGATGATGCAACAGAACGTTTATTAACTTTTGCCGAAACTGTAAAAGGAAATAAAAAAGAAGATGATACAACTGTTTTAGAATGGCGAAATTTATCCTTACAAGAAAGAATTACACATGCCTTAGTAAAAGGAATAGATACCTTTATTATAGAAGATACTGAAGAAGCCAGAATCAATTCAGCCAAACCTTTGCACGTTATAGAAGGCCATTTAATGACCGGAATGAATGTAGTTGGAGATTTGTTTGGTGATGGGAAAATGTTTTTACCTCAGGTAGTAAAATCTGCTCGTGTTATGAAAAAAGCAGTAGCCTATTTAAATCCTTTTATTGAAGCCGAAAAAGGAGAAAAGCAAAAAGCATTAGGAAAAATTTTAATGGCAACAGTTAAAGGAGATGTGCATGATATAGGCAAAAATATTGTTTCTGTTGTATTAGGATGCAACAATTATCAAATTGTAGATTTAGGTGTTATGGTGCCTCCAGAAAAAATAATTGAAACTGCAAAAAAAGAAAATGTAGATGCCATTGGCTTAAGTGGGTTAATAACTCCTTCTTTAGATGAAATGGTATACTTAGCCAAAGAAATGGAGCGTCAAAATTTTAATGTTCCGTTATTAATTGGTGGAGCAACAACTTCTAAAGCTCATACCGCAGTTAAAATAGACACTCAATATAAAAATGCAGTAGTTCATGTAAATGACGCTTCAAGAGCAGTAACAGTAGTTGGCGATTTGTTAAACGAGAATACAAAAACCGAATATGTAGCCCACTTAAAAAAAGATTATAAAGAATTTCGGGAGAAGTTTTTAAAAAGAGGAAAAAGTAAAACCTACATTTCAATTGAAGAAGCCCGTAAACGCAAGTTTAAAATAGATTGGCAATCAACAATTATTAAAAAACCAAAAGAATTAGGAATACAAACTTTACAACAGATAAGTTTAAAAGAGTTGGTTCCTTATATTGACTGGTCTCCATTTTTTCGTTCATGGGATTTACACGGAAAATTTCCCGATATTTTAACAGATGAGATTGTGGGTGAACAAGCCACAGGTTTATATGAAGATGCTCAAATAATGCTCCAAGAAATAGTTACAAAACAATTACTAAAACCAAAAGGAATTTTTGGCTTATTCGAAGCAAACACAATAAACGATGATGATATATCTATTCAGAAAAAAGGAAAAGAAGTAGCAGTTTTCAGAACCTTACGCCAACAATTAAAAAAGAAAGAAAATACTCCTAATCTAGCTTTAGCCGATTTTATTGCTCCAAAAGCAACAAACTTAACCGATTATATGGGTGCTTTTTGTACAGCTATTTTTGGTGCAGATGAGCTGGCAAACCAATATAAAGAGAAAGAAGATGATTATAATGCTATTATGGCACAAGCATTAGCAGACCGTTTTGCTGAAGCCTTTGCAGAATATTTACATCACAGAATCCGAACAAAACATTGGGGTTATGCTACCAATGAAAACTTAACCAATGAAGATTTAATTAAAGAAAACTATAAGGGTATTCGTCCTGCCCCAGGATATCCTGCATGTCCAGATCATCTTGAAAAAGAAACTATTTGGCAATTATTAAAGGTAGAAGAAACCATTGGTGTTACACTTACAGAAAGTTTAGCCATGTGGCCTGCTGCTGCTGTATCCGGATATTATTTTGCTAATGAAGAAGCGAAGTACTTTGGATTGGGAAAAATAACCGACGATCAAGTAGAAGATTTTGCTAAAAGAAAAAATATTTCTTTAGAAAAAGCCTATAAATGGCTACACCCCAATATATCAAACATTTAATAATTATTTTAAATAAAAAAGAAAGACGTATTTAACTTAACAAAAAGTTTTTAATAAGGTAAAACAAAAGCCTCAAAACTATAGTAATATTGCATTGCAAAAACTAATAACTATGAAAAAGTATCATCTAGAAATTAAGTTTGCTATTCAGTTTTTAGTAATGTCAATTTTATCATTACTCATAGCTTACATCTTTTAAAAAAGTTAAAATACGCCTTTATAAATAAATTATGAAGGTAACAGAACACATACAAAAAGCCAACGGAGAAACTCAATTTTCATTTGAAATATTACCTCCATTAAAAGGTCATAATATTCAAACTATTTTTGAAAACATTGACCTTTTAATGGAGTTCAATCCTCCTTTTATTGATGTAACCTATCATCGTGAAGAATATGTGTATAAAGAATTAGAAAACGGATTGTTAAAAAAACAAGTCGTAAAAAAACGCCCAGGAACTGTGGGTATTTGTGCTGCTATTCAAAATAAATATAAGGTAGATGCTGTGCCACATATTTTATGTGGTGGTTTTACCAAAGAAGACACCGAAAACTTCCTCATTGACCTAGACTTTTTAGGCATTGATAATGTAGTTGCCTTACGCGGTGATGCGGTAAAAAGCGAAACTTATTTTAAAGCCGAAAAAGAAGGACATATATACGCAAGTCAGTTAGTAGGTCAAATAAACAACTTGAATCAAGGAATTTATTTAGATGATGATTTGCAAAACTCTTCCAAAACTGATTTTTGTATTGGTGTTGCAGGTTACCCTGAAAAGCATATTGAAGCCCCAAGTTTAGACTCTGATATTCATTTTTTAAAGAAAAAAATAGCTAATGGTGCCAGTTATATTGTAACGCAGATGTTTTTTGACAATCAAAAATTTTTCAATTTTGCTGAAAAATGCAGGAAAGAAGGCATCAACATTCCTATAATTCCAGGGTTAAAACCTTTATCAACCAAAAAACAATTGAATTTAATTCCTCACAGATTTCATGTTGATATTCCAGATGATTTGATCAAAGAAGTTATAAAATGTAAAAATCCAACTGAAATTAAACAAGTAGGAATAGAATGGTGCATTGAACAAAGTAAAGAATTAAAAAAAGCTAAAATTCCCGTTCTTCATTATTATTCCATGGGAAAAAGTGATAACATCCAGCAAATTGCATCAAAAGTTTTTTAAAATATCAGTAACATCAATTTAAGTATAACAAAAACCAATTTTATAAAAATTGCAAAAGTCAAATATTTGTTTATTTTTGTGACTTAAAGACGTGATTTATAATTTAAAACAGAAATAAAATGGCATTAGAAATTACAGATGCATCTTTCGAAGACGTAGTATTAAAATCAGACAAACCAGTTTTGGTTGATTTTTGGGCAACTTGGTGTGGACCTTGTAGAATGGTAGGACCAATTGTAGATGAAATTAGTAAAGAATATGATGGTAAAGCAGTAGTTGGTAAAGTAGATGTTGATGCTAATCAAGAATTTGCTGCTAAGTACGGAGTTAGAAACATCCCAACTGTTTTAGTATTTAAAAATGGTGAAGTTGTGGCTAAACAAGTAGGTGCTGCTCCTAAAAAAGCATATACCGACAAAATTGACGCTGCATTATAATAAAACAATACAGTAAAAAATAAAAAGGTTTGGCTTTTGTCAAACCTTTTTTTATTTTCGGTAGTCTATGTTAAATCTTTCTCAATTACAATCATCAGAAATAAAAAACCTCGATTTGTTGGCAAAACAAGTAGTAGAAGGTTTTATAACCGGCATGCATAAAAGTCCGTTTCATGGGTTTTCTGTGGAGTTTTCTGAACACAAATTATATAATAAAGGAGAAAGCACTCGTCATATAGATTGGAAATTATTTGCTAAAACTGAAAAACTTTACACTAAAAAATACGAAGAAGAAACAAATTTAAGATGCCATATTATCATAGATAATTCAGCATCTATGCACTACCCTATTGTTAAAACACAATCATTAAACAACTTAAATAAAATTGGATTTGCTGCTGTAGCCTCTGCCTGTTTGATGGAAATTTTAAAAAGACAAAGAGATGCCGTGGGTTTAAGTGTTTATTCAGATACTTATGAATATTATGCCCCTGAAAAAGGGAGTGAACGCCATAGAAAAATGATTACGCATCAGCTGGAAAAATTATTAGAATCCAGCAAATCATCTTCAACAGAAACCTATCAATTCTTACATGAAATTGCAGAAAAAATTCACAGAAGATCTTTGATTTTTTTGTTTACTGATATGTTTCAAACTACCAAAAAACAAGAAGAATTGTTTGATGCTTTAAGACATTTGAAATACAATAAGCACGATGTGGTTTTATTT
Organism: Tenacibaculum sp. IB213877; assembly: GCF_034043975.1. Lineage (NCBI taxonomy): Bacteria > Pseudomonadati > Bacteroidota > Flavobacteriia > Flavobacteriales > Flavobacteriaceae > Tenacibaculum > Tenacibaculum sp. IB213877. The sequence continues at coordinate 55,676 of NZ_JAXCHH010000013.1, read as the reverse complement.
CATACTTACGATAAAAACTTAGAACTTAATTTTGATTTTGATGATGCACCCAAAAAGTTTTTTGATGTTGAAACTGGTGAAGAAATTAATTTGTATGCCAATACAATTAAAGATAAATATCAAGAATTGGCAAGTAATTTCTTTAAAGAACTAAAAAATAAATGTTTACAATATAAAATAGATTATGTTCCGGTGAATATTCACGAAGGATTCAATTCTGTACTTACCTCCTACTTTATTAGCAGACAAAAATTTTTATGATTTGTTATTTTAATTTAAAAAAAGTTTTATATTTGCATCCGCTTAACGCAACGGTCTGGTAGTTCAGCTGGTTAGAATACATGCCTGTCACGCATGGGGTCGCGGGTTCGAGTCCCGTCCAGACCGCGAAAAGTTCTTAAAACATTTTTAAACATATTTGCTATATGCAAACGGTCTGGTAGTTCAGCTGGTTAGAATACATGCCTGTCACGCATGGGGTCGCGGGTTCGAGTCCCGTCCAGACCGCAAAAAAGCCTCTCAAAATTATGAGAGGCTTTTTTATTTTTATCCAAATACCACTCCTTTTATTACATCAAAAATGGTGTTTATTACCTTGTTTTTAAAATGCCCCAAACTAATTTTAGAAACACCAACTTTATATAAGGCTTTCATATGCAGTAAATCTTTTTGAGCCTCGAGCAACCATTTAAAATCTTGTAAGGTAATTTTTCCTTCCGCAAGTAAAATCGTCCAACGCTCTAACTTTTCTTTCGAATCACTTAAAATAGCTTCAACATCTTTTTTAGATTCTTTAGTGAACTCCGAATATTTATCCTTAAATAAATCAGTCAAAACTTTTTTGAGTTCTTGTAATATTTTTTCAAAATCTATCATACTTAGTTTTTAGAAATTATATCCAATAACTTGGTCTTTACTTCCGGGTCTTTTTGTGATTCGTATTGAATTAACAAATCCATAGCTTCCACTATAATTTTCTCCGCTTCTTCCACAAAAAACGAATTTAACTGTTGTTCTTCCTCCCATCTTTTGAAGAAACCTGAGAGTAAGTTTTTATCTTTATTAGAAAGTAACTGCCACATTTTGTAAGTTACTTCATTATTTGGTTTGTATTTTTCGTACTCAACCATTTTTTCAACTTCGGTTTGTAAATCTTCCACTTCTTCAGTAAAATTCTTAAAATCATCCGTGGCTTTTTCCATTAATTTTTGAGCTTCAATTTTAATTTCAATGGATTTCTGATACGAATATTGATCAAACGCTGCGGTCTTTAAAGCGTTGCAAGACATCAGCAAGACTGAAAAAATAACCGTGAAAACTGTAACCTTCATTAACTTCATAACAACTTATTATTAAGACAGTTAAATGTAATCATTTTTTGAATGAGATAAAAAATTAAGTTCAAAATGAAAATTTAATTTACAAAAGCTTGTTTTTTTCATTTAAATATTTAGATTTGCTTTTATCAAACAAAAGATAACAACGATGTTACAAAACGTATGGCAAGGTTTCTATTTTTACTTTTACTATTTTAGTAAGAGTTGAGACTTTGTATCGTAATGTTAACACTATAACATAATAGTAATATAAAGTCTCGATTTATCGAGGCTTTTTTTTTGGTTTTATATGAAAAAAATAGCCATTCAAGGAATAGAAGGAAGCAATCATCATATTGTTGCCGATGCTTTTTTTAGCGAACAGATTTCGTTAGATAAATGCATGTCTTTTGATGCTTTGGTTGATAGTTTACTCACCAAAAAAAGTGATTGTGGAGTGATGGCCATTGAGAATTCTATAGCTGGATCAATCATCCCTAACTATGCATTGATTGACAGTAATAATCTTCACATCATTGGCGAACACTATTTAAAAATCAGCATGAATTTTATGGCTTTAAAAGGTCAAAAAATTGAAGATATCAAAGAAGTGTATTCGCATCCAATGGCACTTTTACAGTGTAAAAAGTATTTTAAAAATCTTCCTCATATAAAACTTATTGAAGATAAAGATACCGCAGAGGTTGCAGAGCGAATTCAAAAAAATCAACTACAAGGTATCGCAGCTTTAGCAAGTAAAGAGGCTGCTCAAATTTTTGACTTAGAAATTTTAGCGGCCGATGTACAAACCATACAAAACAACGCTACCCGTTTTGTGATTATTCAAACATCAAACTCAGTAATTGCTGAGGAAGATATCAACAAAGCGTCGTTAAAATTTCAGTTAGACCACAAACGCGGAAGTTTAGCTACCATTTTAAATGTGTTGAGTGATTGTAAACTCAACTTAACTAAAATACAGTCGTTACCAAGAATAGAAACTCCATGGAAATATTCATTTTTTGTGGATGTGACTTTTGAAGATTATAAACATTACGCCAAAGCAAAATCGATTATGAATATTATGGCAGAAGATTTTAAAGTTTTAGGAGAATATAAAAACGGACACGCATGATTCAGTTTGCAGACAGATTACATACCGTTGAAGAATACTACTTTTCTAAGAAATTGCGAGAGGTTCGTCAGTTAATTTCAGAAGGAAAACCCGTAATAAATATCGGAATTGGGAGTCCAGATCTATTACCCCCTACCTCAGTTATTGATTCTTTAAAAGAAAGTTTAACCGATAACATCGCTCACAAATATCAGAGTTATCAAGGACTACCTGAATTTAGAGAAGCTGTTGCCAATTTTTATCAGGATAAATATCAGGTGATTCTGAATCCAAATTCAGAAGTATTGCCTTTAATGGGAAGTAAAGAAGGAATTTTACACATTTCTCTAGCGGTTTTAAATGAAGGAGATGAAGTTTTAATTCCGAATCCTGGTTATCCTACCTATACATCGGTAACCAAATTAGTTGGTGCAACTCCTGTTTTTTACGATTTAACCGAAGAAAATAAGTATCAACCGGATTTTGAAGAACTAGAAAAATTAGATCTTTCAAAAGTTAAAATGATGTGGGTTAGTTATCCGCACATGCCAACAGGAGCAAAAGCTCAAAAAGATACTTTTGAAAAATTAGTCGCCTTCGGAAAAAAGCATGCTATTTTAATTGTAAATGACAATCCGTATAGCTTTATCTTGAATGATGATCCGCAAAGTATTTTAAATATAAACGGAGCAAAAGATGTGGTTTTAGAGCTGAACTCTCTCAGTAAAACTTTTAATATGGCCGGTTGGCGTGTAGGAATGTTGTTAGGCAACGAGCAGTTTATCAACCAAATATTAAAAGTAAAAACACAACAAGATAGCGGTATGTTTTACGGCATTCAAAAAGGTGCTGTAGAAGCATTAAAAACTTCAAAAGAGTGGATTGAAAATCAAAACCACATCTACCAAAAAAGAAGAGCATTAATTTGGGAATTGGCTGATAAAATTGGCTGTATCTATGATAAAAATACCTCAGGAATGTTTGTTTGGGCAAAACTTCCCGAAGGAAAATCTTCCGAAGATATGGTGGATGAGTTATTATACAATCATGACATTTTTGTAGCTCCGGGAACTATTTTTGGATCGAAAGGAGAAGGATTTATCCGATTTTCATTATGTGTAAAAGAAGAGGAAATTAAAAAAGCGATAGAAAGAGTATGAATGTATTTGTAATAGGAATCGGATTAATTGGCGGAAGCATGGTGTTGGATATTCAAGACAACTATCCAGAGGCTATAATTCATGGTATTGATGCCAATCCTGAACATTTAGAAAAAGCTTTAGCATTAAAAATTATTCATAAAAAAGCTACTTTTTCTGATTTAGAGTTTGCTGATGTGGTCATCATTTCTATCCCTGTTGATATTCAGTTAGCGGTTATTCCGAAAGTTTTAGACACCGTAAACGACCATTGTTTAGTAATAGATGTGGGTTCTACTAAGTCACAAATTTGTGAGGCGGTTAAAAATCATCCGAAGCGAAGAAATTTTTTAGCCACGCATCCTATTGCAGGAACAGAGTTTTCAGGCCCTCAAGCAGCGTTGAGAGGTTTATTCAAATCAAAAACCAATATTATTTGTGAAGTTGAAAAAACGGCTTTTAAGCTTCAAGAGAAAGCGTTGGAAATCTTCACAAAACTAGGAATGAGAATCCGATACATGGAACCAAAATCACACGATAAGCATATTGCTTATGTATCGCATTTATCACACATCAGCTCTTTTATGTTAGGAAAAACGGTTATTGAAAAAGAAAAGAATGAAAGAGACATTTTTGATATGGCGGGTAGTGGATTTGCTTCAACGGTTCGTTTAGCTAAAAGTTCCCCTGCTATGTGGACACCTATTTTTCAGCAAAACAAAGAAAATGTAATCGAAACTTTAGAAGAGTATATTACCAACTTACAGCAATTTAAAGAACTTATGTTGAATGATGATTTTTCAGAAATTCATCAAGAAATGGAAAATACAAACTATATAAAACAAATATTAAACGGCATTAAATAATACTAAAATGGAAAACAAAAAAGAATTAAGAAATTGGTTGGATGACATGAAGTTGGATCATCCTTTAGTAATAGCGGGTCCGTGTAGTGCAGAAACTGAAGAACAGGTTTTAAAAATTGCACACGAACTAAAAGATACCGATGTAAATTATTATCGTGCCGGAATTTGGAAACCTAGAACAAGACCAGGAAATTTTGAAGGTGTAGGTGCTTTAGGTTTAAAATGGTTGCAAAAGGTAAAAGAAGAAACAGGAATGAAAACTTGTACTGAAGTTGCCAATGCCAACCATGTAAAATTAGCTTTAGAGCATGATATTGATCTTCTTTGGATTGGTGCAAGATCTACCGTTTCTCCGTTTATTATGCAAGAAATTGCAGATGCTTTACAAGGAACTGATAAAATTGTATTGGTTAAAAACCCTGTAAACCCAGATTTAGCACTTTGGTTAGGCGGAATTGAAAGATTGTACAAAGCTGGAATTAAAAATTTAGGAGCTATCCACAGAGGATTTTCTACCTATGAAAAATCTAAATACAGAAACATTCCAGAATGGCAATTAGCTATTGAATTTCAAAATAAATTTCCAGATTTACCATTGATTAATGATCCGTCACATATCACAGGAAAACGAGATATGATTTTTGAAGTTTCTCAAACTGCATTAGATTTAAATTTTGACGGATTAATGATTGAAACCCATTTTGATCCGGATAATGCTTGGAGTGATGCGGCGCAACAAGTTACCCCAGCTACGTTAAAGCAAATTATGAAAGATTTAAAAATCAGAAAAGAAACCGATACGGAAGCTGATTATAAAAATTCTTTAGATAATTTACGCGCACAAATCAATGTGTTAGACAACCAATTAGTTGAAATGTTAGGTAAAAGAATGAAAGTTGCTGATGAAATTGGTAAGCTTAAAAAAGACAAAAACGTGGCGGTTTTACAAACCAAACGATGGAACGAAATTCTCGGAAATATGATTTTAGAAGGAGAAACTAGAGGATTAAGCGAAGAGTTTATTTTAAGAATGTTTAAAGCTATTCATCAAGAAAGTATCAACCATCAAGAAAAGATAATTAATTCATAAAAACTCTCTCCCGCTTTTGCGGGAGTATTTTTATTCTCATCTTTGTTTTATGACAGGAATAGTTTATAAATCAACCGGAAGTTGGTATTGGGTAAAATCTGAAGGCGAATTTTATAAATGCCGAATCAAAGGAAAATTCCGTATTAAAGGAATAAAAAGCACCAATCCGATTGCTGTAGGTGACAAAGTTGACTTTAGCATTGAAACCAAAAATGATGAAGAAACCGGACTTATTACCAATATTCATGAGCGAAAAAATTACATCGTTCGTAAATCGGTAAACCTGTCTAAACAAACTCATATTTTAGCGGCAAATATTGATCAGGTTTTCTTACTAATTACCATAGATAACCCTCCCACTTTTACCACTTTTATTGATCGTTTTTTGGTAACCGCAGAAGCTTATTCTATCAAAACCATTTTAGTTTTCAATAAAATAGATTCTTACGAAATTGAACAGCGTGCAGAAATCTTGTATTTGAAAGATATTTATGAGCCAATTGGTTATGAATGTATTGAAGTGTCTGCAGTTACAGGTCAAAATGTCGATAAAATCAAAGAAATGATGACAGGAAATGTAAGTATGTTTTCAGGTCATTCCGGGGTTGGAAAAACTACGCTTATCAACACCATTGAACCTAGTTTAGATTTAAAAACCAAAGAAATTTCTGAACAACATAAACAAGGACAACACACTACAACTTTTGCTGAAATGTTCGATTTGAGTTTTGATGCTCAAATTATTGACACTCCCGGAATAAAAGGTTTTGGTGTTGTTGACATGGAAAAAGATGAGTTGGGCGATTATTTTCCTGAATTTTTTGCCTTAAAACAAGATTGTAAATTCAACAACTGTATTCATGTAAATGAGCCACAATGTGCTGTAAAAGAAGCGTTGGAAAATGAAGAAATTTCTTGGTCTCGCTACAAAAGTTACTTACAAATTTTAGAAGGTGAAGAAGAAAACTACAGAACTGATATTTGGGAATAATCAAAAGAAAAAATCAAAACTATGAAAGCTGTTATTCAACGAGTATCAAGAGCTAGCGTTACTGTTAATCAAGAAAAAATTGCAAACATTAATCTTGGATTACTAATTTTAATTGGCATTGAAGATGCTGATGAAAAAGACGACATTGAATGGTTATCAAAAAAGATTGCTAACCTTAGAATTTTCAATGATGAAAATAATGTGATGAACAAGTCGTTATTAGAAGTAAACGGTGATGCAATTGTGGTTAGTCAGTTTACACTGCACGCATCAACCAAAAAAGGAAACAGACCAAGTTATATAAAGGCTTCAAAACCTGATTTTGCCATTCCTATGTATGAAAAGTTTGTTAATCAGTTTGAAAAGGATTTAGGGAAAAAAGTGCAAACAGGAGAATTTGGAGCAGATATGAAAGTTGAATTATTGAATGATGGCCCCGTTACCATTGTTATAGATACAAAAGATAAAAAATAATTCCCACGGAAAATAAAATTTAATATATTTGCCATGGAAAATAAATTAAAAACCAATTAATCACTAATAAATATGAAAAAAGTAATTTTAATGTTAGCTCTTGTAGCTACTGCTTTAGTTTCTTGTAAAGGAGAAAAAAAGGAGAAAGTTGAAGCAAAAGAAGAAGTAAAAGTTGAAGAAACTGTTGCTGTTGTAGATAATGTAGATGTTGAAAACTCTGTATTAACTTGGAAAGGAACTAAACCTGGTGGAGCTCATAACGGAACTGTAGCTTTACAAAGCGGTTCTTTAGTTGTAGACAATGGTACACTTACATCTGGAGAATTTGTAATTGATTTAAACACTATTAAGTGTTTAGATATTGAAAATGAAGAGTACAACGGAAAACTAGTTGGTCACTTAAAAGCTGAGGATTTTTTCAATGTAGAAAAATATCCAACAGCTAAATTTGTTATTACATCTGTTGAAAACAATGAAGATAAATTAGATGTAACTGGTAACTTATCAATTAAAGACGTTACTAAAAGTATTACTATTCCTGCTACATTAACAGAGCAAGATGGTGTTTACACTTTAAAAAGTGATACTTTTAACATTGATAGAGCTGACTTTAACGTAAAGTATGCTTCTAAAAAATTCTTCGACAACTTAAAAGACAAGTTTGTTGATGATTTAGTTGAAATGTCTTTTGAAGTAAAAACTACAAAGTAATTTTACTAAACTTTAAAAATAAAAAACCGAGCAATGCTCGGTTTTTTATTTTATGAGAAACTCCTCTACTTCAAATAGTTCTTTAAAGTGTTTTAGAATTTTTTCTTTAACCTCATCAATTGGAACTTTCCTTCCTAATTCAGCTTCTAGTGAAGTAACCGCTTTACCTCTAATTCCACACGGAATAATATTATCAAAATAACCTAAATCAGTATTCACATTTAAAGCAAAACCATGCATAGTTACCCAACGACTCGTACGAATACCCATAGCACAAATCTTACGAGCAAACGGAGTTCCAACTCCCAACCAAACTCCAGTTTCACCTTCGCTTCTTTCACCTTCTAAACCATATTCAGCAATCGTTTTGATGATAGATTCTTCTAACAATCGAAGATATTTATGAATATCTGTAAAAAAATTTTCTAAATCTAAAATAGGATACCCAACAATTTGCCCCGGACCATGATAGGTTATATCTCCTCCTCTATTAATTTTATAAAAAGTGGCTCCTTTCTGTTTTAATTGCTCTTCGTTTAATAATAAATTACTCATATCTCCACTTTTTCCTAAAGTATATACATGAGGATGTTCAACAAAAAGAAAATAATTATTGGTAGGTGTTTCTTTACTTTCTCTTCTGTTTTTTATCTTAAGATCAACTGTACTTTGCAATAAATCAGTTTGATAATCCCAAATTTCTTTGTAATCTTTTTGATTTAAATTAATCAAATTAATCTTTTTATTCATATTTTTTTTAAATTGCTTTATTTTTAATGAAAAAAATTCAAAATAAAAAAGTTTTTTTTATTCCAAATAACAAAAATATATGAAAAAAATTACATTAATTACGTTCTTCCTGTTTTCTTTTAGCCTTAACATGCATTCACAAGAGCTATGGAAAAAAACTAATGATAATGGAGAAATTAATGGTATTACTATTCAGAAATTAGACCATAAAAATTTTTCTGTTTATTCACTAAAGTTTAAAAAGTTTCAATCTTTATTGAAAGAATCTCCAAAAAGAGGAACTCTACGAGGTAGCCTATTCAAGATACCAAATGAAAAAGGAAAGTTCGAAATTTTTGAAATATTTGAAAATTCTATTTTCGCCCCCTCTTTAGCTGCCAAATATCCTGAAATCAAATCATATATAGGTGTAAATAAAAACACAGGAGCTGTACTAAGAATGAGTATATCACCTAAAGGCATACAAACCATGATTAGCTATAAAAATAAACCTACCGTTTTTATGCAGCCTCTAACAGGAAGCACTGAAAAATATATTGTTTATAACAGATTAGCTAAAGCAAATTTACCACAAGAAGAATTTATATGTTCTACTGCTGATGAAATTGTTTCCTTAGATGAAATAAAAGATACTTATAGTAGGGATGCTAACGACCAAACATTACGTAAGTTTCGATTAGCCATGTCTGTAAATGGTGAATACACAATTTATCATGGAGGCACTATAGAAGGTGCCTTATCTGCTATTAACGCTACTATAACAAGAGTAAATGCTGTTTTTGAAACAGATATGGCAGTAACTTTTGAAGTTCAGGATTTTCCAGAATTAATTTTCACAAATCCTGTGACTGATCCCTATTCTAATTCTTTAAGTACTTGGAATGTTGAATTGCAAAACACTTTAACTAATACAATAGGTAACGATGCTTATGATATTGGACATATGTTTGGCGCCTCTGGAGGAGGAGGGAATGCAGGATGTATTGGATGTGTATGTGTAGATGATACACCTGCTACAACTGATGAAAACAAGGGTGCTGGAATTACTTCTCCTGCTGATGGTATTCCTGAAGGTGATACTTTTGATATTGATTATGTAGCACATGAGCTTGGGCATCAAATGGGGGCTAATCATACATTTTCAATGAATACGGAAGGAACTGGTGTAAATGCAGAACCTGGTTCTGGCTCCACTATTATGGGATATGCAGGAATCACAAGTTCAAATGTGCAACAACACAGTGATCCTTATTTTCATTACCATAGTATACGTCAAATTTTAACAAACTTAGAAACCCAAACGTGCTGGCAGAATAATAATCCAATAAATATAGTTAACAATCCTCCAACTGCAGATGCTGGCAATGATTATACAATTCCTGCTGGTACTGCTTATGTTTTAAAGGGGGAAGCTAGTGATCCTGATAGTGGAGATAATTTAATGTTTTGCTGGGAACAAACAGATAGCGGTCAAGTATCTAGAAGTCAATTTGGGCCTACAAACACACAAGGAGCTCAAGCAAGATCCCTACCTCCTACTATTGAATCAGATAGGTATATTCCAAAATTGAGCCGTGTGATTGCTGGTCAATTAACGGAATCAGATCCTGATTCTGGGGATGATTGGGAGACTGTTTCAGAAGTTTCTAGAGAATTAAATTGGGCCTTAACTGTTAGAGATAGAGAGCCCTCAGCAATAGGATTAGGCGGTCAAACTAGTTATGATACAATGAAAATTACTGTTGATTCATCAGTAGGGCCTTTTATCGTTACATCACAAACTACCGATGAAGTTTGGGATGTTGGAACAACACAAACTATTACCTGGAATGTTGCTGGCACAGATTCAGGTACTGTGAATACCCCAACAGTAAATATTAAAATGTCAACTGATGGAGGTGTTACATTTCCTTTTATTTTGGCTACTGATGTACCAAACAATGGAAACTGTAATATAATTGTTCCTGTTACTGGCGGCGGTGATACAAATACTGCCAGATTGATGGTGGAAGGAAATAATAACATTTTTTATGCCGTTAATTCCTCAAATTTTTCAATTCAAGAAACAGAATTTGCATTAACAATTGATAATCCTAACTTAAGTGTTTGCAAGCCTAATAATGCTATATATAGCTTTATTTATGACACTTTTATAGGTTTTTCTGATACTACTATATTTTCAGCTGAAAACCTACCTTCTGGAGCTACCATTACTTTTGATCCTGTTTCAGCCATAAATGATGATACCCCAGTAACAGCTACTATAACAACTACTAATATTGCTAAGGGGAGCTATTCAATAATTTTAAAAGGAACATCTGGTAGTATTGAAAAAACTGCAAATGTGACTTTAAATGTATTTGATAATAATTTTGATCAATTAACATTAACCTCCCCTACAAATGGAGCTACAAATGAGTCTATAAATCAAATACTTAGTTGGGAACTAGACAATAATGCTCTATCTTATGATGTAGAAATCGCAACAGAAAATAACTTTACAAACATAATAGCTAGTGAAAATGTTACAACTAATGGGTATTCAGTGCCTGCAATCTTAGAACATACTACAACTTATTATTGGAGAGTAAAACCTAAAAATGATTGTGGTGAAGGAGTTTTTTCTTCTCCCTTTAATTTTATAACAGAAGATCCATCATATTGTAGTTCTACTTTTACAGAAACTAATAACAGTGAATTTATTTCTAATGTTACATTTAACACGATAAATAATAATTCAGGTAATGATCATGAACCAACTGCAGACGACGGTTATCAAGATTTCACAAATATATCCACTACTGTACAACCTGGAGATACTCATCAAATAAATGTAACATTTGATGCTCAAGGATTTAGAGACCATTGCTTTGTGTTTATAGATTGGAATCAAGATTATATTTTCGATTTAACTGATGAAAGGTATGACTTAGGCACATTATCTGGGAATGTGGTTACAGGATCATTAGATATAACTGTTCCTGAAAATGCTGTAATTGGTCCTACTCGAATGAGAGTTGTTATTGAATTTACTACTAGTACTAATGATATATATGGTGAAGGAGCATGTGATGAAGATCAAGGAAGCGAATGGGGAGAAACAGAAGATTATACTATAGTTGTGGACAATCCTGCTTCAATTGAAGATTATGCGTTTGACAGTTTCAATTTATATCCTAATCCTTCTTCAGGTATTTTTAAACTTAGATTTGAAGTTTTAAATACAGAAAGAGTTGATATAAAGCTTTTCGATATCAGAGGTAGAGAAATTGACACTAAACAATTTAATAATGTTTCTAATATATTCTCTGAAGAGTTGAATTTTGATAAAGTAAATGCGGGTCTTTACCTACTTCAAATTAAAAACGGAAGCAAACAAACCACTAAAAAACTAATTATTAGATAAGCATAATAAAAAACCAGAGAAAATATCTTCTCTGGTTTAATCTAAATTCTATCTAAAAACAGGCACCCTTATTTTAGGACTATTTTTTAATTCCACTTGGTATTTCACAAACAGGAATAGGAATCATTTTGTGCTGATTAATTCGGTTTAAACGCGTATATATTTTATATACTTCTTGCTTACGCCCAGAAAAGTCAGTAACTTTTTTACCAGCATCTTGCATTTGCATAGCCCATTCTAATTCATCATAAGAGGCGCCAATTTGATCCTCATCTGTTCTGTCATCTCCCCATAAACCATCAGTTGGATCTGCAACAATAATTTCTTTGTTAATCCCTAAGTATTTTGCAATTTCATATACTTCTGATTTCATTAAATCTGCAATCGGACTTAAATCTACACCACCATCACCATATTTTGTAAAAAAGCCCACACCAAAATCTTCTACCTTATTTCCGGTGCCAGCTACTAATAAGCCATGGAAGCCAGCAAAATAGTATAATGAAGTCATACGTAATCTAGCACGTGTATTTGCCAAAGCCATAAACCTATCATCTTCGTTTTTTACAGGAGGTAATGCTTTAATCAAACTATCAAACACGGGAGTTAAATTAACTTGAGTCATAGATACATTTGAAAAGTTGTTTTGTAACCAATCTATATGATTTAAAGCTCTACTTACTTGATTTGGCGCTTGATAAATAGGCATTTCTAAACACATTACAGATAAGCCAGTTTTAGCACATAAAGTAGAAGTAACCGCGCTGTCAATTCCACCAGACACTCCAATTACAAATCCATTTACTTTTGCATTTTCAGCATAATCTTTTAACCAATTTACAATATGATCAATAACTTTAGGTACATCCATTTGATACTAATTCTTTAATTTTGACATTCAATTTATAAGAGCTAAGATAATGCGAAAAATTATATTCTTCATACTCATTTTTATTAGCATCATTTCTTGCAAAGAAAATAATGTTAATAGAATAGATGTTTCAAATATTGATGTAAACTTTAAAATTAAAAGATTTGATATTGATTTTTATTCTACTACACCAAATACTTTAAATAAAACGAAGAAAGAATATCCACTATTATTTCCTCCAGAACATGATAGTGTTTGGATTAATAAAATTAATAATAAAGATGAACAAGAATTGTTTAATGAAACGCAAAAAGTATTTGGTGATTTTTCTGAAGAAACTAAACAAATAGAAAATTTATGTAAGCATATAAAATATTATGATAAATCTTTTCAATCACCCAATGTAATAACTATGTTAACTAACATTGATTATGATAACAGAGTGGTTTATGCAGACAGTATATTATTGATTTCCTTAGATGCCTATCTAGGAGCTAAACATCCTTTTTATAATGATTATCCTGAATATATTAGACAAAATAACCACAAAAATCATTTAATTGTTGATGTAGCTAATGCTATAATTAACAAAAAAGTAATGCCTACTGCTAAAAGAAATTTTATAGATAAAATGATTTTTGAAGGAAAGAAAATGTACCTATTAGATCTTTTTTTACCTGGTATTTCTGATAGAGAAAAAATTGGTTATTCTCCTGAAAAATATGATTGGGCAAAGACAAATGAAGAAGAAGTATGGAAATATTTTATAGAAAAAGATGTACTGTATAGTACTGACACTAAATTAAATCGTAGGTTTTTAGATTTAGCTCCATTTTCAAAGTTTTATTCTGAAGATGACTCTCTTTCACCAGGCAGAATAGGAGTATGGATTGGATGGCAGATTGTGAGGTCTTATATGAGAAATAATGACGTATCTTTGCCGGAACTTTTACAAAAAAGTGAAGACGAAATATTTAAAAATTCTAAATATAAACCTAAAAGATAATGGCTATAGAGCATACATCAGAAATAAAATTTAAAGTAGGATTAGACGAAAATAGAGTTCCCGAAGAAATTTCATGGAATGCAGAAGATGGAGGAATTGAAAATGAAACGTCTAAAGCAATTATGTTATCAGTATGGGATCATAAACAAAAAGATACGTTGCGTATGGATTTATGGACCAAAGACATGCCTGTCGATGAAATGAAACAGTTTTTTCACCAAACATTAGTAAGTATGGCAAATACATTTGAACGTGCTACCAATGATGAAAAAATGAGTGCTACCATGCGCGATTTTTGTGATTATTTTGCAGAAAAACTGGATTTAATAAAGAAATAAAAAAAGCAGCTATCGCTGCTTTTTTTATACTTTATGATTTTTAATCTTTTTTAAAATATGTAAATAATCAGCTTCATTATTTACAAAGTCAAGTTCTGAAACATCAATAATTAAAATATTCAAATCTTGTTGAGTTTTAATAAAATTACTGTATCCATCATGGATTTTCTGTAAATAGCCAGCTTCTATGTTTTGCTCATAATCGCGTCCACGTTTTTTAATGTTCTGTAACAACCTATCAGTATTTTGATATAAATACACGTACAAATCTGGTTTTGTAATTTCATTGTACATCATATCAAACATTTTTCTATATAGTTGATATTCATCATTTTGGAGTGTGACTTGTGCGAAAATGAGCGATTTAAAAATATAATAATCAGAAACAATAAAATTTTTAAATAAATCGAATTGGGCTAAGTCATCTGATAATTGCTGATAACGATCCGCTAAAAAACTCATTTCCAAAGGAAAAGCATATCGTTCTTCATCATTATAAAATTTTGGCAAAAAGGGGTTATCAGCAAAACGTTCTAATACCATTTTTGCATTGAATTCATCTGACATCATATTAGCTAAGGAAGTTTTTCCTGCGCCAATATTTCCTTCAATAGCTATATAATTATACTTTTCAGTGATTGGAATTGGTCGTTGAAGCTGCTCTTCTAATTTAAAGATTTCAGAATCATCTGTACAGTTCTCCAAACAAATAAACAGATGCTTTTTTTCAATAGGATGAATCACATTGCGTGCAATTTCAACTAAAGGAACTAAAGCAAATTTACGTTCAAGCATTCTAGGATGCGGAACTATCAAGGTTTTTGAAAAGATAATTTCATCATCAAACAGTAAGATATCAATATCAATCACCCTATCTGTATATCCTTTTTTGTTTTTACGTTCTCTTCCTAACTCTTCCTCAATTTTTAGCAACCTGAACATTAAAGTTTCAGGTGGTAGATAGGTAGAAACTTTGATACACGTATTATAAAAATCTTCACCATCATACCCCCATGAAGCCGTTTTATATATTGAAGCTACTTTTTGTACTGCTCCAACTTTTTCTGCAATCAAATCAATTGCTTTTTGCAAATTTTGAAGCTTCTCTCCTTGGTTAGAGCCTAATGATAGGTATGTAATTCGTTGGATTTTCAATACTGTATACTTATAAATGGTGTAAAGAAATTAAAGCTAATTTTTAAAGCTCAAATTAGATAGCAAAGAAACAAAAAGCATAAAAAAAATCGGTAAAATACTTTACCGATTTTTCAACATTTATTTTAAGAAAATTAATCTTCTTTCTTTTCTTGTCTTGGTTTTCTATCATCTCGACGATTATCGCGATTACGATTATCTCTACCTTTTCCGTCATTGTTTCTAGGTTTAGAAACATAGCCTTCTGGTTTAGGTAATAAAGCTTTACGAGATACTTTTTCTTTACGAGTTTTTGGATCAATACCAAAGTATTTTACATCTAAAATATCTCCTAAATTAACTACATCGGTAACGTTATTTGTGCGTTCCCAAGCTAATTCACTTACGTGTAATAAAACTTCGTTTCCTGGAGCTTCTGTATATTCAACAACAGCACCAAAGTCTAATAACTTTACAACTTTAACTTCATAAACACTTCCTTTTTCAGGTTTAAACATCATTGACTCTATACGAGCAATTACTTTGTCTATTCCTTCTTGGTTGGTTCCTAAAATTTCAACAATTCCTTCTTCAGTAACAGGATCTTCGTTGATAACAATAGTTGTTTCGGTGTCTTTTTGAAGCTCTTGAATATGTTTTCCTCCTGGTCCAATAAATGCACCAATTAAATCGTTAGGAATAACTCTGGTAACCATTTTAGGTGCATGAGCTTTTACTTCTGCATTTGGTGTAGCAATAGTGTCTGTTAATTTTTCTAAAATATGTAAACGACCATCACGCGCTTGTTTCAGTGCTTTTACTAAGATTTCATAAGACAATCCTTTAATCTTAATATCCATTTGACAAGCTGTAATTCCGTCAGCAGTACCAGTAACTTTAAAATCCATATCTCCTAAGTGATCTTCATCTCCTAAAATATCTGATAAAACTGCGTAGCGCTCACCGTCAGAAATTAATCCCATTGCAATACCTGAAACTGGTTTTTTCATTTGCACACCAGCATCCATTAATGCCATAGTACCTGAACAAACAGTTGCCATTGAAGAAGAACCATTTGATTCTAAAACTTCAGAAACCACACGTACAGTGTAAGGGCAATCTGCAGGAATCATTCCTTTTAATGCTCTTTGCGCTAAGTTTCCGTGACCAATTTCACGACGAGAAGTTCCTCTAATAGGTCTTGCTTCTCCTGTTGAAAATGGTGGGAAATTATAATGTAAATAAAAACGTTCTTCGTCTTGTAAAGTAGGAGAATCAATCATGTTAGCATCACGAGATGTACCTAAAGTAACTGTTGCTAATGCTTGAGTTTCACCACGTGTAAAAATTGATGACCCGTGTGTGCTTGGTAAATAATCTACCTCACACCAAATTGGTCTAATATCTGTAGTTTTACGTCCATCTAAACGTAAACCTTCGTCTAATGTTAAATTACGAACAGCCTCTTTTTGAGCTTTATTAAAATACTTACCTACTAAATCTCCATATTCCTCTAACTCTTCTTCGGTAAACATTGCTGTAACTTCTTCTTTTACATTAGCAAAAGCCTCGCCTCTTTCTTGTTTAGAAGTTCCTTTTTTAGCTATGTCGTAGCATTTTTGGTATGCAGCGGCATTAATTTTTTGAGCTAACTCTTCATCTTCTCTTTCTCCTTCATATTCACGAGTTACTTTTTTTCCGAAAGCTTCTGCTAAAGCAACCTGAGCATCACATTGCGTTTTAATAGCTTCATGTGCAATACGTATAGCTTCCGCCATTTCTTCTTCAGAAACCTCGTCCATTTCACCTTCAACCATGGCTACGAAGTCTTTAGAAGCTCCTACCATTAAATCGATATCTGCTTCTTTTAACTGAGCAGAACTAGGGTTAATGATAAACTCTCCATTAATTCTTGCTACTCTTACTTCTGAAATAGGTGCTTCAAAAGGAATGTCTGATAATTGAATAGCTGCTGATGCGGCTAATCCTGCTAATGCATCTGGTAAAACGTTTTCATCATGAGACATTAATTGGATCATAACTTGCGTTTCAGCATGATAATCTTTAGGGAATAATGGTCGTAAAACTCTATCCACTAAACGCATGGTTAAAATTTCTTCATTACTTGGTCTTGCTTCACGCTTCATAAACCCGCCAGGGTAACGTCCTGCAGCTGCAAATTTTTCGCGGTAATCTACAGTTAAAGGTAAGAAATCAATGCCAGGAGCTGCTGTTCTAGCTGATACTACAGTAGCTAATAACATTGTATCTCCCATTCTTACAACAACTGAACCATCTGCTTGTTTAGCTAATTTTCCTGTTTCTAACGTGATGGTTCTTCCATCTCCAAGTTCTATTACTTGGGTAAATACTTGTGGAATCATACAGTGTTTTTTCTAATAATTTTTAATTTGTTTTTGTTAGGTGTTGTTGTGTGTTGTTCCAATGGAAGTATAAAATACTTTTTGCAATATAAAAAAAAGAGGCTGAATATTCCAGCCTCTTTTTGATAGGTATTATTTTCTAATTCCTAATTCTTTAATAATCGCACGATATCTATTAATGTCTTTTTTCTTTAAATAATCTAAAAGACTTCTACGCTTACCTACCATTCTAACTAATGAACGCTCTGTGTTAAAATCTTTACGATTTCTTTTTAAGTGTTCTGTTAAGTGGTTAATTCTGTGCGTAAATAACGCGATTTGTCCTTCTGCTGATCCGGTATCATTTGTTCCTTTACCGTGTTTTGCAAAAATGTCTTGCTTTACTTCTTTTGTTAAATACATACCAATATTGTTTAAATGATTTTAATGTACTCAATGAAATTCATTGAAGTTGCAAATGTACAATTATTTTTTAATAGATGATTATAATATTTTAATAGAATTTCATGTTTTATTTTTACTGATAAACATTAAAAGTATAAGAGAATTATTTTACAAATGAAAAGGTTAAAAAAACAAAAACCAGCAAATTGCTGGTTTTTTATTTATGCTCTGATAGGTTGATTTTGTATTAAGTCAATATACAAATTCACTTGTTTTTTTAAGTTTTTACGTTCATAAATTGCATCTAAGAATCCGTGTTCTAATAAAAACTCTGAACGTTGAAACCCTTCAGGTAAGTCTTTACCTGTGGTATCTTTAACTACACGGGGACCAGCAAATGCAATTAAAGCATTTGGCTCTGCAATATTAATATCACCTAACATTGCAAAAGAAGCTGTAGTTCCTCCTGTAGTAGGATCTGTACATAAAGAGATGTATGGAACTTTGGCTTCTGCTAATTGCGCCAATTTAGCTGATGTCTTTGCAAGCTGCATTAATGATAATGAAGCTTCCATCATACGTGCTCCTCCTGATTTAGAAACCATTAAAAAAGGGATTTTATGTTTGATGGAATAGTCAATTGCACGCGCAATTTTTTCTCCGACCACACTTCCCATAGATCCTCCAATAAAGGCAAAATCCATAGCGGCAATTACAAGATCTTTTCCTGCTGATTTACCTACCGCAGTACGAACGGCATCTTTTAAACCTGTTTTCTTTTGTACAGCCTTAATACGATCTGGATATTTTTTAGTGTCTTCGAATTTTAATGGATCTTTTGAAGTTAGTTTTTCATCTAACTCTGTAAATTCATTATTATCAAAGAATAATTCAAAATATTCTTTACTACCAATTCTTACATGATATCCATCTTCCGGACTTACATAAAGATTTTTCTTTAGCTCATCGGTATCAATTATTTTTCCGCTTGGAGTTTTGTACCACAAGCCTTTAGGAGTGTCTTTTTTTTCTTCTGTTGGGGTATGAATCCCTTTGTCTTTTCGTTTAAACCAAGCCATAATGCACTGTTTAGTTTTTGTTTTTTAAACTGTATTAGTTTTTGGTTTTCTCTTTCTTTAATTTTTTTATAACGTGTTTACGTTATTTAAGTCTTCAAAAGCCTTTTTCAAGCGCGCTTTGAAAGTTAATTCTCCTTCGCGTAACCATTTACGAGGGTCGTAATATTTTTTGTTTGGAACATCATCTCCTTCTGGGTTACCAATTTGCGATTGCAAATATGCAGAATTTTCTTTCATATAATCACGAATTCCTTCAGTAAATGCATATTGTAGGTCAGTATCAATATTCATTTTGATAACTCCATAACCAATAGCCTCTCTAATTTCTTCTAATGTAGACCCTGAACCTCCGTGGAATACAAAATCAATAGTATTGTGAGGAACGTTATATTTTTCAGAAATATATTCTTGTGAATTCTTTAAAATTTTAGGAGTTAATTTAACATTACCTGGTTTGTAAACACCATGTACGTTACCAAAAGCAGCAGCTATTGTAAACTGGTCGCTAATTTTTAATAACTCTTCATAAGCGTAAGCAACTTCTTCGGGTTGTGTGTATAGTTTTGAGCTATCTACATCAGTATTATCTACACCATCTTCTTCTCCACCAGTAATACCTAATTCAATTTCTAAAGTCATACCCATTTTGCTCATGCGTTTAAGGTATTCTTTACAAATTTCAATATTTTCCTCTAATGGTTCTTCTGATAGATCTATCATGTGAGAACTGTACAAAGGTTTACCAGTTTCAGCGAAGTGTTTTTCACTAGCATCTAATAATCCATCTATCCAAGGCAACAATTTTTTTGCAGCATGGTCGGTATGTAAAATTACAGGAACACCATAAGCTTCTGCTATTAAATGAATATGTTTTGCGCCTGCAACAGCACCTGCAATTGCAGCTTTTTGGTTTTCATTAGATAATCCTTTACCAGCATTGAATTGTGCTCCTCCGTTGGAAAATTGAATAATGACAGGTGCGTTTAATTCTTTTGCGGTTTCTAAAACCGTATTTATAGTATTAGAACCTACAACGTTTACAGCCGGTAGCGCAAAGCCTTTTTCTTTTGCTAATTTGAAGATTTTTTGAACTTCTTTTCCGGTGGTAACTCCAGGTTTGATCATTTCTTTAAATTTTTAGATGTTTGATGATTAGAAAAACAAATCTACACTTTTTTTATGTAAGTGTTGATTGATTTTAAATAGAAAGTAGGGTTTAGAATGGGTAATTTATACCAATATTATATACTGCATTACTAAAATTAAAATTTTGGAACCATCTTTTGTCATTTAAATAAGGTTCTCTTGCTTTAAAGCCAATATCTAGTCGAGCTACTAAAAATTTAAGATCATATCTAACTCCAAACCCCGCGGCAACTGCCATGTCTGTGATAGATTTTAAATTTTTAAATTTAGCTTCTTCATCAACAAAAGAAGAATTGGTGATGTCCCAAATGTTACCAGCATCCATAAAAACTGCTCCTTTTATACTTCCAACCATAGGAAATCGATATTCTAAAGAAGATAAAAACTTCAAACTTCCTATATTGTATTCTAATCCTGTTTTTCTTGTTCCCGGACCTAAATCATAGGTTCTCCAAGCTCTTATATCATTTGAACCTCCTGCAAAATAGCTTTTTGAAAAAGGAATATTAGAACCGTTATAAGTAATGATGGCTCCTAAAAATGTTCTGTGTGCTAAAACAGTACTTCTTCCAAGATCCCAGAATTTTTTATATTCTAAATCAGTTTTAAAATACTGTGCTACGGGAATTTTAAAAACTGTTTTTTGCCCATTTGCATTTTCTTGTTTAGATAATAAACCCATTACATTTCCAGAATTAGCAATTCTAGCACGGAAAAAAGAGAAAGAAGCATCATTTACATTTTCTTGATTGTTATAGGTGAAATTATAAGCTATTTCTGGAATTAAGAAATCTGACGAAATAATCCTATACCTGTTATAAACATTTAAATTATCTTGAAACGCTTGTGGATTTTCATTTCTAAAATTAACGTCTGAAGCAATTGTTCTCATAAATGAAACTATTCCTTCAAAGTTGTTTGGTGTATTGTTAGGTAAGTTGGGAGCAGAACCATAGGCGTTTTCTACTTGAATAAGCTTAGAATATTCTGATTGATAGATATTAAAATAATTATCAACATTTAAATTTCTAATATACTGGGCGTTTAATAACTCTAATTGAATACTTTTTCTTTCATTGTATTGCCATTTATAATCTACTCCTAAAGAAATATTTTGTTTATCTAAAGCAATGTTTTTTTGAATACTAATACCTGTTTGAAAGGTAGTACGAGGCATCATACTTTTGGGTACAAATTTATGCAAACCAAAAGGAGCCATGAACCTTGGTATTTCTAAAGACAAGTTAGAACCTAACTCCCAACCGGGACCGTTTCTTGAATTGAAGTAAGCTCCTAATACTGAAAACCTAAATATTTCAGCCCCTCTAAATGTATTTCTGTTTAGTAAAGAAAATTTAGCTGAAATATCAAAATTTCTAATATTTGATCTAGAAAGTTCTGTTTCTACTCCTAAGGTATATTTTTCGATAGGAGTTAAAAAAATATTAGCTTCTAGCTCATCATCATTTATTTCATTATATCTTATAGATATAGATTTAAAATTTTTTAGTCCTCTTAAATGAATCCGTGTTAAACTTCTTAAAGAATCAGTGTATATTTGATTGGGTTGAATAAATACAGATTGAGCAAGGTATTTAGGGTTGTATCTTAATTTATTATGAGCAAAAAAAGAAATTCCTGTATAACTAACAGAGTCTAAATAAGGTTGTTGTCTTAACTCATATGTGTAATCTGTAAAAACATTTATATTTTTTATCTTTTGAATTTTGAATGGCTTAGAGGAATATTCTCCATTTTCTTCAATTAACCTATCAGATATGTTGATTTCAACATCTGTTTTTTGATAGTTACTTAAGGTATCAGGCTCAAATAAAATGTTATTTTCATTAAAATGAAAAATACCTTTATTTCTATAAAGGTTTACAATACGATTTGCTTCGTTTATAAAATTTTGATTTTTATACTGCTCTCCTTTACGTAAAAAGCTTTTCTTTTTATTTATATGATAAATAGAATCTAATATAGGTGATTCTATGCTAGTGTAAATAGAGTCTAAAAAAGTGGGTTTTCCTTTTTGAATGTAATATGTTATAGCTCCTTTCTTTTTTGCTATTGAATCTTTTTTTGAAGTTACGTTCGCTCTAAAATAACCTTCGGTAAAAAAATAATTTTCTAGATTTTGTTCTGTGTCTTCAGTTTTTTCATCATCAATAATAACAGGAGGTTGACCATTTTCTAAATACCAATTATTAAGCCCAATAAAAGTTTTAGCAACTGAGATACTTTGTTTTTCTGAAAAAAGATCTTTAAAAAGGTTGTACCAACCTGGATGATTTTTTCTCCACTCAGAAACATCTTGAGAGCCTTGTGGATTTCCTAAATTATAAAAGTAAAGTGAAAGCGGTAAACCTAAAGCCTTAGCATTTGGGCGCTGCAATAAAAGACCATGAATTTTTTCTTTTGAGGTTTTTACACTATCTATATAAATGATGTTTTTGCTTAGTAATAGTTCATTTTCAGGAACATGTTCAATTGTGCTACATGAGCTTAAAAAGACTAGTAGTAAAAAATAGAAAGAAAGTTTTTTCATTAACTTTACGCGTCGCATTAAACATCAAAAATACTAATTTTTTATGGTTATTGTTTGTTAAAAAATATCCAATGAGTTTATCTAAAAATCAGCAAAAATTAATATTAGGTTTACAACAAAAGAAAAATAGAAATAAACACAACTTATTTGTAGCCGAAGGCATAAAAGTAATAAATGAACTGCTAAAATCATCACTTGAAATTGATGCTATTTTTACAACTGATGATTTTTTACCGGATATTCCATCAAATAAAATTACAAGAGTATCTGAACAAGAGTTAAAAAAAATAAGCTCTCTTAAAACTCCGAATAAGGTTTTAGGGCTGTTTAAAATCCCAGAAGAAAAGAAACCTCAAACTAAAGGTTTAATTATTGCTTTGGATGAAATAAACGACCCAGGAAATTTAGGAACCATTATACGATTGTGCGATTGGTTTGGAGTTAAACAACTGGTGTGCTCTAAAAATACTGTGGATTGTTACAACCAAAAAGTAGTACAGTCAACCATGGGATCAATTACCAGAGTACAAATAAATTATTTGGATTTGTCAGAATATGTAAAAACTACTACGCTTCCTGTTTTTACAGCAGATATGGATGGTAAAAACGTTTACAAATCTCAATTACCAACAGAGGCAGTTTTGGTTATGGGAAATGAAGCCAATGGTATATCCGACGAAATAAATGAGCTTGTAAATAATAAACTAACCATTCCGCGATTTGGAGATTTACAACAAACCGAAAGTTTAAATGTTGCTACTGCAACCTCAATTTTACTAAGTGAATTTAAAAGAAGTTTAGAATAATCCGTGTAATTGCGAATCGATTCGGTCTATAATATATCCTAAATCTTCAGGTTGATCTACAAAATCTAAGTTATCAACATCAATTATCAATAATTTTCCTTTGTTGTATTTGGTGATCCAAGCTTCATAACGCTCATTTAATCTACTTAAATAGTCAATGCTGATTGAACTTTCATAATCACGACCACGTTTATGTATTTGACCAACTAAAGTAGAAATATCTGCACGTAAATAAATCAATAAATCTGGTGGAGTAACCAGATTTTCCATTAATTCAAATAACGAAGAATAATTACTAAAATCACGATTCGTCATTAAACCCATGGCATGCAGGTTAGGTGCAAAAATATGAGCATCTTCATAAATAGTTCTATCTTGAATGATGTTTTTACCCGATTGACGCAACTCTAATACTTGACGGAAACGACTGTTCAAAAAATATACTTGCAAATTGAATGACCAACGCTCCATTTCAGCATAAAAATCATCTAAATATGGGTTTTCATCCACTGCTTCAAAATGTGGTTCCCATTTATAGTGTTTTGCTAATAATTTGGTCAAAGTGGTCTTTCCTGCTCCAATATTTCCGGCAATAGCTACGTGCATAATGATCTGTGTAATGTGGTTTTATAAAATTAGGTGTTGCCTATTTTAAGGAGGGTAAAATTACACATTATTTTAAATCTCAAAAGTAATTAACATATCAATTTATATCCATAACCTTTACCGTTTATAATTTGTATAAAACTGTCGTTTGTTAGTTTTTTTTGAATTTTTGATATAAAAACATCCATACTTCGAGCATTAAAAAAATCATCATTACCCCAAAGTTTGTTTAAAATGAACGTGCGGTCTAAAACATCGTTTTTCTTTTCTTTTAGACGAAATAATAACT
Organism: Tenacibaculum sp. IB213877; assembly: GCF_034043975.1. Classification (NCBI taxonomy): domain Bacteria; kingdom Pseudomonadati; phylum Bacteroidota; class Flavobacteriia; order Flavobacteriales; family Flavobacteriaceae; genus Tenacibaculum; species Tenacibaculum sp. IB213877. Next base: position 31,225 of record NZ_JAXCHH010000013.1, on the reverse strand, counting down.
CAGCATTGTTTTTTAGGATGTTATTTTAAAACTATAAGAAAATTTAAAGTGCAGAATCTATTACTGTAAAAGTTTACCAATAATCATTTTTAGTATTTCCCTATTAAACCTTTAGCTTTTTTTTAAGTCAAACTCTAGTTAACTAGACTTATATTTAATCTAAAATAATAAAGCTAAAAAATAATGAAATCAATTGTAACCTTAGTATTTGCTTTTTGCTCGGTAGTAACATTTGCACAAAAAAACTTTCAAGGAAAAGCGGTTTATCAATCAAAAACCTCATTTGATATGAGCAGATTTGAAGGTAGAGAAATGTCTGAACAACGTAAAAAACAAATTATGGAGCGTATGAAAAATATGCTTGAAAAAACCTACGTATTAACATTCAACAAAACATCTTCAATTTATAAAGAAGAAGAAAAATTAGAAGCACCGGGACAAGGAAGAGGTTTCAGATTTGGAGGTTTTACAGAAGGAATTCAGTATAAAAATACTTCCGATAAAAAGTTATTAGAAGAAAGAGAAATGTTTGGTAAGAAGTTTTTAATTTCTGAAGAACCAGAATTACCTCAATGGGAAATGACTGCTGAAACTAAACAAATAGGGAATTATCTATGTTATAAAGCAACCATGATGAAAAAAACAGATGCTTTTGATTGGAGAAATATGCGAAGAAGAGATGATAACAAGCCTAAAGATACAACCAAAACCAAAGAAGTTGTTGAAGGGGTTGAAATACCAAAAGAAGTTTTAGTTACGGCTTGGTATACACCTCAAATTCCTGTTAGTAATGGTCCGGGAGAATATTGGGGATTACCAGGATTGATTTTAGAAGTAAATTCAGATAAAACTACCATCTTGTGTACAGAGGTGGTTTTAAATCCGAAAGAGAAAATTCAAATAGAAGCACCAACTAAAGGAGATAAGGTTACAAGAGAAGAATACAACAAAATAGTGAAAGAAAAAATGGAAGAAATGCGTGAAATGTTCCGTAATCGTAGAGGTGGAGAAAGACGCGGTAGATTTTAACTAGCCAAAATTTTCAAAAATGAAAAAACTAATACTATTAGCAATTGTACTAATTGCCAGTTATACCAGTGCCCAAGTTAAACTATCAGGAGTTGTAAAAGATAGCATAGGTAACGGCTTAGAAATGGCAAATTTAATTGCAGTTAACAATGAAACTAAAAAACTCGATTCCTATGGATTTACCGATGCTTTTGGTAATTATAAACTGAATTTAAAAAAGAACTCAAACTATATTATTAAGGTGAGTTATGTGGGGATGAAAACTGGGGAAGTTCCTGTTTCTACCAAAGAAGAAGATATTGTTAAAGATATTTTTTTAGAGTTTGATAATACGCTGGATGAGGTTGAAGTAGTCTCAAAAATGCCTGTGACCGTAAAGGGAGATACTATTGTTTATAATGCTGATTCTTTTAAAAGTGGCACTGAAAAAAAGCTAGGTGACGTTTTAAACAAATTACCGGGAGTTGAGGTAAATGATGAAGGTGAAATTCAGGTAGAAGGGAAAACAGTTAAGAAGGTTATGGTGGAAGGAAAAGATTTTTTTGATGGCGATTCTAAACTTGCCACTAAAAATATTCCCGCCAATGCAATTGACAAAGTTGAAGTGTTAAAAAATCATAGTGAAGTCCGTCAAATGAGTAGCGTAACCGATAATGAAGATAATATTGTTATCAATTTAAAACTTAAAGAAGGAAAGAAAAACTTTTGGTTTGGTGAAGTTACTGCAGGTTTGGGTATGGGAACAGAAGATACTCGTTATTTGGTGCATCCAAAGCTGTTTTATTACAATCCGAAGTATAGTGTAAATATCATTACCGACTTTAATAATATTGGAGAAGTTCCGTTTACGCGTCGCGATTATTTTAAGTTTACAGGCGGGTTTAGAGGTGGCGGCGGAAGAGGAACTGGTTTTAATGTGGCTTCATCAGATATTGGTTTTTTAACCATGAGAAATAACCGTGCAAAAGAAATTGACTCACGTTTTGGTGCCTTAAATTTTAGTTATTCTCCAACTAAAACTTGGGATGTAAGTGGTTTTGCTATTTATTCGGGAACAGATACTGATATGGAAGAAAATACTATCAGAAATTATATCAATCCTGATGAAAATGATACAGAATCGGTACAAACGGAAACAGCCCAAAGTACCACTAACCAAAAGAGTGATTTAGGTTTGATTAAATTGAGTTCTAGTTATAAACCAAATGCCAATAATCAATTTGATTATGACATTTTCACTAAGGTTTCGAATCAAAGAGAAGATCAGTTGTTAATCTCAAACAGAACTACGATTGATGATGTAACAACTACAATTCCTATTGCTCAAATTACGAAGCAAAATCCTTTTTCAATCAATCAAAATGCAAATTATTATTATACGTTAAACGACAAAAATATTTTTGCTTTTGAAGCGCAACATTTGTGGCAAGATGAAGATCCGTTTTACAATGCAGCTTTATCTCAGTTATCATTTGCAAATCAATTAGGATTAACAAGCGGACAAACATTATACGATGTTTCTCAAAACAAGAGAGTAAAAACGAATAAGTTAGATGCGAAGTTAGATTATTACTATGTAATCAATCCAAAGAGTAATTTAAACCTAACTTTAGGTACAACACTAAGTAACCAACAGTTTAATTCTGATGTTTTTCAAGTGTTAGATGATGGGAATCAACAGAATATTAATAATCCTGACGCTATAAATGATGTAGATTATTCTTTTGATGATTATTATGCAGGATTACATTATAAATTCATTACCGGAATTTTCACCTTTAATCAAGGTTTTACCTTACATCAATATTCAGCAGAAAATACGCAATTAGGAACTTCGTTTGATAATAATTTTACCAAATTATTGCCTGATGCTTCTATAAAAGTCGCACTAAAAAAGTCAGAGACTTTACGTTTAGATTATAGCCAACAAGTAAGTTTTACAGATATCAATAGTGTAGCAGAAGGTTTTGTGTTTAATAATTACAACCGTTTATATGCTGGTAATAGAGAATTAGAAAGTGCATTATCTCATAATGTGAATTTAAGTTACTTCAGCTTTAACATGTTTAATTACACCAATGTGTTTGCCAATATTAACTATAACAAAAGAATTGATGCAATTAAAGGATTAACTGAATTTAGTGGAGTAGATCAAGTTTCAACATCGATTAATTCAGCTTTTCCTGATGAGAGTATTTCAGCAAATGCTAATTTTCAGAAGAGTTATAGAAAATTTAAAATCTCTTTAGGTGGTAATGTAGCGTATTCAATCTCTAACAACTTATTTTTTTCAAGAGAAACCAATGAAAATGAAAACAGAGAATCGAATTCATTTACACAATCTTACCAAACAAGATTCAGCTCTAATTTTAGAAATGCACCCAATTTTGATGTCGGATATAATGTGAGTATTAATAAATATGATCAAGGTGGTATTATTAATAAATTTACTACACATAGTCCGTTTATTAATTTTGATACTTTTATTACAGATGATTTAGTGTTCAACACAAAATATACCTATAATAATTACAGAAACGATTCTACAACGTTAAATGAGTATAGCTTTTGGGATGCATATGTAACGTATCAAAAAAAGGATAGTAAATGGGAATACAAAATTGGAGTAACCAATTTATTAGATACAAAATCTTTGAATCAAGATAATACGAATACTATTTTTAATAGTACATCGGCTTATGTTATTCAGCCTAGATATGCTACTTTTAGTGTTAAGTATGATTTGTAAACTGGACGAGTTAATGAAAAAAGACCTCTAAAATTAGAGGTCTTTTTTATTTGTTTTCATCCCAACAATTAAGGGACTACTTGATAATATCTTTCTAACAACTGTACTCCTCCTTGCAGGATACTAATTTTAAATTCAGTATCAGAAATATATTCAAAAGTCCAATCATCATAATCAATTCCATTATTTATAGATAATATATCTCCGTTTAAACTCCAATCTGTAGTAAATGTTAATGAACTTCCTGAGTTACAATGATTAGGATCTTCAGGATCAAACGAGTTATTATTATAAACCTCTAAATCACCAGAGTTTTTAAACAATTCATAGTCTTTACCATAACAATAATAAGGTTCAGCAGTATAATCTGTTTCGTCCATTACACCTGAACTAGTTGTTGATCCATTATAAGTAATCACTTTTGCATATTCTAACTTTTTTCCTGTGAAAAAGGTAAATTCAGGTGTTGTTACAACTTCTATCATAGTTATGCTACTTGTAACTGCACTTGGCATTGTACCATTAGCATCAAACATATCTTGATAAGTAGCCGTAATTACCGTGTTGTTTTCTGCATTCAAAGTATCATCGTTATTTACACCTGCATTTGCGCCACTTACAGTAGCAATAACGCCAACAAAAATACCTGTATCAATACCCGTTTCAGTTAAAGTAACAGTTTCTATTTCTCCTTTATCACTAGTAACCTCTACAGTTATAGTTTCAGCAACGCTGTTATTAGTATTTAAATCAGCATCCGTAACAGTAACGGTTAAATCATCCCCAACATTTGCTGTTCCTTCTACTAGTATAGTACCTGTAGCACCTCCTAACATAGTAGTTGTACTATTAATTACCACCTCTGCTCCTTGTTCATTTAAAACATCGGTATAGCTTGTTGTTAAAACGGTATTTGTGCTTACATTGAAGCTAGCATCGTTATTTGCACCTGCGTTTGCACCGTAAACCGTAGTAATAGTACCTGTAAAAACGCCAGTATCTACACCTGTTTCAGTTAAAGTAACTGTTTCTGTTTCTCCTTTATCACTTGTAACTTCTACAGTTATTATTTCAGCTACAGTAATATCCATATTTAAATCAACATCGGTAACAGTAATAGTAATATCCTCACCTACTTTAGCGGTTTCATCAACTACAACAACTCCGTTGACTCCTCCTAAAATAGTTGTGGTATCAGTAATTATTGCTTCTTCACCTTGTTCATTTTTAGCATCTGTATAGCTTGCTGTTAAAACGGTATTGGCACTTACAGTAAAGTTCCCATCGTTATTTGTGCCTGCGCTTGTACCATAAACTGTAGTAACTACTCCTTCAAAAATAGCAGTATTAGCACCTGTTTCAGTTAAAGTAACTGTTTCAATCTCTCCAAGATCGCTAGTAACTTCAACCATTATTGTTTCAGCTTCACTATTATCAGTATTTAAATCGGCATCTGAAACTCTTACTGCAATTTCCTGACCTACTTTAACATCCTTGGTCATTTCTAGGGTTCCTGTACTCGCAACTAGCATTTGCCATGTATTGTACACATAATTATCAAAATAATAATTATATACATAATATGCATGGTCACTTCGTCTTTCTGTATATGAATAATTATTAGCACTTATACCAAATCCTTCACCAGGAAGAATATACAGTGTATTATCGTCAGAATTATCTGTCCCTACTTTAAAAGAGACAGTAGCCTCAAAAATTTTAGAATCTACTTCAGTCTCAACAAAACTAAGTGTTGCGTTATCACCTGATCCAATAAGTTTAAATTCAAAAACGTCTTTTTTTGTAGAATTATCTAAACCCCCTATTTCATCATTTGTATTGTTTAATGTTACAACAGCATCATCTTGAAACGTTAGTTTACCATTAACTTCATTTGAAAAACTTATAATATTGGTATCTAAACGAGCTTCTTGGTGAAAATAATCGATATCATCATCATAACAAGAAGTTAAAAAGAGAGGAAAAACTAATAAAAAAAATGGCAGGTAAAATTGTAATTTTTTATTCATATTGATTGGTTTTTAAAATGTTGATTCGCAAATATATATTTTTTTGTTAATTAATAATTAATAAAAAAATACACATCAACACTTTAAAACATAATCATCACTTTAGATTAAAAAATTAAAGTAAATTAACAGAAACCATCAACTGTTTAATTTTTTTATAAGCATGTTTTTTTTCTCCATTAGAAATTTTGATAGGTAGCTGAATCAACAAAACTACCAAATGGCAAATTTGCAGCAATTTTCTCATAATTTTAAGCTTTCTTATTCTTTTCTTTTGGGGAGGGACTGCTAAATTACAAAAAAAAACATACAATTTGTTAAAAAATTGTTAATGATTTTTATACTACTCTATTTAGTTTTTCAAAAAGTAACTTTTTTAAGTCTGTATATCCTGAAATTTCTTCTAGATCTGGCTGAATTTGTTGGGTTTTTATTTCTTGAAGAATTCTGTTTATTTTCTTTTCAATTAATAATCTTCTTATATTTAATAAAGCATCCGTAACTAATTTTGGAAGTATTTTTGAGGTTTTTGTTACAAATATTTCTTTTCTACTCCAGTCACTTAAAGCATATTTTTCTTCATCCATTAAGATATTAGTTACTAGTTGAGAAACCTCAGGATTTTCATGTGTTACCAATTGATCAATTGAAATTTTTTCTTCTTGATTTAATTGATGTATCAACTCAAAATACACAACTTTAAATAATTCATTTGTAAATTCAATTTCGTCTTCTTGAAGATTTAAGTAAATTTCATTTGAAATGGTATTACTGTACTCTTCTTTTTCTAAAAAATGTCTTCCATTTTTATCAACTGCATCTACCCAATTTATAAATTCTATTTCTTTATTTCCGTATAATAATAAAATTCTAATAATTTCTTTTTCAAGGAGAAAAAGACTATCGATTTTAGGTTTATTTTCCTGTTTTACAGGATGTAAAACTGGTTGTTTTATGTTAGAGTTTGAGGAAGAAGAGTCTTCTTTTTTGAGTAGTTGAGCTAATTCACTAAACAAAACACGTTCAGAAATATCCATTATCCTTGCACATTCTTGTACATAAACTTCACGTTGAATGGCATCAGGTATTTTAGAAATACTGGTTACAATATCTCTAATTAACCCTGCTTTTTTAACAGGATCATTTTGAGCATCTTCCATTAAAAGAGACACTTTAAACTCAATAAAATCCTGTCCTTTTTCTTGTAAATAGGTTTTTAATTCAGCATCTGAATGTGATTTTGCAAAACTATCTGGATCTTCTCCTTCCGGAAAAGTAACCACTTTTACATTCATTCCTTGCTCTAAAATCAGATCTATACCTCTAATAGAAGCTCTAATTCCTGCTGCATCGCCATCGAATAATACTGTAATGTTATTGGTTAATCTGTGAATAAGTCTTATTTGATCAGATGTTAAAGCGGTACCCGAAGAAGCTACTACATTTTCTATTCCGGATTGATGAAAGGAAATTACATCTGTATATCCTTCTACCAGATAACAATTATCTTCTTTAGCTATTTCCTTTTTAGCTTGATAAATTCCGTATAAAATTTTACTCTTATGGTAAATATCACTCTCGGGTGAGTTAAGATATTTTGCTGCTTTTTTATCATTGGTTAAAATTCGACCTCCAAAACCTAAAATTCTTCCAGACATACTATGAATAGGAAACATCACTCTGCCTTTAAATCGGTCGAATTTCTTTTCCTCTGCACCACCTTCTTTAACAATAGTTAGTCCTGTTGCTTTTAGATATTTTAAGTCATATCCTTTTTTTAAAGCTGCATTGGTAAAGTTATCCCATTCATCTTTACAATACCCTAAATCAAATTTACTAATGATATCTTCTCTAAAACCACGCTCTTTAAAATACGACAAACCAATAGCTCTACCTTGTTGGGTATTCATTAAGACATCATGAAAGTAATCTTTGGCATATTTAGACACCAAAAACATACTTTCACGTTCATTAACTTGTTGTTTTTGTTCATCCGTTTGTTCGGTTTCTTCTATTTCAATATTGTATTTCTTTGCTAACCATTTAATAGCTTCCGGATACGAAAAATGCTCATGCTCCATTAAAAAAGAAATGGCATTTCCTCCTTTTCCTGTACTAAAATCTTTCCAAATTTGTTTTACAGGAGATACCATAAAAGAGGGTGTTTTTTCATCAGTAAACGGACTGAGTCCTTTAAAGTTACTTCCTGACTTTTTTAGCTGAACAAATTCACCTATCACCTCCTCTACGCGAGCAGTTTCAAATACACGATCTATAGTTTGTTTAGAAATCATTAATAGAAAATAAAACCTCACAAACTTAAAAAAAATCTGTGAGGTTATTTTGTTATAGTTTATAGCTTATTTAACTATGATGCGGCTTTTAATCTTTGTAATGCTGATTTGGTAATTCTGCTTTCAGCATATTTTCTTGTTACTACAAATTCTTTAGCTGGTGAACCAGGTAGTTCAAACATGGCATCGGTTAAAATTGCTTCACATAAAGAGCGCAAACCTCTAGCTCCTAATTTATATTCAATAGCTCTTTCAACAATATAATCTAGCGCATCATCTGTCATAGAAAACTCAACATTATCCATAGCAAATAGCTTTGTGTATTGTTTAATAATTGAATTTTTAGGCTCTGTTAAAATAGCTCTTAACGTTTCGGTATCTAAAGGATTCATGTAACTTAAAACCGGTAGACGACCAATAATTTCAGGAATCAATCCGAAATTTTTTAAATCGGCAGGAATTACATATTGTAGTAAGTTATCTTCATCAATTTTATCTTCCTCTAAAGAAGCTCCATAACCTACTGCCTGACGATTTAAACGTTTACTGATAATTCTATCAATCCCAGAAAATGCACCTCCGGCAATAAATAAAATATCTTTGGTATCTACTTCAATAAATTTTTGTTCTGGATGTTTTCTACCTCCTTTAGGCGCTACATTTACTAAAGTTCCTTCTAATAACTTTAATAAAGCCTGTTGAACGCCTTCTCCTGAAACATCTCTTGTAATTGAAGGATTATCTCCTTTACGTGCTATTTTATCAATCTCATCAATAAAAACGATTCCTTTTTCAGCTTTCTCTACGTCATAATCTGCTGCTTGTAATAATCGACTTAAAATACTTTCTACATCTTCACCTACATAACCTGCTTGGGTTAACACAGTAGCATCTACAATAGCAAAAGGAACGTTTAACATTTTAGCAATAGTACGAGCAACTAATGTTTTACCTGTACCAGTCTCTCCTACTAAAACTATGTTAGATTTTTCGATCTCAACTTCATTCTCATCATTTACGGTTTGCAGTAATCTTTTATAGTGATTGTAAACCGCAACTGACATTGCCTTTTTAGTTTCTTTTTGGCCAATGATATATTCATCTAAAAATGCTTTGATTTCTTTTGGCTTTTTTAAAACTAAATCATTAGATAGGCTTGTTGTTTTTGCTTCAGCTACTTCTTCTTCAACAATACCATGTGCTTGCTCTATACACTTATCACAAATATGTGCATCCATACCTGCAATTAACAGGTCTGTTTCTGCTTTTTTTCTTCCACAGAAAGAACAATGTAAGTTTTGATCTTTTGTCATCTTCTTTTCAATTAAACGTAACCCTAATAGTAGTAGTTTACTTGGTCGTTATTTTCTTGCTAAAATTTCATCAACCATTCCATAGGCTTTAGCCTCCTCTGCTTTCATCCAATAATCTCGATCAGAATCTTCATTTACTTTTTCAAATGATTGACCAGAGTGCTTAGAAATAATATTATATAGCTCGTCTTTTAATTTTAAAATTTCACGTGCTGTAATTTCGATATCTGATGCTTGTCCTTGTGCTCCACCTAATGGTTGGTGAATCATAATTCTTGAGTGCGGTAATGCAGAACGCTTTCCTTTTTGTCCTGCACACATTAAAACTGCTCCCATAGATGCAGCCATCCCTGTACAAATAGTAGCCACATCTGGTTTAATGAATTGCATAGTATCATAAATGCCTAAGCCTGCATAAACACCACCTCCTGGAGAGTTGATATATAATGAAATATCTTTAGATGCATCTACACTTTCTAAGAACAATAATTGTGCTTGTATAATGTTAGCTACTTGATCATTAATACCAGTACCAAGGAAAATAATTCTATCCATCATTAAACGAGAAAAAACGTCCATTTGTGTAATGTTTAATTGACGTTCTTCCATAATATATGGAGTTAAACTACTGGTAATTTTATTATAATAAGTACTGTTAATACCATGATGCTTAGTTGCATACTTTTCAAATTCTTTTCCAAAATCCATATAAGGGCTTTTTATTTTAAAAGTTGTAAGTGACAAAGATAAGAAGTTTTTCTTTTAAAAAAAGTTAAGATTCATATGAACAAAAACATCTCTTAATAAAGCAAAAAACCGACACATTTTGTGTCGGTTTTAATATATTTTTTTGGATTGATTTTATCCTCCAAAGTCGTCAAAACGGATATTTTCATCTGGAATACCAAAATCTTGACCCATTTTTTCAACTGCTTTGTTCATTAATGGTGGCCCACAGAAGTATAATTCGATATCTTCTGGAGAATCGTGTTTGCTTAAGTAATTATCGATAACACAATTATGAACAAATCCTACAAAACCATCTCCTTCTGCATCAATACTATCTTTAACTTTCCAATTATCTTCTGGTAAAGGCTCAGATAAAGCAATGTGGAAACGGAAATTAGGAAAATCTTTTTCTAATTGATAGAAATGATCTAAGTAGAATAACTCACGCTTAGAACGCCCTCCGTACCAATAAGAAACTTTTCTTCCTGTTTTTAAGGTTTTGAATAAGTGATATAAGTGTGAACGCATTGGCGCCATACCTGCTCCACCACCTACATATAACATTTCTGCATCAGACTCGTTGATGAAGAATTCACCGTAAGGACCAGAAATAGTTACTTTATCTCCTACTTTTCTTGAGAAAACATAAGAAGAAGCAATACCCGGATTTACATCCATCCATCCTCCTTTTGCTCTATCAAATGGAGGTGTTGCAATACGAACGTTTAACATAATTTCACGTCCTTCTGCTGGGTAAGAAGCCATAGAGTATGCTCTTTCTACAACTTCATCATTCTTCATTACTAATGGCCAAAGTTTAAACTTATCCCATTCCATTTGGAATTTGTCTGGGGTTTCATGCTCTTCTGGGTGAGCTGTAATGTCCATATCAGAAAACTTCACTTCACATGGTGGAATTTCAATTTGAATATATCCTCCTGCTTTGTAGTTCATATCTTCTGGAATTTCTACTACAAACTCCTTAATAAAAGATGCAACGTTGTAATTACGTACAACGGTTGCCTCCCATTTCTTAATTCCGAAGATTTCTTCAGGAATAGAAATATCCATATCTTGTTTTACCTTAACTTGACATGCTAAACGTGCTCCGTGTTGTAATTCTTTACGAGTAAAGTGAGGTGTTTCTGTTGGTAATGCTTCACCACCACCAGACAATACGTGACATTCACACTGAATACAAGATCCACCTCCACCACATGCTGATGGCAAGAAGATCTTCTCATTTCCTAAGGTAGATAATAAAGTTCCTCCTGAGGCTACCTCAATAGTTTTTTCTCCGTTGATGGTAATTTTTACCGGACCAGACGGAGCTAATTTTTGTTTTACGAATAACAATAAGGCTACCAATAGTAATACTAATGCTAAAAATGCTATTACTGTAATAGCTACTGTTCCTCCTGTACTTGCTTGTAAAAACATCATTATTCTGAAATTTCTTTAGTGTTAGTAGCTAATTTTTCTTCTTGTTGAGCTTCTGTTTCAGTTTCTTTAACTTCTTCAACCACAGCAGTAGCTACTTCATTGGTTTGTTCTTTAGCTTCAACTTTAACCTCAGCTTGTGCTTCTTCTTTCTTACCTTCTTCATTACCTCCTGTTAACATACCTCCAAAACTCATAAATCCGATAGCCATTAAACCAGTTGTAATAAACGTAATTCCTAATCCTCTTAATGCTGGCGGGATTGAAGAGTAACGTATTTTTTCACGAATCGCTGCAATAGCTAAAATTGCTAAAAACCAACCAATACCTGAGCCAATACCGTATACAAATGACTGACCTAAAGTAGGGATTTCACGAGATTGCATGAATAATGAACCTCCTAAAATTGCACAGTTTACAGCGATAAGTGGTAAGAAAATACCTAATGAATTGTATAATGCAGGAGCGAATTTTTCTACAATAATTTCTACCAATTGTACCATGGTTGCAATCGTTGCAATGAACATAATAAATGATAAGAAACTTAAATCGTATTCAGCATATTCTGCTCCTAACCAAGCTAAAGCACCTGGTTTTAAAATATATTGATCTAACAACCAGTTGATAGGCACTGTTACTGCTAATACAAAGATTACAGCCGCACCTAAACCTACTGCAGTAGATACCTTTTTAGATACAGCAAGGTAAGAACACATTCCTAAGAACGTAGCAAATACCATGTTGTCTATAAAAATCGACTTGAAAAATAATTCTAATAATTCCATCTATTTATATTTTGATGAGATCCTGAAATAAATTCAGGATGACATTTATTTAATGCCTAATCTTCAATTAATGCTTTATTTCTACTACGCTGAATCCAAATGATAATACCTACCACAATTAGCGCCATTGGAGATAACAACATAAATCCGTTGTTTTCATATCCTAAAGCATATAATCCTGTTTTTTCAATAGGATCTCCTAATACTTTAAAACCTAATAAAGTACCAGAACCTAGTAGTTCTCTAAAAAATGCTACAATTATTAATATAATACCATAACCGGCAGCATTTCCAATTCCGTCTAAAAATGATTTCCATGGGCCATTTCCTAAAGCGAATGCTTCAAAACGCCCCATAATGATACAGTTTGTAATAATTAATCCCACGAAAACCGACAATGTTTTACTTAACTCATAAGCAAATGCTTTTAGAACTTGATCTACAACAATTACTAAAGCAGCAACTACAACTAACTGTACAATAATTCTAATTTTTGAAGGAATAATATTTCTCATTAATGAGATAACAACGTTACCTACACCTAGTACAAACATTACCGAAATAGCCATTACAATAGCAGCTTTTAATTGTGCTGTAATTGCTAAGGCAGAACAAATACCTAATACTTGAATGGTAATTGGATTGTTATCTGCTAACGGATCTGTAATTAATTTTGCGTCTTTCTTTGATAAAAGTCCCATAATTATTTTAAGTTTTTAAAGTAAGGTACATATAACCCTAATTCATTTTTAATCATAGCAGATACACCGTCTCCAGTAATAGTTGCTCCTGCAATAGCATCTACCTCGTAATCTTCTTTAATTTCATTTTTAGGATCATTATTCCCTTTGGCTACGCTAATTCCTTTGAACACACCAGCTTCAGTTAATAAATGTTCTCCATAAAAATCATCCATAAAGAATCGTTCTTTTATGTTAGCTCCTAAACCTGGAGTTTCTCCTTTATGATCAAAATACACTCCTTGAACGATCATATTTTTATCTACTGCAACGTAACCCCAAATAGCATCCCAAAGACCTTTACCTCTAATTGGTGCGATATAAAACGTTTTACCGTCTTTTTCTCCAATAAACAATGGCAACTTTCTTGTTTTACCTTCTTTAGCATTTGTTTGTTGCTTTTTAACATCAATTAAATATGCTTTGTTATCTTCTGTAATTTTATCACCTTCAATAACAATTTGTTTCTTGATGTATTTTGAAAATTCTTCTTCTACTTTATCTGCTGCAATAAACTTTGCACTACTTTCATCATTTTCGTTTACGCCCATAGCGTATAAAATGTTTTGCTGCTTTTCAATACGTTCATTGGCATTGATTAACGGGCGTAAAGATGAAGCTGTAAAAGCTAATAAAGCGCCCACTAACACTACCATTCCGATAGCGAAAAGTACTGTGTATACATTACTATCTGTTCTTTTAGACATAATTATGCGGTTTTAGCTTTTAAACGTTTCATTCTTCTCTTTACATTTCCTTGTACCACGTAGTGATCAATTGTTGGAGCAAATACGTTCATTAATAGAATTGCTAACATTACTCCTTCTGGATATGCTGGGTTGAAAACACGAATCATAATTGATATAAAACCAATTAAGAAACCGTAAATCCATTTTCCTTTGTTGGTTTGTGCCGCTGTTACAGGATCTGTTGCCATGTAAACCGCACCAAATGCAAAACCACCAATTAATAAGTGTTTCCAGAAATCAAGAGACATTAATCCGTAGAATTTACTCGTCTCTCCAATAATTTCCGCATCTACAACCATGTTAAAGATGAACCCCATTACTAAAGCTCCTATTACTGATGATAACATAATTCTCCAGCTACCAATTTTAGTAAAGATTAAGAATAAGGCTCCTAATAAGATTAACAACGTTGAAGTTTCTCCAACTGATCCTGGAATCATTCCAAAAAACATATCCGAAACCGAATAATTTAATGGTTGTGACTGTGCTAAACTTCCTAAGATAGTTTCTCCAGAAATTGCATCTGGTTGCCCAACTCTATTTACAGCATCATGCACCCATACTTTATCTCCCGACATCCAAGTTGGATACGCGAAGAATAAGAACGCACGAATAGTTAATGCTGGGTTTAAGATGTTCATACCTGTACCACCAAACACTTCTTTTCCTATTACAACTCCAAATGCAACAGCTACTGCTAACATCCAAAGTGGTAGATCTACCGGTACAATTAACGGCACTAACATACCCGTTACTAAGTACCCTTCTTCTACTTCGTGTCCTTTAATTACTGCAAATACAAATTCAATTGCTAATCCTACTCCGTAAGAAACAATAACTAAGGGTAATACTTTGTATAAACCAATTATTAGGTTATCTAAATTCCAAAAGTTTCCGCTAAAAAAGCTCATTGCTCTTTCAACTTCTCCTGTAGCTACATGATGTTGGTAACCTGCATTGAACATTCCAAAGATTAAACAAGGAACTAATGCCATTATTACCGTGTTCATGGTACGCTTTAAATCATCTGCCGCTTTAATATGAGTACCTCCATGGGTAGTTTCATTCGGCAAGTATAAAAAGGTGTGGATTGCGTTAAACGCAGGTGCCATCTTAGTACCTTTATATTTCTCTTTTAAATTATGTAAATTTTGTTTTAAGCCCATGTCTTATCCTAATTCTTGCTTTAATAAATCTAATCCTTCACGAATTATCTTTTGGTGTGGTTGTTTAGACACACAGATAAATTCTGTTAAAGCGAAATCTTCTGGTGCAACTTCATAAGCTCCTAATCCTTCCATTTCGTCAAGATCTTTGTACATACAAGCTTTTAATAATTGCATCGGATAGATATCTAAAGGAAATACTTCTTCATACGACCCAGTTACTACAAAAGCTCTGTGCTCTCCATTTGTATTGGTATCTAAATCGTATTTTTTCTTCGGATTCAACCAAGAGAAAGTTAATGCTCTTGAAGTTGATACCTTATCAAATACTGGCTTATTCCAACCAAATAACTCGTAGTCATCACCTTCAGGAATTGCTGTAAGCTGGTTATCATAATATCCTAAGAAACCATCTTCACCAACTTGCGTTCCGCTTAAAACATTACCACTAATAACACGCGTGTTATCATTTTGTAAATTTTCTTTTACCAAACCTGAAACTTGAGCTCCAGCTAAAGCAGTAATATATTGTGGAGTAGTGAATTTAGAACCTGTTAAAGCTATTGTTCTTGTAAGGTTTAATTTCCCTGTTAATAATAACTCACCTATTACCACTAAGTCTTGTGGAGTAACCACCCAAACTACTTCACCTTTATTTATAGGGTCAATTTGAGCTATTTGGGTACTGACATTACCTACAGGGTGTGGCCCAGAAACCTTATGCAGTTCAACATCTCTCACACTTGCTAAAGGTGATTTAGAAGAACCTACCGAAACATGAACTTTACCTTCTGTTAACTTTGTTAACGCTGTAACAGCTGCTTGCAACTCTGCTTCTTTGCCTTGTAGTACATAATCATAATTAGCAGCTAAAGGTGCACTAGCATATGCAGAAACAAAGATTGCTTTTGGTGCTTGATTTGGATTTGCAATAACATCATAAGGACGTTGTTTTACAAATGGCCAACAACCTGATGCAAATAAGTGATTTTTAACTTGCTCTCCTGTCATTGACGCAACATCAACTTTACCAAAATCTTTGTGCTCTTGTGTTCCGTTAGAGGTAATTTTAATTTCTAATACTTTTCTTCGAGCTCCACGCACAATCTCAGTAACTTTACCACTTACAGGACTAGGAAATAAAATACGCTCATCACTTTTTGCATGAAAAAGTGCTTCACCTGCTTTTACTTCTGTACCTTCTTTTGCTAAAATTTTAGGAATAACGCCGTGAAAATCGCTTGGCTTAATTGCAAAAACACTACCCATTGGAAGTTTGGTAGTTACCTGCTTTGCCTCACCAACGAGCTTAATATCAAGCCCTTTTTTTATACGGATGTCTTTTGACATAGTAACTATATATTTGATTTTCTTAAAAAACACGCAAATTTAAAAATTTTGAAAATGACACATAGCCTATTCACATTTTATCTTTCTTTTAAACACTTATTTATACTGGTTCTAAATAGAAAACTCCTTATTTGGCTTACATTTTGATATTTTTGTGTTTATGAAACATTTAATTAAAATTAGCCTACTCTTAATCTCAACTTATATTAGCGGACAGAATATTAAAACCGTTCAATTACGCCCACTTAGCAGCAATCAATTTGCTCCAATTGTAAAATTAGGTGAAATTTTAGAACTATCTTTTGATGATTTAGATGCGGACAACAAACAATATCAATATAAAATTGAACATATGACACACGATTGGAAACCAAGCAATTTACTTTCCAATCAATACATACAAGGGTTTAACCAAAATTACTTTACCAATATAACCAACTCATTCAACACACTACAAGATTACACCCACTATTCCATTAAAATCCCTAATGAAAATACCACCCTTACCAAAAGTGGTAATTATTTAATTTCTGTTTTAGATGAAAACCTAGAAGTTGTTTTTACAAGAAAATGTGTGTTTTATGAAGATCTAACCACAGTTGGTGTTGCTGTTTTTAGAAGCAGAAATGTAGCCACACTCAACAAACAACAAACGGTTCAGTTTGTAGTAAATCACCCTAAAGTTTCTATCATTAATCCAACACAAGAAATTAAGGTAACCTTACTTCAAAATAACAATTGGAATATAAATATTAATAACATTGAACCTCATTTTATAAAACCAAATCAGTTAGTATACAACCATACTACTAAAACTAATTTTTGGGGAGGAAATGAATTTTTAAATTTTGACAATAAATATATTCGAAGCACCAACATAAACATTGCTAAAACAGAACGTTTAGATGTGGTTCATAATTATTTGTATTTGAACGAACCTAGAGCTTACAAGCCTTATAGTTACAATCCTGATATTAACGGACAGTTTATAGTAAGAACCTTAGACGCTCAAGATGAAGATACAGAAGCAGATTATGCTACCGTCCATTTTTCATTAAAAAGTGAAAAACTTAACTTTAAAGAGATATTTGTTCATGGAGCATTTAACAATTTTGAATTAACTGATGAAAATAAAATGGAGTATAATGAAAATGAAAAAACATATACTACATCACTTCAGTTAAAACAAGGTTTTTATAATTATGGTTTTGCCACAAAAGATCAAAATGGCAATGTTAGTTTAACAGAAATAGACGGCTCTTTTTATCAAACTGAAAACGAATACACTGCGATTATTTACTACAAACCTTTTGGAGAAATTTACGATAGAGTCATTGGTGTAGGTTTTGGTTTTTTTGATCAAAACAGATAATTAGTAATCTTCTTCTATTGTATCATTCAATAAAAACTTTTACATTTATTGTATGTTTCAACAAATAACAAAAGGAATTAAAATTTCCGTTAAATCTCTTTATAACGGAATAGTTGCCCGTGATAGATTAAACTATCACGCCTTTAGTTATTTTGTATCTATTGAAAACAACTCTAAAGACCCAGTACAATTACTAGAAAGATATTGGACTATTTTAGACAGTCTTAATATTACTGAGTATGTAGAAGGAAAAGGTGTTGTGGGAGAAACTCCAATTATATTACCTAAAGAAAAATACAATTACAGATCTAACTGTTTTTTACGCTCATCAACAGGAGCCATGTTAGGTAATTATAAAATGCTAAACCTAACTACCAATGAAGAGTTTTTAGTAACCATTCCTACATTTCAATTAACCACAACTACTACATTAAACTAATGTCTAAAAAAAACAAACCCATTACATTTCATAATCTTACCTGTTTAAATTGTGGATATCCTTTTTTTGGACACGAACTTTATTGCCCAAATTGCGGACAAAAAAACAAAACAGAAAAACTAACTTTTACATCCTTTACAAAAGAGGTTTTTAATGGCTTTACCTCTTGGGATGCCAAGTTTTGGAAAACTCTTTTTCCTTTACTAACAAAACCCGGAAAAGTATCAAAAGATTATATTGAAGGAAAACGCGCTAGATATGTAAACCCTTTTCGTTTTTACATAACTATATCTATTGTTTTCTTTTTAATAATAGGACTTTTAAATAGTTATACCGCTTTTAAAAATTTATCAAACGGAGACTCATCTTCTAGAAGTTCTACCAGTTTTACTATAAATGAAAACGGGATAGAAACTAGCAAACACAACTTTGATTACGATTCTTTTCAAAATCAGTTTTACAATGAATTAGAAAAAAACAAAAACAAAAAAGATTCTTTGAATATTTTAGTTAAAAATAACATTCTTACTAAAAAAGAAAAAGATTCTATTTTAAGTAACGACAAAAGTAATTTTAGCTTTTCTTTTGGCGATTCTGATAAAATGCAATCTTTTATGCTTTTTCAAAAAAAGCATCCACATATGAATATAGATAAGGCGCTAGACAGTTTAGGTTATGAAAAAACCTTTTCAAATCGCTTTTGGTATTCCAGATCTGGCTTTGCTAATAGCATGATATCAACCGAAGATGCAAATCAAAAATACATAAATCAGATAATCTCATATACTTCTATAGCGCTGTTTATTTTACTTCCTATTTTTACCTTGTTTTTATTTTTAATTTATGTTCGAAAAAAGTTTTCTTATGTAGAACATTTAGTATTTGTTTTTCATATTCAAACAGTATTTTTCCTGCTCTTTACTTTCTTCATTATAATTAACTTTTTTATAGCTACACCTAATATAATTATACTTTTTATAATTCTTTTTCTTGTATATTTATTTGTTGCAATGAAAAATTTTTACAATCAAGGTTATTTCAAAACTTTTCTAAAATATACTTTAGCTAATATAATTTATTTAACACTTTCATTATTCGGAATGCTTGCTATGTCTTTAATTGCTTTTGCATTGTATTAAAAGACACTATCCTCCAAAAAATTAGTATTAGAAATAAAATCAAGATAAGTTATAGCTACATTTTTTTCTTTCTTTTGTACCGAAGTAATGCTTACAGTTTCAACATAGCTACGTTTCATTTTTAAAGAAATTTCTGAATTTCCTTTGGTTTCATCTTGATGAAACTCTAAAATATCTTGTTGAGTATACTCCGGATTTTCATCCAACCACTGTGTAAACCATGTTTTACGTAACGCTTTCATTTCATCAGTATACAACGTAGAACTTGACCAAATATGAGGTTTATTTTTTAACTTACTAAAATGTTTTTCTACTCCAGTCCACACCAATTCATAAGCATATAAACTATTTGACCAATCCACCAACACAATGGTAAACGGTTCAATATTATTAAAATCAAAATGCTCAATAATTTCCACCGGATTATCAACCTGCAACAATTGTTTTACAATAACTCCTCTGCTCATGTTATACGATTCTTGTCGTTGGTGTTTTTCAAAACCACCATTTAACAAGCAAATCAATCGTTTTTTTTCGCTGATTCCAATCCATGTACCACCTGCTAACTCATCCTTCGGAAAAAATAGTTCCACTCCATTCTCAACATATTTTTGAGGCGGAATCGTTTTTCTTTTCGGACTTTCATCTCTATTCGATGTTAAAATAAAATCGTTATTAGCAAGAGGGAGTAACGTTACTGTGCACATTTATTGAGGATTTACAAGTTATTTATCAAACCTTAGGTCAGTATTCTGCAACAAACGTTACAGAAAGTATCAGTTAAAAATTGTACATTTACACCTCAAAATTAATTTAATAAAAACAATAAACAAACAACCATGGGAAAAGGTTTTTTTAATGTGCCTGTAGCGGTTAACGAACCTGTCAAAGGATATGCTCCGGGTTCACCAGAAAGAGAAGCCGTTTTAAAACAGTATAAAGAATATTTTAACGGTTCTGTTGACGTGCCAATGTACATTGGTAACGACGAAGTAAGAACCGGAGATACTAAAAATATGACTCCTCCTCACGATCACAAACATGTGGTTGGAACATATCATACTGGAGGAAAAGCGTATGCTGAAAAAGCGATTGACGCTGCTTTAGAAGCTCGTAAAAACTGGGCACAAATGCCTTGGGAACAACGCGCTGCTATCTTTTTACGTGCTGCTGATCTAATTGCTGGTCCATACCGTGCAAAAATCAATGCTGCAACTATGATTGCACAGTCAAAAACAGTTCATCAAGCAGAAATTGATGCCGCTTGTGAGTTAATTGACTTTTTACGTTTTAACGTAGAGTACATGACTGAAATTTATGCAGAACAACCAAACTCTGATGACGGAATTTGGAATCGTGTTGAGTACAGACCTTTAGAAGGTTTTATCTACGCAATTACACCGTTTAACTTTACTGCCATTGCTGCTAATTTACCAGCATCTGCAGCTATGATGGGAAATACCGTAGTTTGGAAACCTTCGGACAGCCAAATTTTCTCTGCTGAAGTAATTATGGAAGTGTTTAAAGAAGCTGGCTTACCTAACGGAGTTATTAATATGATTATGGGTGATCCTGTTGAAATTACAGAAGCTGTGTTAAGTTCTCCTGATTTTGCAGGTTTACACTTTACAGGATCTACGTTTGTTTTTAAAGAACTTTGGAAGAAAATTGGTGAAAACATTCACACCTATAAAACGTATCCAAGAATTGTAGGTGAAACTGGAGGTAAAGACTTTATCGTGGCGCATCCATCAGCGAATGCAAAACAAGTAGCTACAGGTATTGTTCGTGGTGCTTTTGAGTTCCAAGGACAAAAATGTTCTGCGGCTTCAAGAGTATATTTACCAAAATCGATGGCAAATGAAGTATTAGACTTCGTAAAAGAAGATGTTGCTTCTTTTAAAATGGGATCTCCAGAAGATTTAAGCAACTTTATTACAGCGGTGATTCATGAAGGATCATTCAATAAATTAGCTAAGTATATCGATCAAGCAAAAGCCGATGCTGACGCTGAAATTATTGCCGGAGGTAACTACGATAAATCAAAAGGATATTTTATTGAGCCAACCGTTATCTTAACTACCAATCCAAAATACACTACTATGGAAACTGAGTTATTCGGACCCGTAGTAACAATTTATGTGTATGAAGATGCTGATTGGAGCAAAACCTTAGAATTAGTTGACGGAACGTCTGAGTACGCATTAACAGGAGCTATTTTCTCTACGGATAGATATGCCATTGCAGAAGCTACGAAAGCTTTAGAAAACTGTGCTGGTAACTTCTATATTAACGACAAACCAACAGGCGCTGTGGTAGGACAACAACCGTTTGGTGGAGCAAGAGCTTCTGGAACGAACGATAAAGCAGGATCTGCACAAAACTTATTACGTTGGGTATCGCCTCGTTTAATTAAAGAAACGTTTGTTTCTCCATCAGATTATCGTTATCCGTTTTTAGGAGAATAAAAAAGAAATGTCATTCCGCACTTGATGCGGAATCTCATCATAAAAACAAAAAACCAATCTCATTTGAGGTTGGTTTTTTTATTAACAAAGTATACAAAGAAAAGAATTCATTTCTTTGAAAGCTCATTTTTTGTTTTATTTTAGCAACTAAATTTTAATCAAATTCATGCTATGAAAAATGTGATATTTTTAATAATATTTCTTTTTTGCTTAAATTCTTATTCACAAGAATTTAAGAATATAACAATCATTAAATCAGATAAGACAGAAATAAAAACTTTAGGAACATTTGTATACGAAGATGATTTAATCAAAGGAATTAAAACAAAAAAAAATAATTTATTAATTTCTTTTCAGGATGTAAATAAAGTATTCATTAATAAAGAAACATATCTAGTTAAAAACTATAAATTTAAAAAGTATTTATTTCTTAAAATTATAAATGGAAATTTGTCACTATACAAAGACAAGAAAAATTACTACTTAGAAAATAATGAGTTAGGGTTAAAAAATATAAAAAAAGATGAGAAAAGATTACAGTTTGTTTTTAAAACTGGTGAAGTTTCTTTGTTTATAAATAAATGTAAGGCAGCTACTAATGAACTATATAACAAAAGAAAATCTCTTATTTTAAGCAACCTTAAAAAAATTATTAATATTTATAACACTTGCGATACATCATCTAAAATTCAATTTGCTGATGAAGTGATTAAAGAATCAAACAGACCAAAAGAAAAAGTCAAATTTGGGCTATCTTTTGGATTAATGAAATTAAAAACGGATTATAATCAACCATTCTCTATTGAAGGCTCTGATAAAAATTTCACTTTTGTAGGTGGCAAAGTATATATTTTTTCTAATATATTTCAAGAAAAGTTAGACGCTAATTTATCTATAGATTATTTTTTTAGAAAGAATTACCAAATAAATGATATTGACTACTATATAAAAAACAGTACTCAATTCACTAAATTAACAATAGGAGCAAACTACACAATTAACAACATAAGTAAACTCATTACACCTTATTTTGGGATTTCAGGTGGCCTCCTCTTAAGTTCAAATTCTTCAGTCAAATTAATTTCTAAATATTTAGATCTCCCTTCAAGACATTACACTCTTAGCAATGAATTAATTTACAATATAAATGTAGGGTCATACATCTATTTATTGAATCAAAAAATTGATCTTATATTTGAATATCAACCCAAGATAAATACTAAATTATCAGATAGTATTAACCTTCATAATAATTCATCTAGTTTTAGTAGTCTAAGTTTTAAACTTAGTTACATATTTTAGACAAATGCTTATACCTATTTTTTATAGATCGTACGTTTCTTCTTTTATCTAAAAAAAGCATAAGCACTCTATAACAACAAAACTAAATGTCTGTTCGAGTGATTTTAAAAAAATTATATTTAGAATATCAACCTATAATGAATTTTTTTAATCTCAATATAACTTTAACTCTTAAAAAGAGTAAATTTTGCTTAAATTGATAGAATTAAAACCTCAAATGCATCATTTTAAAATGAAGTTTTTCATTTGCTGTACCTTCTTTTAATCTACCTTTGTAAAAAAATAATGTATGCAGTTTTCAGACTTACCATTACATAAATCCATCTTAAAAGCAATAGCTGAAGAAAGATACCACACACCTACTTTGGTGCAAGAAAAAGCAATACCATTAATCTTAGCTAAAAAAGATGTAATTGTATCTGCACAAACGGGTACAGGTAAAACCGCTGCTTTTGCATTACCCATTATTGAGCAATTGTTTGACGAGCAAGACGCTAAAAAGGGAGAAAAGAAAATTAAAGCCTTAGTTATAAGTCCAACTCGTGAACTAGCTTTACAAATTGAGCAAAATTTTAAAACCTATAGCAAATACACCAATTTAAGAACTACGGTTGTGTATGGTGGTGTTTCTTTAGAACCTCAAAAAGATGTTTTGAATAAAGGAGTAGATGTTCTTATTGCCACTCCTGGTAGGTTGATAGATTTACACAAACAAGGAAATGTCGACTTGCGTTTTTTAAAAACCTTTGTGTTAGATGAAGCCGATTTAATGCTAGATATGGGCTTTATAAACGATGTTCAGAAAATAGAAGAATTGTGTCCGCGTAAAAAACAGACGTTATTATTTTCTGCAACAATGCCCGAAAAAATAGTGGAACTATCAAAAACTATACTTCATAATCCTAAAAAAGTAGAAATCAACCCGTCTGAAGCAACCGCTAAAAAAATTGGTCAGTTGTTGTATTATGTTCCTAAAAGAAACAAAACAGATTTATGTTTGCATTTATTACGGAACACTATTAACGGAAAAATCATCATTTTTAGACGTACCAAGTTTGGAGTTGATAAACTAGAACAAACTTTACTTAAAAATGGTTATAAAGCTACTAGCTTACATGGTGACAAAACGCAAAACCTACGTAACAAAGCTATTGAAGATTTTAAAAATAAAAAGGTAAACATCTTAATTGCTACAGATGTTGCTGCTCGCGGAATTGATATTAGCAAAGTAGATGCTGTTATTAATTTTGATTTACCAAACATACCAGAAACGTATGTACACAGAATTGGACGTACCGGTAGAGCAGGAAAATCGGGGATAGCATTTTCTTTGTGTAGTGCTGATGAAATTACATACATCAAAACCATTCAAGAATTATTACAAGAAAAGATAAAAGTAATTGAAGATCATCCGTTTCCGTTAGCAAAACCAAAACCTAAAAAACAACCAAACACAATTAGCACAAATAAGAAAAGTAGGAAATCAAAAGCTTCTAAAAAAAATAAAAAACGCTGGTACTAAATCAGCGTTTTCTTATCCTTTATATTTTATTGGTAAATGCACCACTTTTTTGGTTTCAAAAAAGTCTTCATCAAAATAATTTGGCAAATCGTAAATCGTAGCTTTAGGAAATTTTTCTAACTCTTCGGTTAAATCACCTCCTTTTAAGTATAAAATTCCGTTTTTTAATTCGTGGTTTTGTTTTTTGGCTACTTTATCTTTTACCCAACGATGAAAAGTTTCCATTTGTGCCACGGCTCTACTCACAATAAAATCGTAGGTATCTTTAACTTCTTCCACACGTCCGTGAGTAGTTTTTACGTTTTCCAATCCTAATCCTTCAGCAACTTCATTTACTACCTTAATTTTTTTACCGATAGAATCTACCAAATGAAACTTTGTTTCTGGAAATAAAATAGCTAACGGAATTCCAGGAAAACCACCTCCTGTACCAACATCCATCACTTTTGCTCCTGGCTTAAACTGCATTACTTTTGCGATACCTAAAGAGTGTAACACATGACGTAAGTATAATTCGTCAATATCTTTACGAGAAACTACGTTTATTTTCAGGTTCCAATCTTGATACAACTCTTGTAATTTAGCAAATTTTGCTATTTGATCTTCTGTTAAATCAGGGAAGTATTTTAAAATGATTTCCATAATATATTCTTTCAGCGGCAAAAATAACAAACAAATTATCAAAAAATATCCTTAAAAATTAGAATTAGTAAAATAAGATGTTTCAAAAAGAGTTATTTTTACAAACTTAAACTGAGACATGAAGAACGTACAATTTTCAAGAATAGACAAAGCAAAGTTTTTTAGAACGCTAAATAAACGTGTAAACCAATATTTTAAAGAAAACAATCTTAAACGTACCGGTAACTGGAAATTATACTCAAAAGCAATAATTATGTTTGCTGTTTTTTTAATTCCTTTTATCCTTATGCTAACTGTAAGCATGCCACAATGGGTACTTTTATTATTAACTATAATAGTCGGTGTTGGTATGGCTGGAGTGGGCATGAATGTAATGCATGATGCTAACCATGAGTCATTTTCTACCAAAAAGTGGGTAAATAAATTAATGGGAAGTAGCATTTATATTTTAGCAGGAAACGTGTATAACTGGAAAGTACAACATAATGTATTACATCATACATACACTAACATTCCTGACCATGATGAGGATATTGATGCGGGTAGAATTATCCGTTTTTCTGAACATGCAAAATGGTATTGGATACACAAATATCAAAAATATTATTCGCCAATTTTATACGGATTACTGACTATAAACTGGGCAATAACTACCGATTTTAAGCAAATGCGCAACTATTTAAAGCGTAAACTTTCTTATGGTGAATTTCCAAATCCAGCTACAGAATGGACCAAATTGGTTGTTTCTAAAATAGCTTATTATTTACTATGGATTGTATTGCCAATTATAGTGATGGATATTGCCTGGTGGAAAGTATTAATTGGTTTTTTTGCAATGCACTATACTGCAGGCATCATTTTAAGTGTAGTATTTCAATTAGCACATATTGTTCCTAAAACAGAAATGCCTTTACCAGATGAACAAGGTAATATGAAAAATACTTGGGCAATTCATCAGTTATACACCACTGCGAATTTTGCTCCTAAAAACTGGTTGATCAATTTTTATACAGGCGGATTAAATCATCAAGTAGAGCATCATATTTTTCCGAATATTTCACATATTCACTATAAAAAAATAGCTAAAATTGTAAAAGAAACGGCCAAGGAATTTAACTTACCGTATCATGAATACAACACCACAAGAAGAGCTATTATTGAGCACTTTAAACACATTGGTGAATTAGGAAAAAAACCTCAACTAGCATAAATAACACAATACAATGTCACATCCACTTTCTAACAGGATTAACAATTTACCCGTTTCGCAAACTTTAGCTATGGCTGCTAAAGCGCGCAAATTAAAAGCAGAAGGAAAAGATATTATCAGTTTAAGTTTAGGAGAACCCGACTTCAATACTCCTGATTTTATCAAAGAAGCTGCTATTGAAGCTATCAACCAAAACTACAATTCGTATACACCAGTAGACGGCTATGTAGAGTTAAAAGAAGCCATTTGTACTAAATTTAAACGTGATAACAATTTAACGTACAACCCAAATCAAATTGTAGTTTCAACCGGAGCTAAGCAATCTATTGCAAATGTTGCCCAAGTATTGTTAAATCCTGGTGATGAAGTTTTGTTACCTGCACCTTACTGGGTAAGCTATTCAGCAATTGCAATGCTTTGTGAGGCTAAATTTGTTGAGATTCCTTCTTCTATTGACACGGATTTTAAAATCACTCCTGAGCAATTAGAAGCAGCTATTACACCAAAAACAAAAATGATTTTCTTCAACTCACCAAACAACCCTAGTGGAAGTATTTATAGCGAGGAAGAATACAGAGCTTTGGCCAAAGTTTTAGAAAAACATCCACAAATTTTCATCCTTTCAGATGAAATTTACGAACATATCAATTACGGAACAAAACCATTTAGTTTTGCAGCTATTGAAAACATGTACGATCGTACCATTACCGTAAACGGATTAGCAAAAGCATTCGCCATGACAGGTTGGAGAATTGGTTACATTGGTGCTCCGGAATGGATTGCAAAAGCGTGTACTAAAATGCAAGGACAAATTACCTCTGGAGCCAACTGTATTGCGCAACGTGCGGCTATCACCGCTGTTTTAGCAGATCCTAGCAAGGTTCAATACATGGTTAATGAATTTAAAAGCCGTAGAGATATTGTTTTAGATTTATTAGGAAAAATCGACGGATTTAAATTAAACGTACCAGAAGGTGCTTTTTATATTTTCCCAGATATTTCTTCGTTCTTCGGAAAAACCATTCGCGGTAAAGAAATCAAGGATGCTAACGATTTTTCTATGTTATTATTAGAAGAAGCTAATGTAGCAACGGTTACCGGTGATGCGTTTGGAGAACCTAATTGTATTCGAATTTCATACGCAGCTTCTGAATTACAATTACGAGAAGCAATTAAAAGAATTAAAGAGGTTTTAAGTTAAACCCTTGAATATATCAAACAAAAATCCCGAGCAAAACTCGGGATTTTTTTATCTTAAAAAGGAAGCTCTAACTTTCGTAACTTCTTCTTTTTTACTTTTTTCAAATACAACACCTTTTTATCATAATCAATAAAAGCTTTTCCTTTTTCTAACACGTCTGCACCAATAATTCCATGCACTTCATCAGCATTATGTTGTTTTAAAGCTGTATTCACATGCATTAAATTAAACAATACTAAATGACAATTATTCAACTTCCAACCGCCAATCTTTATGGTATTATTTTCAGACTTATGAGTTTCCATATCCGTAGCTCCTGCACCAGCAGCTTTAATTTCACTTTCTTCAGATGTAAGCTTAAAAAACTCCTTTAAATCTAACCCAACACACGAGTTCGAGGCTCCCGTATCTAAAATAAATCTCCCTTCAACTCCGTTTATTTTAGCAGTTACCTCTAAATGATTGGTTACAATCTTTTTTAATTTAATGCGTACGTACTTCTTTTTACGTAATACTTTTTTCAAACTTGCCATTTCTCGTACTTTTGCATCCGCAAAGATACGGCAAAACAAATATGATTACAGATACACATACCCACTTATATTCAGAACAATTTGATGAAGATAGAAACGAAATGATACAACGCGCCAAAGAAGCAGGTGTATCTCGTTTTTTTATTCCCGCAATTGATAGTTCTTATACTGACAGAATGTTGGATTTAGAAAAAAACTATCCAAACGATGTGTTTTTGATGATGGGCTTACATCCAACTTCTGTAAAAGATAATTACAAAGAAGAATTAGCACACGTTAAAGAATGGTTAGATAAACGTGACTTTTATGCTATTGGTGAAATTGGTATTGATTTGTATTGGGACAGAACACATTTACCACAACAACAAGAAGCTTTCAGAACTCAAATTCGTTGGGCGAAAGAGAAAAAATTACCAATAGTCATTCATTGTCGTGATGCTTTTGATGAAATTTTTGAAGTGTTAGAAGAAGAAAAAAGTGATGATTTGTTCGGAATCTTCCACTGTTTTACCGGAACGTTAGAACAAGCTCAAAAAGCCATTTCTTACAACATGAAATTAGGAATTGGTGGTGTAGTTACTTTTAAAAATGGTAAAATCGACAAGTTTTTGAATCAAATTGACATAAAACACATCGTTTTAGAAACCGATTCACCGTATTTAGCGCCAACTCCATACCGAGGAAAACGCAATGAAAGCAGCTACATAGAACAAGTGGTGGGGAAATTGGTTGATATTTACGGACTTTCTTTCGAAGAAATTTCCGAAATTACTACTCAGAATTCTAAAGAAGTTTTTGGTGTCTGACATTCAGAAAACATATTACAAATCACCTATCGGAATCCTTGAAATAAAAGGAGATGAAAATGGTATTCAATCTATTTTGTTTGATGATGCTTCGACTACGCTCGAAGTGACAAATGAAGTTAAAATTCCAGATTCGCTACAAAATTGTGTTTCGCAATTAGATGAATATTTTTCAGGTGAAAGAAAAGAATTTGAGGTAAAACTGAATCCACAAGGCACCGACTTTCAACAAAAAGTTTGGCAAGAGTTATTAAATATTCCTTTTAATAAAACAAGAAGTTATTTAGAGCAAACCAAAGCTATTGGCGATATAAAAGCAATTAGAGCTGTGGCATCAGCAAATGGAAAAAATCCAATTTCAATCATTATTCCGTGTCACCGAATAATTGGCTCTGATGGTTCTTTAACAGGATATGCAGGTGGAATTTGGCGTAAAAAATGGTTGTTAGAACACGAAGGTGTGCTACAAAAACAACAGACTTTGTTTTAACTCGCTACTGTGTCATTCCTGCGAAGGCAGGAATCTTTTTATAAAGATTGCTTCGTCACTTCACTCCTCGCAATGACGATTATTAATTCAAATTTCGTTTTTCAACAAAAAACTTCTTTAATAAAAAACTACATTCTTCTTCTAAAACTCCTGAAATCACCTTAGTTTTAGGATGTAATTTGGTTTTCAAAACACTAAAACCGAGTTTTGGTTCACTTGCTCCGTAAACAATCTTACCAATTTGCGCCCAATAACTTGCTCCTGCACACATCTGACAAGGTTCAAGCGTAACGTATAACACGCAATCTTTTAAATATTTTCCTCCTAAAAAATCAGATGCTGATGTATAGGCTTGCATTTCTGCGTGTGCTGTAACATCATTTAACGTTTCGGTTAAATTATGAGCTCTTGCTATTATTTGATCTTTTAACACGATAACAGCTCCCACAGGAACTTCACCTTTATCAAAAGCAATTTCTGCTTCCTGTAAGGCTTTTTTCATAAAATATTCATCGTTAAAAGGATTCATTGCATTTAAGATTAGCACGTAAAACAAATGTAACTAAAATTTATGCGCTTGGTATCTTGCTAAAATGGTTATTTTTACCAAAATTTTTTGATTTGATTTCAATCACTATTTCCGAAAATAAAAAAATATATTTTGCTTCTGATCAACATTTAGGAGCGCCAACTGCTGAAGCCAGTTTTCCTAGAGAGCAAAAATTTGTTCACTGGTTGAATGAAGTAAAAGAAGACGCCGAAGCTATTTTTTTATTGGGTGACTTGTTCGATTTTTGGTTTGAGTATAAAACCGTCGTTCCTAAAGGATTTGTAAGAGTTTTAGGAAAACTAGCAGAAATAAGAGATAGTGGAATTCCCATTTATTTTTTTGTAGGAAATCATGATTTATGGATGCATGATTATTTTGAAAAAGAATTGAATATTCCTGTATATCATTCACCTCAAGAATTTTTAATCAACAACCAATTATTTTTAATCGGTCATGGTGACGGATTAGGTCCGCATGACAAAGGTTACAAGCGAATGAAAAAAGTATTCACTTTTAAACCTTTTCAGTGGCTATTCCGCTGGTTACATCCTGATTTGGGAGTGAAACTAGGTCAATATATGTCGGTTAAAAACAAACTCATTTCCGGAGAAGAAGACTTCAAATTTTTAGGTGAAGAAAACGAATGGTTGGTTCAATATTGCAAAAGAAGATTAGAAACCAAACATTATGACTATTTTGTTTTTGGTCATAGACACTTGCCTTTAAACATTCAGCTTAAAGAAAAAAGCAAATACCTAAACTTAGGAGACTGGATACATTATTTTACTTATGCTGTTTTTGACGGAAAATCATTTGAACTAAAAGAATATTGAGTTGTCCTGAAATAGGTTGACAGATTTTAATAAAAATAGATTTAAACCTGTGAAGTTAACTTCACAGGTTTTTGTTATGTAAAAAGTTAGGTGTTTTCATATTAAGAGCTAAATGTGGTCTTGAGTTATTATAAGTTTCAATAGACTCTTTAATTAAAATGTCTAGTTCTTGTTTGTTGTTATATTTATAGATTAAAAATTCATTTTTTAAAATACCATTGATTCTTTCAGCTAAAGTATTTTGATAACAGTCATAACCAGTAGTCATAGAAGGTATGATATTATTTTTGAGTAATTCTCTTTGATACACTTCTGAGCAGTATTGCAATCCTCTATCTGAGTGA
>NZ_JAXCHH010000012.1:0-70247 GCF_034043975.1 Tenacibaculum sp. IB213877 | reverse complement strand
TATAATAGTATGCAGACAAAGGTATTCCTGTTAGGGATAGTAGCAGCTGTTTGAGATCTTTTGTAGTGAAAATTCTTTTTTCAATACAAAAAGCAAGCACGAATAGCCCAACCTTTTTCATCTATAAAGCGAAAAGAAACACCCATAGTGATATTAAATTTTCTTTTTTGCTCTTCTATTTTTTTTCTTTTTCATCTTCGAAAACATCTTTTTGTATTCTTCTACATCTACATTTCCTCTTTGATTTGCTATGATTTCAAAAGCATCAAATTGTAATTTTGGCTCTTGTGATTGCAAATGTTGATCTATAAACGCACGCTGAAGTATATCTTCTATTAAATAGTCTTCATTTATATAATCAGGATTGTATTCTTCTTTGAGGGAAAGTTTAAAAATATTAGCTGTAGTGTTATACCAAAAGGCTTTCCATCCGCTTCTTAAATTTTTAATATTATCAAAAGCTGTTTTACCTGTTTGACGGTGAATCAATTTAATAAGTATTCTCCCTTCAGTACGAGTCATTTTTTTTATTTGTTCAGACAATTCATCTTCTACATATTTTTGAACTCTACGGACATATTGTCTTTTTTTACTATTATCATCTATACGGGAAAGACGAAGATTTAAACTATCTAGCCTTTGGGATGCCAAAACCGCATACGGATACGCTTTAAAAACTTTTTTTCGAAACCAATAATAATAATTAGCATCAGTATGAGATTTAAACTTGTGTTTTGGGAGAACTGTTACTTCTTTTAATTGTATCATTAATGTATCTCCCTCTTTCACCAAATAATAATCGTCTGAAAAATCGGGAAGCGAATCTTTTATTTGTGCAAAAGACATTGTTGAGAATAGTATGAATACTATGTAAAGTAATTTTTTCATTATGTTGATTACCGCAAATACAGTTCCAAAAAAATATATTGTCGAAAATAAAAAAACTCGTGAGATAATCACGAGTTTTTAGTATTGCTTTTTGATTTTTTATTCTTCCATTATAGCTTCTGCCATTTTCTTGTATGTTCCGTTTTCTAACTTTTCACGGATTGCAGTAAATGCTTCAATGGTTTCGTTTACATCTTCAATTGTGTGACGTGCTGTTGGTATTAATCGTAAAATGATCAATCCTTTTGGAATTACAGGATATACCACAATTGAACAGAATACTCCGTGGTTTTCACGTAAATCCTGCACCATTGCCATTGCTTCAGGAATTTCTCCTTTTAAATATACCGGAGTAATACATGTTTGCGTAGTTCCTAAATCAAAACCTGCTTCTCTTAAACCAGATTGCAATGCATTAGTGATTTCCCACAACCTATCTTTTAATTCAGGTTGGGTACGGATTAAATCTAAACGTTTTAATGCTCCCTTTACCATTGGCATTGGTAATGACTTAGCAAACATTTGTGAACGCATATTGTATTGTAAGTACTGAACTACATCTGCATCACCTGCAAAAAAGGCTCCGATACCTGCCATAGATTTTGCAAACGTTGCAAAATACACATCAATACCATCTTGAACACCTTGTTCGTAACCTGTACCTCTACCTCCTTCTCCTAACGTACCAAAACCGTGCGCGTCATCTACTAATAAACGGAAATTGTATTTTTCTTTTAACGCTACGATTTCTTTTAAACGACCTTGCTCACCACGCATACCGAAAACTCCTTCAGAAACTAATAAGATTCCTCCACCAGTTTTTTCAGCCATTTTAGTAGCACGCTGTAAGTTTTTCTCACAACTTTCAATATCATTATGACGATACACAAAACGCTTACCTGCATGTAAACGTACTCCGTCAATAATACATGCATGTGTATCTACATCGTATACAATAATATCATCTTTTGATACCAATGCATCAATTGCTGATACCATACCTTGGTAACCAAAGTTTACTAAATACGATGCTTCTTTACCCACAAATTCAGCGCATTCACGCTCTAATTGTTCGTGATATTTTGTGTGACCCGACATCATTCGAGCCCCCATTGGGTACGCCATACCATCAGTAGCGGCTGATTCACCATCTACTTTTAATACTTCAGGATGATTAGCTAATCCTAAATAATCATTGATACTCCACGTAATTACCGACTTTCCGTTAAACTTCATTCGGTTAGAAATTGGTCCTTCTAATTTTGGAAACACATAGTAGCCTTCTGCTTTATCCGCCCATTTTCCTAAAGGTCCTTTATCTCCTTTAATTCTATCAAATAAATCTTTTACCATAATTACGTTACAAATTTTACGGATGCGAAAATAAGTTTTTTTTAAGAGTTAATCAAGCTATTAAAGTAAACTGATTTTTTTAATTAAAAAAAGCTGTTAACAAACAGCTTTTATTTAAACATTAACCAATGACCTTTTCTTTTTCTTCTTCAAAATGCTTTTGAAAAGGTTGGCTGTATAATCTTTTATCTAATGCTTTATAAATAGCATTTGCTACAGCTCCCCCTGCTGGCGGTAACCCTGGTTCTCCTAAGCCTGTTGGTGATAAATTGTTATGCACAAAATGTACCTCAACTTGCGGAGTTTCATTCATACGTATTAAACGATAGGTATCGAAATTTTTATTCCTAGGTTTCCCGTTCTCAAAAGAAAAATCGCCGTACATTGCATGTCCTATTCCGTCAAGAACACCTCCTTGAACTTGGTTTATAGCTCCTGTTGGATTGACTACAATTCCGCAATCAACTGCTGCCACAACTTTGGTTACGACTGGTAAACCATCTTTTAACTCAACCTCAGCAACTTCAGCAACATGTGTATTATGACTGTAATATGCAGAAAAACCTTGATATACTCCTTCTTTAGCATATCCCCAATTCCCTTTTTCAGCAGCAAGTTTAATAGCGTTTTCCATTCGTTCTCCTGAATATTGAATTTGCTCATCGGTAGTTCCTTTTACATTTTGCAGTAATTCTAATCGAAGTTGAACCGGGTCTTTTCCTAACTCTTGTGCTAACTCATCAAAAAAGCTTTGTTCTGCATACCCTAAAAAGTTGGTATACGGAGCTCTCCAAGCCCCTGTTGTGACATCACTTTTATAATTTTGAGTAGAAACTTTGAAGTTTGGAATACATCCCGCAGGAAAAAAATGAGGAATTAAGCCGTACATATTATCATTTATCGCAGCTTCTTTTAAATGATAACCAGTAATTTCTCCATCTTTGATAGAGGCAGCAATTCGATATTTTATTGCGGGACGATAAATACCCGTGGTCATATCATCTTCTCTTGTTGAAACAACTTTTACTGGCTTTTTGATCTTATCAGAAATTTCGGCTGCTTCATACACAAAATCTCCATACAAACGACGACCAAATCCGCCGCCCATTCTTGTCATATCCACTTGAACATCATTAATATCGCGTTCTAACATTTCAGAAACAACAATCGCTGCATACTCTGGTGTTTGCACTGGTCCAATCAAATGAACTTTTTCATCAGTAACATTAGCGAAAAAATTCATCGGTTCTAAACAATTATGTGGTAAAAAAGGAGAATGATAAGTTCGTTCAATCACTTTATCAGCTTGCGCAAATGCTTTTTTAACATTGCCATCTTCTCTTCGAATATCAAATTTATTACCGTCTAAAATCTTATTTAAAACTTTATCTTGATACTCTGTACTTTCTAATTCTTTATTTGATTTCCATGTAGCTTGTAAAGCTTTTTTACCTTTAATAGCTGCCCAAGTATTTTCAGCAATCACCACTACTTTATCTGTTGTTGAAAGTTTAAAGGTCCAGTTAGATTTACCATTATCAACAAAACTTCTTACTTTATCCCCAATAGTAATTACATCTATAACACCCTTGACTTTTTTAGCTTCTGAAGCGTCAAAGGATTCTAGCGTTTGTCCAAATGCAGGCGGTCTTAACACCGATGCATACAACATTCCTTCTTCTTTATAATCTAATCCGAAAAGAGGTTTACCGGTAATTATTTTATCTATATCAACATTTACGGCATCTTTACCGATAATTTTATAATCTGATGGCTTTTTCAGCGTTACGTTTTCAGGAATTTCAAGTTTAGCTGCTTCATTAACCACTTCACCATATCCTAATTTATCACCATTTTTATTAGTGATAATTCCTTGTGAAGCTTTACAAGTAGCGGCGTCAACTCCCCATTTTAGCGCAGCAGCATTAATTAACATTTGTTTTGTGGTAGCTCCTGTTTGACGCAATGCATCCCAACCTAATCGAATAGATTGACTTCCTCCCGCTAATTGACGTTTATAATTTTTGGTATCTAATGGGGCTTGTGCTACATTAACTTTATTCCATTCAACATCTAATTCTTCTGCAATTAACATAGGCATTGAAGTTTTTACTCCTTGACCAATTTCTGGGTTTGGTGAATAGATGGTTACATAACCTTCATCAGAAATTTTAATAAACGCATTAAAGTCATTAAAATTTAGGTTTTCAATATCTACAGATGGTTTTACATTGGGTTTGCATGCAGTAAATAAATTAAAACCTATCATTAAACCTCCTCCTGCTAAAGCAGATGTTCTTAAAAAATTTCGTCTGCTGAATGTATTTGTGTTTTCTGTTATTTTCATGATTGAAATTTTTAAGACATTTTTTTAGATGCAGTAACTACAGCTTCTTCAATTCTATTATACGATGCGCATCTACAAATATTTCCGTGCATTGCTTGACGAATTTCTTCTCTTGAAGGATTTGGATTATCCTTTAAAAAAGCAGAAGCAGTCATGATTTGTCCCGCTTGACAATATCCACATTGAGGCACATCTATTTCTTTCCAAGCTTCTTGCACAGGATGATCTCCTTCTTTTGATAACCCTTCAATAGTAGTTATCTCTTCTGAGTCTAACATTGAAACCTGTAATTGACAACTTCTCATTGCTGTTCCATCAACATGTACTGTACACGCTCCGCATTGTGCAATTCCACAACCGAATTTTGTACCCAACATATTGAGTTCATCACGTAATACCCATAATAAAGGTGTATCAGCATCTGCTAAAAAAGTACGCGATTCTCCATTGATTTTTAAGGTGTAATTTGGCATTTTAGTAGTTGTTTTAATAAGGGTTTAAGTTACGAAAAACAACTTAAACAAAGAGTTTAGAATAAACACATTTTATAAACCTATATCATTTTACCACAAAAAATGATTTTACTCATACAATCTGCTCTTAATTTTCTATAAATTAGTAAGATGAAAAACACCATAGCCGAACGTATTTTAGATTTTTTAAAAGGCTTCCCTCCTTTTGATGCATTAACTTATGACCAACTTTTTACCATATCATCTCAGGTAAAAGTTCTTTATTTTGAAAAAAATGATTTTGTTTTTAAGCAAAGTGAAGAAATTCATGATTTTTTTTACGTAGTAAAAGACGGTGCTATTGGTATTTACAGAGATTCTCTTTTAGTAGACCAGTGTGATGAAGGTGATATTTTTGGTTTACGTGCTGTGATACGAAAAGACCAGTATTTATTAAATGCTCGAGCTATTGAAGAAAGTATTGTGTATAGCATTTCATCAACTTTATTGGAAGAAATCATCATTAACAATCCTAAAGCCAACCAATTTTTAATTGCAAGTTTTGCCACCAATACTCGAAATCCGTATTCTGACGAAAATAAAGGTACTTTATTTGCCAACGAAGACGTTTTAAGACCAAATTCTACCAGTTTTACCGAAGTGCAATCTGCAGATTTTTCTAAAAACCCCATTGTTTGCTCTACAAACACCAATATACAAGAAGCTTCTAGCATTATGAGTAAAAACAAAGTTGGTTCTATAGTAATT
Organism: Tenacibaculum sp. IB213877; assembly: GCF_034043975.1. Taxonomy (NCBI): domain Bacteria; kingdom Pseudomonadati; phylum Bacteroidota; class Flavobacteriia; order Flavobacteriales; family Flavobacteriaceae; genus Tenacibaculum; species Tenacibaculum sp. IB213877. The sequence goes on along the minus strand of NZ_JAXCHH010000012.1, from coordinate 64,439 downwards.
ACAGAAAAGAATAAACCCATTGGAATTGTTACCGATAAGGATTTACGAAACAAAGTGGCTACAGGCAAACATGCTATTTCAGAAAATATTACTTCTATTATGTCTACTCCTGTCATTACATTTCCTCCCAATATTACTGTAGCTGAAGCTCAAATAGGTATGTTAAAAAACGATATTTCACATTTATGTATTACGGAGGATGGTACTACCGAAACTAACCTTATCGGAATACTTTCAGAACATGATATTATTGTGATTCACGGCAACAATCCATCTGTATTAATAAAAGAAATAAAAAGAGCAAAAACTGCCGAAACATTAAAATTTATACGTGAAAAAGCTCAAGGATTATTGCAAAATTATATTGAACAATCCATTCCTATTTCATTTATAGCTAATATAATATCAGCCATTAATGAAGCTATTACCAAACGAATTATTGATCTAAGTTTAGCGGAATTTGAGTCACCTCCCACTACATTTTCTTGGTTAGCTATTGGTAGTCAAGGTAGAAAAGAACAACTATTATTGACCGACCAAGACAATGCGTTAGTTTTTGAAGATGTAGAACCATCTGAAATTGAAAGAGTCAGAACTTATTTTTTAACTCTTGCAAAATCAATTAACACTAAATTAAATACCGTAGGCTTTGAATATTGTCCTGCAAAAATGATGGCCAGCAACCCAAAATGGTGTTTATCTCTTACTGAATGGAAAGACCAATTTACCAATTGGATTACCCAACCTGATGAAGATACAATGATGCTCTGCAATATCTTCTTTGATTATGATATGGTTTACGGAAATAAAGAGTTGGTAAGTCAAATGTCTGATAGTATTTTTGAAGCGATTAGTAAATATGAGATTTTTTTGAATTATTTAGGAGTGAATGCTATTAAAAACCTCCCTCCTTTAAGTTTTTTTAGAAATTTTTTAGTGGAAGATTCCGGTGAGCATAAAGATCAATTTGATATTAAAGCTCGTGCTATTATGCCTTTGGTAGATGCTGCTCGCCTCTTAATTTTATCTCACAACGTAAAAGATTTTAACAGTACTATATCAAGGTTTAATAAACTTGCTGAAATTGAACCTCAAAATAAAGATCTATTCGAGTCCTGTATTAATGCTTTTAGAGTATTATTGAGGTTTAGAACTCAACAAGGTTTAAAAAATAATGATTCTGGTAGATTTGTTCATGTTCAGGAATTAAGTAAAGCCGAACGATTAAAGCTAAAAGGTGCGTTTAAACCTATAAAAGACATTCAAGAACTGATTCGTGTTCGTTTTAAACTTTCTCAAATTATGTAATATGAAATGGTTTCAGCGAAAAACATATCCTGATTTTTGGAACACATATTCTGCTTCATTTAAAACAAAAAACAGCGATTTACAAACTACCCGATTTGTAGTTTTTGACACAGAAACTACGGGTTTGAATCCGAAAATTGATAAAATTCTCTCTATTGGCACAATAGCTATTTCAAACTTTTCAATTGATGTAGCCGATAGTTTTGAATGCTATATAATTCAAGAAAACTTTAATGTAGCTACGGTTGAAATCCACGGTATTTTAAAAGAAGGAAATATTACAAAAATTACAGAAGAAGAAGCTATTAAACAATTTTTAAATCATATTAAAAATGCCGTTTTGGTAGCACATCATGCTAACTTTGATATTACCATGATTAATGAAGCGTTAAACAGGTTAGGTTTACCTAAGCTTAAAAATAAAGTTTTAGATACCGGTACGCTATACAAAAAAACTAAATATATTAAAAAAGATATATTTTACAGCTTAGACGAATTGTGCGAAACTTTTAATATTACAAAGCATGATAGACATACTGCATCTGGCGATGCTTTTTTAACTGCTATGGTCTTTTTAAAAACCTTATCACTATTAAAACATAAAAATTCGAAATTACAACTTAGACATTTATTTAGTTGGTTATAAAAAAACGCAGCTTAAAGCTGCGTTTTTCATTTCACATTTAAAAATAAAAATTAGAGAGCATTATCGATAATACTCTGAACAACTTCCGGATTTAATAATGTACTGGTATCTCCTAAATTACCAGTTTCTTTACTTGCTATTTTACGTAAAATACGTCGCATAATTTTTCCTGATCTTGTTTTTGGTAATCCTTCAGTAAACTGAATTTTATCCAACTTAGCTATAGGACCAATTTGCTCTGTAATTAATTGATTAATCTCTTTACGTAAATTATCTTGATTTCTACTTTCTCCTGTTTCTTTTAAGGTTACATAACCATATAACGCATTTCCTTTTACATCGTGAGGGAAACCTACAATAGCACTTTCGGCTACTGCTGGATGCTCATTAATAGCATCTTCAATTGGTGCGGTACCTAAATTATGACCCGAAACAATGATTACATCATCTACACGACCTGTAATTCTGTAATATCCAACCTCATCGCGTAGCGCTCCATCACCCGTAAAATATTTATTTTCATAGGCAGAAAAATAAGTATCCTTATAGCGTTGATGATTTCCCCATATAGTTCTTGCCATACTTGGCCAAGGAAACTTAATACATAAACGACCATCAACTTGATTTCCTTTAATTTCTTTACCATTTTCATCCATCAATGCAGGTTGAATTCCGATGAATGGAAGGGTTGCGTACGTTGGTTTTGTTGGAGTAGCAAAGGCGATTGGGGTAATCATAATTCCACCCGTTTCTGTTTGCCACCAAGTATCTACAATCGGAGCTTTTTTCTTACCTACATTATCATCATACCAGTGCCATGCTTCTTCGTTAATTGGCTCGCCAACAGTTCCTAATACTTTTAAAGATGATAAATCGTGTTTTTCAAGATGACCAACTCCTTCTTTTGCTAATGCACGAATTGCAGTTGGTGCGGTATAAAACTGATTGACTTTATGTTTTGCTACAATTTCCCAAAAACGACCAAAATCAGGATAACTAGGAACACCTTCAAACATTACAGTAGTTGCTCCGTTACATAAAGGTCCGTATACAATGTAGCTATGTCCTGTAATCCAACCAATATCGGCAGTACACCAATATACATCTTGCTCTCTATACTGGAAAACATTTTTAAATGTATACGCAGTATACACCATGTATCCCGCAGTTGAATGTACCATTCCTTTTGGTTTTCCGGTAGATCCTGAAGTATACAAGATAAATAACGGATCTTCAGCGTTCATTATTTCCGGCTCACAGCTAGCAGAAGCATTATCTAATAAAGGTTGTAACCAATGGTCTCTACCGTCTTTCATATCAATATCAGAATTGATGCGTTTTGCTACCAACACACTCTCTACACAATCACACTCTTTTAATGCCTCGTCTACAATTCCTTTTAAATCGATAGTTTTTGCTCCACGATACGAACCATCACTTGTTAATACCATTTTACACTCAGAATCGTTGATTCTGGTTGCTAATGCTGTTGATGAAAAACCAGCAAATACCACTGAATGAATGGCTCCTATACGTGCACAAGCCAATACAGACACTGCTAATTCTGGAATCATCGGCAAATAGATACAAACCCTGTCTCCTTTTTTAATTCCTTTATCTTTTAATACGTTGGCGAACTTACATACTCTTTCATGTAATTGTTTGTACGTAATATGTTCAGCTTTTGCATTCGGGTCATTGGGTTCAAAAATGATAGCAGTTTTATCGCCTCTGGTATATAAATGACGGTCGATACAATTCTCGGTAATATTCAGTTGCGCTCCTTCAAACCATTTTACTTCAGGTTTGGTAAAATCCCAACTTAATACATTATCCCATTTTTTTCGCCATAAAAAGTGCTCTTCTGCAATTTCTTCCCAAAAAACCTCAGGATTTCTTACCGATTTCCTGTAAACTTGATAGTATTCTTCTAAATGTTTAATATGATAGTTACTCATGATAAGTTAATTTTTAAAGTTTGATAATTATTTATGAATTCCCACTTTGTGGATTTTATATACTGATTTTATTTCGTCTATTATTTGAACATCATCAATAGTTGATGGTATGTTATACTGAGCTTCATCCGCAATGTTTCTTAACAACTTTCTAAGAATTTTTCCGCTTCGTGTTTTCGGTAGTCTATTCACCACAAAAACATCTTTAAAGGATGCCACAGCTCCTATTTCTTTTCTTACCGATTGGATTATTTCTTGCTGAATTGATACTTCTTCTTGTTCTTCTCCTGATTTTAACACAACCAACCCTAATGGTTTTTGTCCTTTTAAATCGCAATGAACTCCAAAAACAGCACACTCTGCTACTGATTTATGAGAAGCAACTACTTCTTCCATTTCAGCAGTAGACAATCTATGACCTGCAACGTTAATAATATCGTCTACCCTTCCTGTAATAAACACATAACCATCTTCATCTTTATAACCTCCATCGCCAGAAAAGTAATATCCAGGAAAACGTGTTAAATACCCTGCTGAAAACCTTTCGGGGTTGCCCCATAAATTTCGCAAGGTTCCAGGAGGTAGAGGTAATTTTACAGCAACATAACCTTCTACGCCTGCACTAACTTCTTCTCTTTCTTCGTTTAAAATTTGAATATCATATCCGCATACCGGAAAACCTGCTGACCCTGGTTTTACTTGCTGTAATTCAACTCCTACCATATTAGCCAGCATGGGCCAACCACTTTCAGTTTGCCACCAATGATCTATAACCGGAACTTTTAATTTTTCTTCGGTCCACTTTAAGGTAGCAACATCACATCGTTCTCCTGCTAGGAATTGATATTGTAAGCACGAAGTATCATATTTTTTCAAAAACTCTCCTTTCGGATCTTCCTTTTTAATCGCTCGAATTGCTGTGGGAGCCGTAAACATCACTTTTACATTGTGTTCACTAATCACCCTCCAAAATGTAGAAGCATCAGGAGTTTTTATAGGTTTCCCTTCAAAAAGCACTGTTGTGTTTCTGTTGAGTAAAGGACCGTAAACAATATAGCTATGTCCTACTACCCAACCCACGTCACTCGCTGCCCAATAGGTGTCTCCTTCAGAAACTCCATACACGTACTTCATAGAAAATTTGAGCGCTGTAGCATATCCTCCGGTATCTCTAATAATTCCTTTGGGAGTACCTGTAGTACCAGAAGTATACAAAATATAGGAAGGATGATTGGACTCTAAAGAAACTGCCTCTGCTTCAGGTGCATTATTTACTAAAGTAGTATAATCTACATCATATTTCTTCTGTGGAATTTCTATCCCTAAACCTCTGTCAAACACAATAACATGCTCCGGTTTATTTTTTGCTTTTTCAATGGCATCATCTACAAAAGGCTTATACGGGATGTTTTTGTTTATTTCAATTCCGTTGGATGCTGTTATAACAGCTTTCGGACTACAATCATCTATACGTATGGCTAATTCATGCGGAGCAAAACCTCCAAACACTACAGAATGAATTACACCAATGCGCGCACATGCTAACATAGCATATATGGCTTGCGGAATCATAGGCATATAAATGATACAAGTATCACCTTTTTGTAAGCCAAGTCTTTGCAATCCGCCTGCTAATTTTGATACTTCTTTATAAAGTGTGTTGAAAGAAATAAATTGTTTTGTATTGGTTACAGGTGAATCATAAATTATAGCTGTTTGCTCTCCATAACCATCTTTTATATGCTTATCAATACATAAATAGCTAAGATTAAGTTTTCCATCTTCAAACCACTTATCGTAGTTGTGTTCATCTTTTGATAAAATATTTTTGGGCATCTCAAACCAATCCAACTCTTGAGCTTGCGCTTTCCAAAACCCAACGGGATCATCAATACTTTTTTGGTAGAATGATTGATATTTCATGATTCAGATTTTTTAGTATTAAATAAACCGAACCAATTGGGGTTAAGAATCTTTAATTTTATTAAAGACCATATTATAACCACGAAAGAAAGACCTATAACAATTGAATTTAAAGGACTTATAGGCATTTTACTTTCTAAATAAAACCGTAGAAATAATGATATGACCACATACACAGAGATAAAAATATCTGACGCTAGTGGCGATAACTGAAATTTCATTTTAACAACTTATTAAATTAAAAACTAGTTTGTTTGCACACAAAACCAATGCTTAATTCAATAGCTCATTAACTTCTGAAACTATTTTTTTGATTGAAAACGGCTTTATTAAATATTTATCTGCTCCAAGTTTTAAGCCTTTATCAACATCTGAAGCTTTGTTCTTTGCAGTTAAAAATACAACTTTTATATCTTTTAACTCACTTTTTTCTTTAATAAATTTTAAGGTTTGGTATCCATCTACATTTGGCATCATAATATCTAACAGTACCAAATCTGGTACTACATCTTCTAAAATATATAATGCTTCACTACCATCTCTGGCTATATATACCTCATAATTGTTCTTTTTAAAGGTATATTCGAGCGTCATAACTATGTTTGGCTCGTCATCTACAATTAAAATCTTTTTCATTTTATCAAATATTTTTAAAGTGGCAACCTAAATCCTAAGGTTGCTCCCATTGTGTTGTCTTTTTCTGCCCAAATTGCACCATTATGTTTTTCTACAATTTGTTTACTTATGGCTAATCCTAACCCACTTCCTAAGGGTTTTACTATATTTTGATTTTCTGATTGATAAAATTTTTCAAATATATAATCGAAATCTTGCATTGGTATTCCTTTTCCGTTGTCTTGCACATATACCTCAACAAAATTTTCTTTTTGAATATAATTTACCTCTACTAATCCTGTTTGTGGCTGACAAAATTTAATTGCGTTTGACAGTAAATTGGTCAATACTTGTAAAATTCTGTCTTCATCATACTGCAAATAATAATCTTGATTGTTACGAACTGCAATATTGATTCCTTTTTTGGAAGCGACTTGGTATATACTATTAACTGATTTTTGAATCGTATCTTTTATATTGTGATTGTCAATACTTAAATTTTCTCTACCTGTAGAGAGTTTTTCAAAATCTAAAATGTTATTAATTAAGCGTGATAACCTTTCAGAATCTTGTAAAATATTGTTTAAAAATTGACTTTTGATATCGGGGGGCATTTCATCATCGTCTTCTAAAATCAGTTCTGTTGCTGCTCTAATACCTGTAAGAGGTGTTTTAAGCTCATGTGCAACCGTATCTAAAAACTCGTCTTTTTGTTTGTCTTTTATAATTAACTCTTCATTGGCATGTTGTAATTTATTGGTTAAGTGAGTAAGTTCTTTTGATTTTTCTACCAACGCTTTATTTACTGCTTTTGCTTCTTTTGATTCTTCTAAAATCTTAAGTACTTCTACCAAACTAATTTCTTCTTCTTTTACCACACTGGATATTAAAATTTTTGCGGAAGCGGAACCAATACTACCCGTCAATAATTTTTCAGAAAAATTAATTAATCTAGCATCTGCCATATGCGTGTTTTTTGACATTCCGTATTTATTAAAAAACAAATTGAGTGCTCTTTCTGTTCTTACTTCTCCTAAAAATTTTATCAATACATTTTTAATATCAGATACATAAGCTTCTCCTTTCCATACCAAAGCATTATCTTGTAAAGAATTGAAGTTGTTTGCATCTACAAACATTTCAGCATAATTACGCTCACGGTAATGGCCTTTAGAACTGATAGAAAAAACTAAATATGCTAATGTATTGACCAAAATACTCCAGAAAAAAGCATGTGCCGGAGGTGATAAAAAATCAATTCCGAACAATGCATGAGGACGCAAAGCTTCAATAGTAAAAATGCCGTTTTCTGTAAAATCTCTTGAACCCGTTAATGCTTCAACAGTAAACGGTAATATTAGCGTGTAAGCAACTACTAAAAAACCTAGTAACATTCCAATAATTGATGCTCTTGATGATCCTCTATTCCAATATAACCCGATAAAAAAAGGTGGTGCTAGTTGTGAAATAATAACAAAGGATATCAATCCGATTGAATATAAAGAAAGTTCAATAGAAAAATAGAAGTAAAACAAATAGGCTGCTATAATTAAGAAAAAAATAGATACTCGTCGAATTGTTTTAATATACGTTGCGTTTTCACTTGACTGACCTTCTATAAACTTATCTAAAAATCCATACGGAATCACTAAATTGTTACTCACCATAGTTGATAATGCCAAAGTTGATACGACCACCATTGAAATAACTGCGGAAAAACCACCTAAAAAAACCAATAATGCTAAAAAAGTATTACTGTTATGTAATGGTAAAAACAGCGTGTAATACTCAGGGTTATAGGTATCATTAAAAGATAATTTACCTGCCCAGGCGATAAAAATTACAAATACATTAAAAAGCAACAAATACAACGGAAATAGCCAAATTGCTGTTTTTAAATGCTTTTCTCTCGTATTTTCCAATACTGTTAACTGGAATTGCCTCGGTAACAAGAAAATAGCTAAAAACGACAATGCTATAGTAAAAGTCCAATTAAAACCACTCTCCATACTATTTAAGGTGGTAATTTGCTTAAAACTGTCTGTTAAGGAAATTCTATTATAAATATCTGTAGTACCATCAAACAAAAAGTAGGTCACGTATATTCCAATAACCAAAAAGAAAATCAATTTAATAACGGACTCTATAGCTACTGTAGCAACAATTCCTTTGTGTTTTTCTGATGCATCTGTAGTTTGTGTACCATAAAAAGCCGCAAAAATTGCTAAAATAACGGCAATGTAAAAGGTAGAATCTGATAAAATATTTGCCGAATGCATTTGATTTCTACCAGTCATAATCACAAAAGTTTCAGAAATTGCTTTTAACTGAAGTGATATATATGGTACAATTCCCAACACACAAATTACGGTTACCAATCCGCCTAAAAAACGGTTATTGCCATAACGAAGGGAAATAAAATCAGCCAGAGTAGATATTTTGTGTTGCTTAGAAATACGTATGATTTTCTTCATAACAACTATCCAAAGTGGAATTGCAATAACCGGTCCTAAATAAATCGGTAAAAAATAAATTCCGGAAGTAGCTGCAATACCTACACTACCATAATATGTCCAAGCTGAACAATAAACCGCTAATGACAATGCATATACATAAGAATTGTTAATCCATTTACTTTTAGCATTTCTTTCAGCTTTAAACGCTATAAAAAACAACATTAATAAATACGCTACTATAACTATAAAAAGTGTTGTATTATTCATAATATTTTTTTAAAACTGTATAAGAAATGAGTACTGATATAACCCAGATAACAAAGATTGAAAAATACAATATTGGAATACCAAAAACTTCTCCTTCTTTATTAAAAATTAATATTAAGGGGATATTAATTAATAAAATTAATGCTATGGAGAGCACCACTAGTTTTTGTTCGTGTCTTTTTTTCATATTATCTTTTAATTGTAAAAAAACAGTATTATGACGCATCATAATACTGTTTCAATTTAACTAATTAAAAATAAATATTGGGGATTATTTTTAATGATTAACCGCTTCACCAGCTCCACTTGGTATTCTAATATGTTCTACTATTTCTTGAACATCTTCTGGTGGCTCTGGTGTAAATTGATTTACTACTAAAGCTACTACAAAGTTTACAATCATAGCAATTGTCCCAAATCCTTCTGGAGAAATTCCAAACCACCAACCACTTTTTAATCCGGCTACTGCTTCTTTACCTCCATCAAAAATTCCAAATTTGTATTTTAAGATATAGAATACCATTAATGAAATACCTACAATCATACCTGCAATTGCTCCTTCCTTGTTCATTTTTTTATAGAAAATTCCTAAAACTATAGCAGGGAAGAATGATGCCGCTGCTAAACCAAACGCCAAGGCGACGACGGCGGCGACAAAATCTGGTGGATTAATTCCAAAGTAACCAGCCACTATAACTGCAGCTACTGCTGACAATCTTGCAGCCACTAACTCTTGTTTTTCGGTAATATCTGGTTTAAATACGTTTTTAATTAAATCATGTGATACTGATGCAGAAATAACCAATAATAATCCTGCTGCTGTAGATAAAGCTGCTGCTAAACCTCCGGCTGCTACTAAAGCAACAACCCAATTTGGTAAGTTTGCTATTTCAGGATTAGCTAACACCATAATATCTCTATCTACTGTAAGCTCATTTTTACTTTTATCTGCTACATATTGAATTACACCATCGTTATTTTTGTCTTCAAACTTTAATAACCCTGTTTCCTCCCAGTTTGTAAACCAAGCAGGCATATCTGCATAATTCTTTTCACTTACTGTATTAATTAAGTTTGTTCTAGCAAATACGGCAACCGCAGGTGCTGTAGTATATAAAATAGCTATAAATAACAATGCTAGTCCTGCTGATTTTCGTGCATCTCTTACTTTTTTAACAGTAAAAAATCTTACAATTACGTGTGGTAATCCTGCAGTACCAACCATTAAGGCTAATGTAATTGCAAAAACATCAATCAATTTCTTAGATCCATCGGTATATTCGGCAAAACCTAATTCTGTTGATAATCCATTTAATTTTTCTAAAAGATATACACCTGATCCGTCATTTAGAGTAGATCCCATTCCTATTTGCGGAATTGGATTTCCTGTCATTTGAATTGAAATAAAGATTGCTGGTACCATAAATGCAAAAATTAATACACAATATTGTGCTACTTGCGTATAGGTAATACCTTTCATACCTCCTAATACGGCATAAAAAAGTACAATGACCATCCCTATTATAACTCCAGTATTAATATCTACTTGTAAAAAGCGAGAAAATACTACACCTACACCACGCATTTGACCTGCAACGTATGTAAAAGAAACTATTAATGCACAAAGTACTGCAACAATTCTCGCTGTTTTAGAATAATAACGTTCTCCAATAAAATCGGGCACCGTAAACTTTCCGAATTTTCTAAGATAAGGTGCCAGTAATAATGCCAGTAATACATAACCTCCTGTCCATCCCATCAGATACACAGATCCGTCATACCCCATGAAAGATATTAATCCTGCCATGGAAATAAATGATGCTGCAGACATCCAGTCTGCGGCTGTTGCCATACCGTTAGCTAAAGGTGAAACACCTCCTCCGGCAACATAAAATTCTTTGGTTGAAGCAGCTCTCGACCAAATTGCAATACCAATGTATAATGCAAAGGTGATACCTACTAATATATAAGTCCAAGTTTGAACACTCATAATTTTACTATTTTTGGTTAATGATTTGGTTACTTCTCGTCGTAACCATACTTTTTATCTAATTTGTTCATCAGATTTACATAAACGAAAATCAAAATAACAAACACATAAATTGATCCTTGTTGTGCAAACCAGAAACCTAATTTGAACCCGCCTATTTTTATACTATTTAAAGCATCTTTAAACAAAATTCCTGCTCCGTAGGAAACCAAAAACCATATTATTAGCAGTACTACTAAATATCCTAGGTTTTCTTTCCAGTAAGCAACTGCTTTTTCTCTATCTGTCATAATTGTAAAATTTTATAAATAAATCATTGCTTGAAGCGTTAGTGAACTTGTTGAAGTACCAAAATCTTGGTTTTTATACTCCAGTGTTAGTTTAGAATTGTGCCCACTCATGTATGCATTAATTCCCAATCCAAAAACATTTTGGTTATCTGAAAATGCATCATAACTATTAGAACTAAAAGAAACATACGGTTGGTATCTAGTTTTTGTTTTATCACCAGCAAAAACATAGCCTACATGACCATACAACATATTACCTGTACCATAAGTAGGCACACCACTCGCAGGTGCAATTATTAAATTAGTACCATAATCATTATTTTGGTATACAGCATAGGCGGTAATTGCACTTCCATCACCACCTAATGGAGCATCATAAAAGGCATCAATAGCAAAAATGCTAACATCTTCACCCACTAAATTACCTCCGTCATTGTATACTGATCCGTTTGGATGTAAAAAGAATCCAGCTCCAATATTAAACACTTCTTTTCCACCTAAATAGGATCCAACTTTATAAGGTAAAAAATTAGACTCTTGGTCTAAGAAATGGTAATCAAAATAACCTGCATATGCTTTACCAGCATCTGCAGAACCTAAAACTCTTTTACCACCGTATACAGCAGAAGCTTCAGCATTAGGATCTCTACCATCTAAGCTATTTGTAATTGCATCATTAATAGCTACACGGTATTGTAATTTACCTAACTTACCTTTAGCAAAGATTCCGATATGGCGTGCAAACTGATCTGACAGACCAATTGTTGCCCATGATTGACGGTTATTATCTAACGTCATCATATTTAATGTACTTTGGTTATTTAACCTTGAAATACCATTAAAATAATGTAAACCAGCACCTACTGAATGATTTTTACTCAAATTGTATTGTGCCCAAACATCATGGAAAAACAATTGAGAGCCCGCTCCTGTACCTGTTGGACTCAATGTATTACTGTTTAAGCTATTTAAACCGAAATGAGTAAGAATTAAAAATTTGGAATTGATTTGAGCAAACATTAATACTCTTGCTCTTCTTAAATTAAAGCTCAAGTCATTGGTATTGGCAGGAGCATCAAAATTATAGACTCCTTGAACTTGCGCCCAAGAAATAATACGAAGATATTTTTTTCCATCTTCGTCAAACTTAACTTTTAGTCCTCCGGTATAATCTGGAGAACCTTGTGAAAAAGCTAACTGAGCAGTTAGCATTATTCCACACATGAGAAATAGTAGTTTTTTCATAAATTTAAAAGATTAGTTAAATTAATTTTTGGTTTTGTGTGCTGTACTAATCTCTTAAATATGAATCGTTAAATAAAAACTAATATAGTTTATTGCTAATTTACTATAGTTAATCTTTAAATCGTTCCCATTTTATCATCATAAACTTATCCCCCAACTCAGTAATCAGCACTCCTGCACCTGATAGATTTTGAGTCTTTTGGAAATATTTTGAGAGTTCATCTCCATTAAATATTTTATATGTAGGGTGGTAATCTCCAGTATACGGTCTTTTGATATTGTATTTTTTAACCCAATTCATGATGGACACATGAGAGATTCCTAAAATTCGCTCAATTTCACGATAAGTTAATCCTTCTAAATATAATTGCAATGCTTTGTTTACATAGTAATCATCTATTTTTTTACCCAGCTTGTTAACTGTGAAGTTATACCCACAGCTTTTGCACTTATATCGCTGCCTATCTTTAATTATACCGCTTTTAATAATGCTTTCAGAACTACAATTTGGACATGAATTTATTTTCATATATATTTATTTAGCATAAATATACTAATTTAGCATTAATTATTCAAAAATAATATTGAAAATTTATTATTTCATCAATAAAACACAGGGTTACTTTAGATATTCTTAAAAAACAAAAAAAGCAACCTATAAAAGGTTGCTTTCAACTTTTGATGATATGTTAAAAGATTATTGTTCGTTTAGAAAATTAGTTACGTTATTTTCTATTCTTTTCAGAATATCTTTTGTATCAGCTTTTACGAATTTTTCGCCTGTAATTTGTTCATACAACTCAATGTATCTATGAGATATTTCAATGATTTTTTCGTCACTCATTTCTGGAATATGCTGTCCTTCTTTTCCTTGAAATCCGTTTTCAATCAACCATTGACGCACAAACTCTTTTGATAATTGTTTTTGTTTTTCTCCTTTTTGTTGACGCTCTTCATATCCATCTGCATAAAAATAACGAGAAGAATCTGGAGTATGAATTTCATCAATCAATACAATTTTTCCCTCTTTAGTTTTTCCGAATTCGTATTTGGTATCCACTAAAATCAATCCTCTTTTAGCTGCAATTTTAGTTCCACGAGCAAATAGTTTGCGTGTATAATCTTCTAACACCAAATAATCTTCTTCAGAAACAATCCCTTTTGCCAAAATATCTTCCCTTGAAATATCTTCATCATGCTCTCCGTTATCGGCTTTAGTAGACGGGGTTATAATAGGTTGAGGAAATTTATCGTTCTCGTTCATTCCCTCTGGCATTTCTACCCCACATAATAATCGTTTTCCTGCCTTATACTCGCGAGCAGCATGACCCGATAAATAACCACGAATAACCATTTCTACTTTAAAAGGAGTACATAAATGACCCACCGCTACATTTTCATCTGGATTTGCTATCAACCAATTGGGAACAATATCCGCTGTATCATTCATCATTTTGGTTGCAATTTGATTTAGAATTTGTCCTTTAAACGGAATTTGACGTGGCATAATAACGTCGAACGCAGATAATCTATCCGAGGCAATCATTACCAATACTTCATCATTGATATTGTATACCTCTCTAACTTTTCCTTTATATACAGATTTTTGTCCGGGAAAGTTAAAATGAGTTTCGTTAATTGTATTCATTTTGTGTTGTGTTGTTGTGGCGCAAATGTAAACTAATTTGCATTTATTTATCTAAGTAAAATTCAATTTTATCTTTATAAAATAAAGAATTTGACACTACCTTTTTAATATTTAAAATTAGCTTATTCTCTTTATCATCAACACAAATAACTTTAAAATATGATATCCTATAACTAAAGGGTCTATCTAAATTTAACATTTCCTCTTTTAATGTATTCTTTTTAATTATCTGGTGACTAATATATCTTAGCCCTTTTTCTTTTAAAAAAAGATTCAACCTCTTTCTCTGGAAAATAATTAGGAAAGAAAAAAGGATTAAGAAGGTATTTGATTATTAAAATTGAGAATGCAATAATTATCAGAAACGCTATAATTATAAAAATTGAGTCGCTCATTTACTACTCTGTTTCTATACTTTTATAAGCTGTAATAATTTGTTTTACCAATCGGTGACGAATAACATCCTTATCATCTAAATACACCATAGCAATTCCATCAATATCTTTTAATGCTAATAAAGATTCTTTTAAACCCGACACTTGTTTACGTGGTAAATCAATCTGCCCAGGATCTCCTGTAATCACAAACTTTGCACTTCTACCCATACGTGTTAAGAACATCTTCATTTGCGCATGTGTCGTATTTTGAGCTTCATCTAAAATCACAAAAGCATTATCTAACGTTCTACCACGCATAAAAGCTAATGGTGCAATTTGTATAGTACCATTTTCTAAATATGCTTGTAATTTTTCATAGGGAATCATATCTCGCAAACCATCATATAAAGGTTGCATATACGGGTCTAATTTTTCTTTTAAATCTCCGGGTAAAAAACCTAAATTCTCACCAGATTCTACAGCGGGACGTGTTAAAATAATGCGCCTTACTTCTTTTTCTTTTAAGGCTTTTACAGCTAAAGCAACCGCAGTATATGTTTTACCTGTTCCTGCAGGCCCTACCGCAAACAATAAGTCATTTTCTTTCATCAAATCAACCATTTTTCGTTGATTCTCTGTTTGTGCTTTAATAAGCTTTCCACTTACTCCATGGACCAATACATCATCTCCTTTACCAGATTTTTCTTCTTCTTTTCCTGTAGATGTTAAAATACGCTCAATACTATTCTCATCTAATTTATTGTATTTATTAAAGTATTTGATGAGTCTTTGAAACCGGATCTCAAATTCATCTAAAATTTCGGCTTCTCCGTAAATTTTTAGTTTATTTCCTCTAGCTACAATTTTAATTTTAGGAAAATATGTTTTTAAAAGTGAAATTGTACTGTTTTGAGCTCCAAAAAAATCATTTGGATTGATTTCTGTTAATTCAATAATTCTTTCGTTCAAACGATAAGTGTTTTTAAAATGTTTATTAAAATATTACCTCTGAAATTTAGCGATAAATTTTATAGAAATGATTAGTTTTGTGTGAAATTTTAGCTCAGTTTTTCACAAATTAATTAACAGTTATCCTTAATGTCAATAATTACGTTAACTACCGATTTCGGATTAAAAGACCACTTTACAGGTGCTGTAAAAGGAGCTATTTATACTGAATTACCTGATGCTAAAATTGTTGATATCACTCACCTTGTATCTCCTTTTAATATTACCGAAACTGCTTATATTATTAAAAATTCTTATAAAAGTTTTCCTAAAGGAACCATACATATTATTGGGGTAGATTCCGAACTAAGTAAAGACAATAAACACATTGCGCTTGAATTAGACGACCATTATTTTATCTGTCCTGATAACGGGTTAATATCTATGATAGCTTCAGAAATTAATCCATCTAAAATTGTTGAAATTAATATTCATGATAGAATAGAAAGTAGCTTTCCTGTTTTAGATGTTTTTGTAAAAGTTGCTTGTTTCATTGCTCGCGGCGGTAGCCTAGGTGTTATTGGTAAAGAAATTGACACTTATAAAAAAATGGTTGAAATTCAACCAAAAGTAAATCAAGCCCAAAACATTATTTCAGGTGGAGTCATTTATATAGATAACTATGGAAATGTAATTAGTAATATCAGCAAAAAAGTATTTAATGAAATTGGTAAAGGACGTGATTTTGTTATTACCGCAAGAGGATATACATTTACCAAAATATTAAACAAATACAACGAAATTGTAACTATAGATGCAGAAGATACTCGTCAGTTTGACGGTACTAAGCTAGCATTATTTAACACTGCAGGTTTACTTGAAATTGCTATTTATAGAAGTAATCTTAAAACAGTAGGCGGCGCCAGTTCTTTATTAGGATTGGATTACCGAGATACTATTACTGTTGAGTTTATTAATAAATCAACCCCTGAATTCACTACTTTAAACTAACCACTATGTTTGTACGTATAGTAAAAATGAGTTTTCACCCTGAAAAAATTGATACTTTTTTAGCCAATTTTGATACTAAAAAAGAATTTATACGAAACTTTTCTGGATGTCGTTTATTAGAGTTATATAGAGATAAAACCAATCCAAACATATTTTTTACCTATAGTTACTGGGATGCTGAAGAAGATTTAGAAAATTATAGAAATTCTGACTTGTTTAAAGGTATTTGGGCTGAAACTAAAATATTTTTTAACGATAAGCCACAAGCGTGGAGTGTGGATAAAGTAGCTTCGCTACTATAAGTTATGAGTTATAAATTTTAAATTAAGAATTATTTCTTACACTGTTAAAATCAATACTAATAACCAAAAAATCAAGATATAAAACTAACTATGTTAGCAATACTCAAAAAAGAATTCAATGCATTTTTTGCCTCACCCATAGCCTATTTGGTCATTGGAGTGTTTTTATTGGTTAACGGACTCTTTTTATGGGTTTTCAAGGATAATTTCAATATTTTAAATGCAGGATTTGCCGATTTAAGCTCATTCTTTTATTTAGCTCCATGGTTATTTTTATTTTTAATACCGGCAATTACCATGAAAAGTTTTGCTGATGAATTTAATACCGGTACCATTGAAATTTTAAAGACCAAACCTGTAACCAACTGGCAAATCGTATTGGGCAAATTTTTGGCATCCTTACTTTTGGTATTGATAGCTCTGATTCCAACAATAACGTATGTATACACTATATATCAATTAGGAAATCCCATAGGAAATTTAGACTTTGGTAGCACCTTCGGTTCGTATTTAGGGTTACTATTTTTAGCTGCTACCTATACGGCTATTGGTTTGTTTACTTCTACACTATCAAGCAACCAAATTGTAGCTTTTATTATAGGTGTTTTTATCACTTTTTGTCTGTTTTATGGTTTTGATGCTATTGCTTCATTTTTTGGCGGTTCTAGTTATACTGTACAGCAATTGGGTATTAATGAACATTTTAAAAGTATTAGCCGAGGCGTAATTGATAGTCGGGATGTAATTTACTTTGTAAGTATTACCTTTTTCTTTTTGTTCATCACTAAAATCAAGATTAGCTATGAATAAGAAGTTACAACACATTGCACTTGCTTTAGTTGCTGTTTTACTGATAAACTTTGTATCTAAGAAAGTTTTTAAACGTTTTGATCTAACTCAAGATAAACGATACACCTTATCACCCATCTCTAAAAATTTGATTGATGATTTAGATGATATGCTGCTGATTAATGTGTATTTAGAAGGTGATTTTCCTTCGGAATTTCAAAGATTACAGATTGAAACGCGTCAGTTTTTAGAAGAGTTGCAAGCTGAAAACAGCAACATTCGTTTCCGTTTTATCAATCCGGATAACATCCGAGAACGATTGGTAAAAAAAGGCATGATGCCAAGTCAGTTAACCGTTGAAGAAGACGGAAAACTATCGGAAGCAATTATTTTTCCGTGGGCAGAAATTGAATACCAAGACAAAACGCAACTGGTTTCTTTATTACCCAATACGCTGGCTGCAAGTCAGGAAGCACAATTACAAAACGCTATTGCTAGTTTAGAATATTCATTTGCTAATAGCATTAATACCGTTTTAACTACTGATAAAAAGAAGATAGCGGTTCTTACAGGAAATGGTGAATTAAGTGATATTGAATTGTACAGTTTGTTAAGTGACCTTGGTACTAAATACCGATTGGCTAAATTCACTTTAGATTCGGTGGCTAAAAACCCAGAAAAAGCTGTGAGTGATTTAACAACTTACGATCTAGCTATTATAGCAAAACCTACTCAAAAGTTTACAGCAGAAGAAAAGCTAACCATAGATCAGTTTATTACTCACGGAGGAAAAACCTTGTGGATGATTGACAATGTACAAGCAGACACCGATAGTTTATATAACGAAGGGAAAATGTTAGCCTACCCAAGAGATTTAGGGTTGACCGACCTTCTTTTTAGCTACGGAGTACGTATCAACAACCAATTAGTACAAGATTTATACGCTGCTAAAATTCCGTTAGCAACCGGTAATGTGGGCAACCAACCTCAATTTCAAAACTTAGATTGGTTTTATCATCCATTGGTAGGCTCAAATCCTAACCATACTATTAGTAAAAATGTGTTACCGGTACGTTTACGATTTGCTACGCAAATAGATACGCTTCAAAACAATATTCAAAAAACACCGCTTATTGTGAGTTCTGTATTGACAAAATTAGTAGGAACTCCAAAAATCATAAAATTATCAAGTATTGCAGAAGAACCAACTCAAGAAGAATTTTCCGCAGGAAATCAACTTTTGGGAGTTTTATTAGAAGGAGAATTTACCTCAGCTTATGCTAATCGTATAAAGCCTTTTGAGCTTTCTGATTTTAAAGCTACTTCTGGTGCTAATAAAATGATCCTTATTTCGGATGGTGATTTTGGTAAAAACCAAATTTTACGCGGACAACCGTACGATTTAGGTATTGATAAATGGACGCAACAACGCTTTGGAAACAAAGATTTTTTACTAAATGCTATTGATTATTTATTAGATGATAACGGACTCATTAGTCTGCGCAATAAAAACGTGCAGTTACATATGTTAGATAAGCAAAAGGCGTACGCTGAAAAAGGTACTTGGCAACTTATTAATATTATATTTCCTTTAGCTGTATTAGCTATTTTTGGGTTAATTTTTAATTTCTATAGAAAGAAAAAATATCAATAATTTAAAAAATCTATTCATTATAAGAGTAAGATTTTGTATTTTTACATCGCACACGATTAAATCTATCTCGATATGAAAACAACTATACTACAAAAAATAGCAAAAATTGTATTAGGTGTATTTATGACCTTTGCAGGCATTGGTCATTTAACTTTTCAAAGAAATGAGTTTCAAGCACAAGTTCCACGATGGCTTCCTAACTCAGAAGCTTTTATGGATTTTATAGTAGTTTCTTCTGGAATTGTAGAAATTGCATTTGGTCTTGCTATGATTGCTATATGGAAAAATCAAGTAAAAGTAGGATTAGCATTAGCTATATTTTTTGTTTTAATTTTTCCAGGAAACATATCACAATACACAAACGGAATTAGTGCTTTCGGCTTGGATACAGACCAAAAAAGATTCATTCGTTTATTTTTCCAACCTGTATTAATCCTTTGGGCATTATGGTCAACAGGCACATTAACTTATTTAATTAACAAATACAACAACAAATAAATGAGTACAGATATTTACAATTTTAAAGCAAATAAACTAAACGGAACTCCTGTTAGTTTAGGTGATTATAAAGGAAAAACCATTATAATAGTAAATACCGCTAGTAAATGTGGCTTAACTCCGCAATATGAAGGTTTAGAAAGTTTATATCAAAAATACAAAGACCAAGGATTGATAATTTTGGGATTTCCTTGTAATCAGTTTGGAAAACAAGAAAAAGGGAATTCAGATGAAATCCAAGAGTTTTGTCAAGTAAACTATGGTGTTAGTTTTCCAATGTTTGAAAAAATTGAAGTAAACGGAAAAAATGCGCATCCAATTTACAAATATTTAAAGTCTAAATTGTCTGGTGGTTACTTTTTGGGTAGTAGTATAAAATGGAATTTTACCAAATTTGTGATTGATAAAAATGGAAATCCGCTAAAAAGGTTTGCACCAACAACGAAGCCAGAAAAAATGGAAAAGTTTATTAAAAAAATTATCTAAATGGCTAAAAACCATATTCCTGAATTATATTTAGAAAATCAGTTGTGTTTTCCTCTCTATGCTGCTTCTAGATTAACTACTAAGGTGTATACGCCTTACTTAGAAGAATTAGGTGTTACCTATCCTCAATATTTAGTACTATTAACTTTATGGCAATTTGAAAAATTAACTGTTAAACAAATTGGTGAAAAGCTATACTTAGAATCAAATACTTTAACACCACTTTTAAAAAGATTAGCTTCAAAGAATTTAATTATCAGAAAACGATCTGAAAAAGATGAACGTACTGTTGTTATTTCTTTAAGCGATGAAGGCAAACAATTGAAAAATAAAGCTGCAGAAATACCTCAAAAAATTGTAGCTTCTTTTGATGATGATTCTTTAACTGAAGAAGAGGTTATAAATTTTCAGAAAACTTTATTTAAACTTCTACGTGTACTTACTAAATAGTACTAAAATCAAGCAAATCCTGATGAATAAATTGATATTTTAATGTATTGATTAATTTATCAGTATTAATAATTTTATACACTAGCGTTTCTTCATTTTTAAAAACAGGCACAGACTTAAACAAGGCTTGTTTAGCATTGGTGTAAAACTCTCTTCTAGTTGGATGATGATTTACACAAGCGTTAAAAGTTTCATCATACATATTCTTCTCAATAATTTTAGTAATAATAGCAATACAATCATCTCTGTGAATCATATTCACAAAACCCTCGGGTTGAGGAATGGGTTTACTTTCAAACCAATTCCCTGGATGACGCTTTCCTCCTATTAATCCTGCAAAACGAAGAATAGTAGTTTTAAAATAATTATTTTTTCTAAAAAGATTCTCTATCGTAGCTAGTGGATTATTATTAGTTGGATAATTTTCTGTAACCTCACAATTACAAGCATCATAAACAGAAGTAGAACTGATAAAAATAATCTTCTTGATATCTGATTTTTCAATTTGATGCATTAATTGCTCAAAAGCTTCTATGTTTTTTGAAGTAATCATTATAATCAGCACATCAGCTTTAAAAAAATCAACATTTATATCTTCTTCTATATTTTCTATGTTTATCAAATAAGGAATAATATTTTCTTTCTTTAAAACATCTAGTTTATTAGCAGAAGTAGTTGAACCTTTCACTTTAGCTCCTTTAATTAATAAATGCTTTGCTAATGGTAACCCTAACCATCCACAACCCAAAATACTATAAGTTTTCATGTCTTTTAACAATTTGTTGTACAACACTCATTCCCTTTAACAAATCGGCAAGAAACTACCGCTAGTAAAGCCCCTAAAAAAGGAGCTGTTAAGTATAACCATAAATGTTCAAAATGCCCTGAAACAATTGCTGGAGCCAATGAACGAACGGGATTCATAGATGCTTTGGTCATAGGTCCTGCAAACATTGCTTCTAACAATACCACACCACCAATAGCAATTCCTGCCATTACCCCTACTTCTTTACTTCCCGTGGAAACATTTATAATTGTTAACATTAAAAAGAAAGTAAGTAACAACTCTAAAACAAATGCTCTCCATGCTTCAAAAGAAGGAATGGTAGCTCCGTAAAATTCACTGGAGGGGAATAAAACCCATAATAATACACTAGCTGTTAAAGCTCCTAAAACCTGAACAGTTATGTATTTTGGTACTTCTTTCCAATTAAACTTTTTAGCATAGGCAAAAGCTACCGTTACAGCAGGATTAAAATGCGCTCCAGAAGTTTCGCCAAACGCATAAATCATTGCCATAACAATAAAACCCCACGTAATTGCTATACCAACATGAGTCACTTCCCCTCCGGTAACTTCATTAATGGTCATGGCTCCTGTACCACAAAAAATCATAGCAAACGTACCTAAGAATTCGGATATATATTTTTTCATGTACCCAAATATACTAAGCCTTATTTTAAGTTTTTGTTAACATTTATCATTGTTTTTCATCGTAATTTTATAATCGATCAACCAAAACATAATTAATTATGAAAAAATTATTTTTAAGCTTGTTAGTAGTTACTTTTATAAACAACGTTTCTGCTCAAGTCAAAGCCCCTCAATCTAGTCCGTTTTCAAAAGTTGAACAAAAAGTAGGGTTAACTGATGTTACTGTAGAATATTCTAGACCAAGTGCAAAAGGACGTACTATTTTTGGCGATTTAGTTCCGTTTGGAAAGGTATGGAGAACTGGAGCCAATGCTAATACAAAAATTTCATTTAGTAATGATGTAATAATTGGCGGTAAAACCCTAAAAAAGGGAACCTATGCAGTATATACAAAACCTTCTGCTGGTTCTTGGGAAGTATATTTTTATTCGGATGCTAACAACTGGGGGAATCCGAGAGAATGGAATGATGCTAAAGTTGCTTTGAAAACTACCGCTAAAGCAGAATCTATGCCAATGAAAGTAGAGACCTTTACTGTGACATTTGATGATTTAACCAATAATTCTGCGGTATTAGGAATGATTTGGGAAAACACGTATGTAGGTGTAAAATTTGAAGTTCCTACCGACAAAGAAGTATCAGAAAGTATTAGTAAAGTAATGGCAGGACCAGGTGCCGGAGATTACTACGCTGCTGCAACTTACTATTTTGATGAAGGTAAAGATATTAACCAAGCTAAAGAATGGATTGGTAAAGCAGTTGAAATGACTAAAGACAGTCCTCGTTTTTGGTATTTACGCAAGCAATCTTTAATTCATGCTAAAGCTGGTGACAAAAAAGGAGCTATTAAAGCTGCTAAAGAATCATTAAAACATGCAGAAAAAGCAGGAAATGCAGATTACGTGAAGATGAATAAAGAGTCTTTAAAAGAATGGGGTGCATAATATAACGCACATATAACCATATAAAAACTCGGGAAATTTCCCGAGTTTTTTGTTGGTAAAAATTTAATTTGATTCTTAACTATTTTTGTTGAACTTCGCTATCAGCAGATATCTATCATTGAAATAATGGAAACCTTAACTCATTAACCACAAATGAAGAATTTACAGAATGGAAGAAATTAAAAACTTCATTAACAATATTTATCCAATGAGTGATTCTGATTGGAGCCTTTTTTCTTCAAAATTGCATAAAGAAAAATTGAAGAAGAACTCAACACTAATAAAAATTGGAGTGATTGAGAACTACTTATCTTTTATATCTGAAGGAATAGTGAGACTATATATACCACAAGAAGAAAGTGATTTAACCTTTGGATTTCTATTTAAAAATGAATTTGTAACTGCTTATGATTCATTTATCACACAAACCCCTTCTCATTATCAAATAGAAACACTAACAAACTCAACTTTGTGGCGAATATCTTTCAAAGACCTTCAAGAGGTTTATAAAGAAACCGAAAACGGAAATTTAATTGGAAGAAAAATGGCAGAGAAAATGTTTTTAATAAAATCAAAAAGGGAAATTTCCTTATTAAGCAAAACAGCAGAACAGCGTTATTTGGACTTGTTCTTGGAACGTCCAAGATTACTGAAGCAAATTCCGTTAAAATACATTGCCTCTTATATTGGTGTAACACCTCAAGCCTTGAGTAGGATACGTAAAAGAATTACTTAACTTGGGTTCATTGTCAACTATAAAATCATTTGTGAACTTTGTAAATGAATTAAAGGATAATAATATGAAACCATTAATAGTACTTTTATCAAGTTTTTTGATTATCGTTTTCTATGTAAAAATTATCAATAAGGAATATAACTTCACATTATCAGCAAGAATTGCAATGTCTGTAATGTTATGTTTTACGGCAATTGGACATTTCACATTTACCAAAGGAATGTCAATGATGATACCAAAATTTATTCCACACAAAACAAATCTTGTTTATCTGACAGGTCTTTTTGAAATTCTTTTAGCATTTGGATTGCAGATTTCTAAATTAAAAGTAATTAGTGGATGGACTTTGATTGCTTTTCTTGTATTAGTGTTATCAGCAAATATTTATGCTTCAATTCATAATGTCGATTATCAAAAAGGAACGTTTGATGGAAGTGGCCTTTCTTATCTATGGTTTAGAATTCCATTACAATTTCTATTTATTGCTTGGACTTATTTTAGCTCAATCCGAATTCTTTAAAAAAAAGGCAATGGCTAACAACAACCAAAAATCAATTTGATTACGCTCTAATTGTCTTTTATTTTTAATCAAAAAAATAAAACCTAGAATGTAACTACTTTTAGTTAGACGATAGCAAAACTCATATACAAAAAAATCCGATGAGTTAAAAACTCATCGGATTTAAAACCACACGCTCCCTCTCTTATAGATCCCAAAAGTTAAAAATTAGGCATTACGTGTTTCTTTATTGCTTTTCAAAAATCAACACAAACTCGGTGTTATTTGCATCGTTTATATGATGTAATTCTATTCTGGTACTGGTTACTGAGGTAATAAACCAATCGTCATCCATTTGCCAATAAGGGAAAGTCCCTAAATAATCTATAACAAAACGTAAATTACCACTTTGATCTCTTACAGCCTCCCAATGTAAAGTTGAAGTAACATCATCATTATTATTGACAGCAACTAAATTTGTATTATTTTCAAAGTTAAAGTCAATGTTGTCAAAATCTCCTGTAATATCCACACTGTCTTCAACCGCGTATGTTATTGACCAATTACCACTAGTCATCCATTCTTTAATTTGAGCCACATCTCCATCTGTAGTAGCATCACAATTCCTAACTAACTTTAACTCTTTATTTAAGCTTTTAAAAATAATGGCATCATCTGTAATACTTTCTACGGTATAATAATCACTTACATCTGAGTTACCTGTAAGGCTAAGTAAAACTACCAACCTTCCGTTAGCATCAACATCTCCTTCTAAACCACCATAAAAATAGCTATCACCGTTTGTTGCTAATGCAAACTGGTTTTGATAAAAGTTAAATGTTAGTGGGTTGTTATCAGTAAAATCAACTCCATCAACTATTAAGCTGTGTAATTTCCATTGGCACTCAGAAGCTGCATTTAACAACTCATCTTGCGTGTAACAATTTAAACGCTCAACTACAAAATAAGCTCCAGCATCATTCTTAAACTTTAATCTGTCTTCTCTACACTCATATACTTTCCAAACTCCGTTAATTGCCTGAATGTTAGCAGCTGCAACATTAGCAAACTCTACTTCTACCTCATTACTAGCTGATAAAGATGTGCTCCAATTAGCCTCAACTGCTTGTGAGTTAGCAGTTAATGCTAAACCTCCATCTAAATTAAATGCTAAATCATACTCCATTAAATCATTACTCCCATTAAAGTCTACCACTTTCCATACACAAGTATCTAAGTAATTTTTTACTTCTTCTTCAGTACATGCAGAAGTTTGATCACATTCTTTCTCCATAACCATTTCTACATTATCTTTTACAAATACAAAGCGTCCGTATTCACTACAATTACTTACCGACCAAACACCGTTGAAGTCTTGATGAGTTCCACCACCTAATTGTGATATTTCTACAGATACTCCATTAGAATTTTGAGTAGTAGACCATACTCCTTCAAACTCACCTCCGTTACCAGCAACTACTAACCTTTGATTTTCTTTAAAGTACACATCGTAGCCTGCTAATTGATCGTCTCCGTTGTAAGATACCGCTACCCAATGGCATGTCATTAATAATTCATCTACATAACTTTCAGTACAATCTGAATCGTCATCATTATAATCATAATCATCATCTTCATCACATGCATCAATAGCATTGGTTAAAGCTTCATCCAATTCTTGATTATTACTCACAACTATAATTTCTCCAGTAGCAGTAACTAATGAAACAGGAAAGTTCAAACTCGCTAAAATTGGACCATCCAAAGATTCTATAAAATGGTATAATTCTTCATCGTTATTGATTGTCTTGGTTTCAACCACTTGAAATTCTGCATTGTAAATTGAAAATGAAATTGGGTATTTAAAGTCGATACATTCAATATCATCATCCTCTTCATTTTCACCCAAACAACCTTCAATGGCAGCTTCTAACTCATCTTGATTGTTCAAAACAATTTCAGTATAATCCGCTAACACAACCGTAATTGGATAGGTTATTACCACATCATCATCATCGTTTGTAAACTCATCTAAAATATCTTCTAACACACTGTAATCCTCAACACTTTCTATAGTAATCGTAATCCCATTTGCAGTTACAGTTACGGGCAATGCTACTTCTAAACAATTGGCATAATCAATAATATTATCCTCTGAACCATCATTTGTGGCGGTTCTACTCATTAATGTTGCCGTAGTTGAATTTTGTTTAATAATAGCCTCCTCTGTAGGGTTTACAATATTTACTACCTCTTTCTGGCAAGAAACCAGAACAAAAAGTGCTAATACTTTTAAGAAAAGGAATTTTTTAAAACTTTTCATAATGTTTATTTTTATTTGATTAATTAGTTTTCTAAGCTGTTTTTTTGCTTTTACACTAATAAAACAAGTTAAGCTAAAAAATTCCTACCTTGACAATGAAAAAATTTTATTTCACATTTGTAGCGTACAAAATAAAATCCCCTAAATGAGTAAAAATATTTTTACAAATATTTGTCAGCAATCGTTATTTGAAGCGTTTTTTAAAAAGCACTCCAAAAACTTACACAACTACTTATATTATAAGTATGGAGAACTTTTGAATCCGCAAGACAAAGTTCAAGAAGCCTTTATAAAACTTTGGGAAAACTGTAAAAAAGTAACACCCGATAAAGCTAAAAGTTTTTTATATACCACCGCTAACAATTTAATGTTGAATGAAGTTGCGCATCAAAAAGTAGTTTTAAAGCATCAAAAAAATCAGCCTAAAGAACATACTAATGAGTCGCCAGAATTTTTGATGCAAGAAAAAGAGTATTTACAAAAGTTAGAAAATGCAATTGCCAACTTAACAGAAGCAGAACGCATTGCTTTTTTAATGAACAGAACAGAAGGAAAGCGTTTTAAAGAAATTTCAGAAATATTAGACATCAGTACAAAGGCTGTGGAAAAAAGAATTTACAGTGCTTTAAAAAAATTAAAAGCTCAAATAGAAGAATTATAAAAAAAATTAGAAGAACAGGTAGGAGTTTTCTACACTTAACTGTTCTATAAATGAATATTGAGAGATGAACAGAGAAGATTTAATAAAAAAATGGTTAGATAATGACTTAAATGCCGAAGAGCTAAAAGCTTTTGAAGCATTGGAAGATTATACAGCATTAACCAAAATTGCTAACTACAGTAAGGGTTTTAAAGCTCCTGAATATGACTCAGAAAAAGCATTAAAAACTGTTTTAGAAAAGATAAACACTAAAAAAGCTCCAACAAACAATTGGCTAAATACTTTTATGAAAATAGCGGCTGTTTTTGTGGTTAGTTTAGGTTTTTATCTATACAATATCAGTAAAAAAACACATTTCACTACTCAATTTGCTGAAAAAACTGAGATTTCTTTACCCGATAAATCTGTTGTGAATTTAAATGCACATTCTTCACTTTCTTTTAGAAAGCGTAATTGGGATACCAATAGAAATATTAAGCTTACAGGAGAAGCTTTTTTTAAAGTACAAAAAGGAAGCACTTTTAATGTACACACTACCGAAGGTACCGTTACGGTTTTAGGCACACAATTCAATGTAAAACAACGTGCACGTTTTTTTGAAGTAACCTGTTATGAAGGAGCGGTACAAGTGAGTTATAAAAATGAAAAATTAAAATTGTTACCGGGTGATTCTTTTCAAGTACTTAACAACAAAATTTCACAGAACGTAACACAAAATAATAAACCATCTTGGTTAGTAAACACTAGTGAATTTAAAAGTATTCCTTTAAAAGAAGTGCTTGCTGAATTTGAAAGACAATATAATATTACTGTCAATGTTAAAAACATTGATACGGAGCAGTTGTTTACCGGAAAATTTACACATGATGACATTACTATTGCTATTCAATCTATAGCACAACCTTTGAATTTAAAACATACACAAAAAAATAAAAACATAACTCTAACGCGTGAGTAAATCGCTTAAAATTACGCTCTCTTACTTCTTATTTTTAATTGGTAGTTTTATTCTAAAAGCACAAGAAAAACAACCAATAAAACAACTATTGCCTGTTATTGAAAAGAAATACAATGTCAGTTTTTCATATGCTGATAACACCATAAAAAACGTTACTGTAAATTTAATTTTAGATGATTTATCGTTAAACGAAATACTGGATGCTATAGAAATACAAACAGAACTCCAATTCAATAATTTAGATGATACTTATATTACTATTACTAAAAAACCAACTGTTGAAAAATTCAAATTTCATCAACTTGAAGAGGTGGTCGTAAATAATTACTTAACCTCCGGTATTCATAAAAACAACAATGGAAGCATTACCTTAAAACCTGAGCAATTCGGTATTTTACCAGGGTTAACCGAACCTGATGTATTACATAGTATTCAAGCATTACCTGGAATTGTAAGTGTAGATGAAACTGTTTCAAATATTAATGTAAGAGGTGGTACTCATGACCAAAATTTGATTTTGTATGACGGAATAAGAATGTATCAATCGGGTCATTTCTTCGGATTGATCTCAGCTTTCAATCCTCGATTAACCAAAGAAGTTTCCATTATTAAAAACGGATCTAGTGCTAAGTACGGAGAAAGTATTTCCGGAATTGTGGATATGAAAATGGATGATGAAATTAATGAAGAAGAATACGGTTTGGGCGTAAATTTAATTAATATAGATGGATATGCCATTATTCCTTTTAATGAAAAAACAGCCATTCAAATCGCTGCCAGAAGATCTATTACAGATGCTATTAACACTCCAACGTACGATCAATATTTCAAACGTATTTTTCAAGATTCAGATCTTACCAACGCAAATGATGCGTCAATTTCAAAAAACGAAAGCTTTTATTTTTACGATACTTCTCTCAAGTTTTTATACGATTTAACTGAAAAAGACAATATCCGCATTAATTTTTTGAACGTTTATAACAAACTTAATTACGAAGAAGAATCTACCGTAAATTCAGAAACAGAAGCTTCTGAAAGTCAATTAAAACAGCAAAATTTGGCTTTAGGTATTACTTACAATCGTACATGGAACGAAGATTTTACTACCTCAGCACAGGCATATTTTACTAAATACGATTTGGATGCTACCAACTACGATATTTTAAACAATCAACGGTTGATTCAAGAAAATAAAGTAATTGAAGGAGGTTTTAAGTTGGATGCTAATTATAACTTCTCTCCTACCTTCTCGTTAAATTCTGGTATCAATTTTTCTGAAGTGGGTATTAGCAATTTTGAAGATGTGAACAATCCTGTCTTTCAAAGTTATATTAAATATGTTTTGCACACCATAGCGGCTTATAGTGAAGGAACATATGAATCGGAGAACAAAAACACCTTGATTAAACTAGGGCTACGACACAATTATTTCAGGAAATTTGATAAGCATTTGTTAGAACCTCGTTTACATATTAGTCAGTTGGTGTTCAACCATTTTAGAGTAGATGTATCAGCAGAATTAAAAAGTCAAAGTTCTTCTCAAATTATTGATTTACAGAATGATTTCTTAGGTATTGAAAAACGTCGTTGGGTATTAGCTAACAATACTACCATACCTATTCAACAAAGTAAACAAGCTAGTATAGGGTTTAGATATCATAAGAATAAACTACTCATGAGCCTTGAAACCTATGCTAAAAAAGTTGATGGAATTACCACTCGAAGTCAAGGATTTCAAAACCAATATCAATTTGTAAACGATATAGGTAATTATGAGATTTATGGTATAGACATGCTTATCAATAAACGTTTTAATAATTTCAGCACTTGGTTAAGTTATTCATTTAGTGAAAATAATTACACATTTAACAACTTAAATTCTGGTAATAAATTTCCCAATAATTTTGACATTACGCATAGGATAAGTTTTGCTGGTACCTACCAATGGAAAGGTTTAAAAACTGCTTTGGGTTTAAATTGGCGCTCGGGTAAACCTTATACAAAACCTGATAGTGTTGACGGTGATGTGATTACCTATCAAGAGCCAAATAGTAGTAGATTGGACGATTATTTACGACTAGATTTTTCTTCTACTTATCAATTTAACTTAGGGAAACATCAAGGTAAAGTAGGATTATCACTTTGGAATGTTTTAGATAATAAAAATGTATTAAATGCCTATTTTACAGCTGAAGATGATATGATTTCTACAGTTGAAAATTACTCTTTAGGTATTACTCCAAATTTGAGTTTTAGCGTAGTTTTTTAAGCTTGTTCAACAATACCTAAGTGTACTATTCTTCCGCCTGATTGGTTAACAGGATTCACACTTTTACCCACAATAATTCCCTCTTCTGGCGCATAATATTTCTGAATGACAGCTCCAAAAACATCACGCAACGTAGCAATATGATCTCCTTTTTTAACCTTTTCTCGTAAATCTACATGCACTGTTAGTAAACCGCCTTCATCTGTATATAACCAATACGATTTTTTGCAAACTACAGTGTTATTCTTAGATTTTTGAATTTCATCAGGAATGATCCCTAAATCTGAAAGTACGTTATGTACTCCCGCTATTCCGCTTTTAATCAATTTCTTTTGAAAACTATGCGGATTCCCTACTTCAATGGTAATGGCAGGAATACCAAACTCTTCAGCAGCACCACGTAAAGTTCCGTCTGAAGGTGGTGTATGCACAATAATTTCCGCATCCTGTAATAAAGCAAACTTGTTAGTTATTGGCTTATTCATATCACTTCTGATATAAAAAGAATTCACCCTGCCAAAACTTGCCGTATGCAAATCCAACAGAAAATCTAGTTTTTTAATAACTTTTTGTAAAAATCGGTTTGCATACACATCACTGGCGTTTCCATTCGGATTTCCGGGCATAATTCTATTGATATCAATTCCATCAGTAAAAACTCTGGAATTTTGAATAAAAGAAGGAATATTGGCAATAGGCACACCAATGATAGTTCCTTTCATTGTTTCTGTATCCAATTCTTTAAAAAGACGCTGAATTACTGATATTCCGTTGAGTTCATTTCCATGAACTGCTGCGGTTAGCCCTAAAACGGGTCCGTCCACTTTTCCTTTAGCAACCATTACCGGAATACTAATAGGCTCTCCTATTTCATTTGTTGTAAGATTTAACCAATAATTTTTTATAGTGTTATTGGGGATATTTTCAATGGCTAATTCATTAATTCTCTTTACCATACTAGTACAATTCATTTAACAAAGTGGCATCATTATTTAAGGATGAGAATAATTTTTTCTTGAATTTATTCTTAGAACCTATTAAGTTATTGCACATTTTATCAATAGCAATGGTGGATAACACCGTTTGAATAAACGTTTCTATCAAATCATCAATACCTAAACCTAATTTATTATAATCTCTTCTATCCATAATCATCAATCTATTGGTGTCTGACGTCCATTGATTGTCTCCTAATTTAATTGATAAATTTGTACCTAGCATGTCCCAAGAATCTTTGCTGTTTTCTAAATCATCCGTAAGTGGTAACAGTGCTCTTCTTGAATACATACACAAAGGTTTGATACCTTCTTTTGTACTGCTGACCATCATCCTAAAATCGGCAACAAAAGTTTCACCTTTTTGATTCGGCATAGTACCTACATGATAAAATTTTCCTTTTTTACTTATAGAACTCCAATTATAATTCCCAATCAAACTTTGTACTATAAAACGCTCATACTCTATCTCTAACTCCATAAAATCATCCAATTCTTGTTGGTTTACAATGGTGTATACACCTTGACCTGCATTGCTATACGGAATTTTAATTACTGCTTGCCCTCCTAAACGCTGCACCCAAAGCGGAATTTCATTCTTACTCACATCCCAAATAGTATCTGGTATATTAATTCTCATACCAAACTCTTCTAATTCTGCATTATATATATCGTATGCTTTAGCGGCAACCATTTTATTTCTTCCACCAGCTAAACAAGTAATAATAGGATTTAAAATTTTGGTTTTACTTCGAATAGGAAAACGATTCCAAGGTTTTTGAGTT
Source organism: Tenacibaculum sp. IB213877 (assembly GCF_034043975.1). Lineage (NCBI taxonomy): Bacteria > Pseudomonadati > Bacteroidota > Flavobacteriia > Flavobacteriales > Flavobacteriaceae > Tenacibaculum > Tenacibaculum sp. IB213877. The sequence goes on along the minus strand of NZ_JAXCHH010000012.1, from coordinate 31,974 downwards.
ACGTACCTAAAAATTGCTCTAACAGGCAGCCATTCTTCTTCTTGCTGAATATGAAAAACATCGTCTTCTATTTTTATGTGGTCGTTTTCTTGATTTGAAAAATACGGAACTAAAAACACCTTTTCTTTAAAAACATCTGCAATAACAGCTGCATACCCAGAGGTTTCCATATAATTCTTATCATAAAAAACTGCTAAAACACCATCTTTAACCTGGCTCTTACTTTTTTGTACAAATGGCTTAAAAGTTCTTTCAACCAACAAACGATATGCGCCATCTTCTTTATTATCATCTAACAAAGGCATTGATTTTTGTCCGGACGGACAAGAATTATTCTCAATAATAACCATTTCTTTATTTCCGTCTGCAGATGTTGAATTAATTAAATCAGCTCCACTCCATAAGAAATGTTTGCATTGATAGGAAAGAATTTCTTCTAATTTCTCTCTGTTTACTTTAGGATGCAAGTGGCAATATCTTGAAATGATTCTTTCTTTATCTAAGTTTAAAAAGAAATTAACCATTGGATGAATAGTTGCATTTAATGCTTTTGGATACCAATGATTTTCGCTATTAAAAGTGTTAGGAAAAGTAATCTCAATCTGTTTCATTCTTCAAAAAATATTATTAAACCCAACACTATATTGGGTAAAATAAAATTAATGAAAATTTGGATTAAAAAACTACCTGTTAAAATTTAAATATGAATTTTAAGTTTAGACGACTATTCTATGATAGAATTTTCATTTTTAATTGATTGTAAGATAAATGCCAATAGCATTATTAAACCACAACCCAATGCATTTAGCCATAAATACGGTAGCCAATCAATATACCAAACAATTATTATTACCAATTGCGTAATAATTGCAGCAATAAAAACAGCATTTGATTTAACGTATTTGAAGAAGAATGCCAATAAGAAAATGCCAAGTACATTTCCGTAGAAAATAGAACCAATAATATTTACTAGTTGAATTAAATTATCAAACAAATTAGCCACACACGCTACTAAAATTGCCAAAATTCCCCAACCTAACGTAAACCATTTAGATGCTTTTACATAATGACTTTCTGACCTATCGGTTGCCATGTTTCTTTTGTATAAATCTACTGCGGTTGTAGAACCTAACGCATTCAACTCAGAAGCGGTTGATGACATCGCTGCAGATAAAATTACCGCCAGCAACAAACCAATTAAGCCTTTTGGTAGATTGTTTAGTATAAAATGGATAAAAACATAGTCTTTATCATTGGTTTCAACTTCTTCATTCGCTTTTGTAATCAGAGTTTTAGCTTCATCTTTCAATGTTAAATCTTGCTCATTTAACTCTTGCAATTTAACTGCTGATTCATCAGTAATTCCATTAAAAATTAACTCTTTTCTTTTTTCTTCTATTTGCTGATGTTGCTTTTCAAGCGATTGATAATCTGCATAAAACTCAGAATTCTGAACTACTTTATTGGCTTTCGGATTAAAGTTCAATGGTGATGCATTAAATTGATAAAACACAAAAACCATCACTCCAACCAACAAAATAAAAAACTGCATTGGTACTTTTAGCAATCCGTTAAAGATCAATCCTAATTGACTTTCTCTTACCGATTTTCCTGATAAATAACGTTGCACCTGACTTTGATCTGTTCCAAAATACGAAAGCATTAAAAAAGTTCCTCCTAAAAAACCTGTCCACACAGTATAACGGTTATTCAAATCCCAAGAAAAATCTAATACTTTCATTTTATTAGAAGCTCCTGCAATTTCTAGCGCTTTGGTAAACGTAATTCCGTCAGGTAAGTATTGAAGAATTAAATAAAAAGCAATAAACATACCTCCAAAAATCACAGCCATTTGCTGTTTTTGAGTTACACTTACCGCTTTAGTACCTCCGGAAACCGTATAAATTATCACTAAAACTCCGATGATTATATTTAAAGTAACCAAATCCCAACCTAACACTGCCGATAAGATAATAGCAGGAGCAAAAATGGTGATTCCAGCCGCTAATCCTCTTTGAATTAAAAATAAAATAGCAGTTAACGTTCTGGTTTTGACATCAAATCTGCTTTCTAAATATTCATAAGCGGTATAAACATTGAGCTTATGATAAATAGGAATAAACACCAAACAAATAATTACCATAGCAATAGGCAATCCGAAATAAAACTGTACGAACCCCATTCCGCTATGAAAAGCTTGTCCTGGAGTTGATAAAAAAGTAATTGCACTTGCTTGCGTTGCCATTACAGATAAACCAATGGTCCACCATTTGGTTTCATTTCCGCCTTTAATATAATCTTCAACATTTTTACTTCCTCTGGTTTTCCAAGCTCCGTAAGCAACAATAAACAATAAGGTTAAGGAAAGTACAATCCAGTCTAAACTTTGCATGCTCAATTAGTTTGAAAAGGTTTGAGTGATGAAATAGAATACAATGATGTAGATTACATTTGCCAGTAACACCAGCGTGTACTCTTTTTTCCAGATAAATTTATCGTTGTTCATCTCGTAGTTTGGTTTTTGATTTTCTCTGTAAATAAAAATCAGATTATGCATGCCCAAAATACAAATTGAGAATTAAAACAATGGGTATTTAACAAATCCTTAAGAAAAATCATCTCTTTATTGACTATAATACCCATATTTTAATTTTCTGTTTAATAGGTTTCTACAGGTACATCATTCAGTGTTTTTATGTAAGCAATGAGAGCTTTTTGCTCTTTTTCTGTCAGCTCTAAATTATCAAACGGAAGTGTTTGATGTGGCAAATCAAAACCTAAACCAGCACCTCCCCCTTTATTGTAAAAGTCTATGACTTCCTCTAAAGTTTTATAAACACCATTGTGCATATAGGGTGATGTTAACTCAGCATTACGAACTGTTGGGGTTTTAAACATACCGTAGTGTAATTCAGATTTATATTTCCAGTAAAAACCTAAATCATCATCTAACTGTTTATTTGCTGATGTTTCAGGTACACCAATTACTTCTTTTTCTGTTTCCTTAAAAAATGGCGGAACGGTTCCGTTAGTTAATGGCATAAAATGGCAAGTAGCACACAAGGCCTTACCCATAAATAAATTGAGTCCTAATTTTTCTTCTTCAGTAAAAGTTGCTTCTTCGCCTCTTATATTTTTATCGAATTTAGAATTAAACCCGTTTAATGTGGATACATATGATGAAATTGCTTTGATTACATCTGTGTTTTTAGTAGAAACGCACCCAAAAGCATCTTGAAACAACTTATAATAGGTGGTATCTTTTAATATTTCATTGGAAAACTGGTGTACATTGGTATCAAATTCTTGCGGATTTAAGAAAACAGAAGATATCTGATCTAACAAGGTAGCTGATCTTCCATCCCAAAAAAAGCTTTGTTGTAAAGCAGTATTAATTAACGTAGGTGTATTTCTTTGCAAACCTTTTCCTGAATTATCTAAACTTACCGTTAAACCATCCGCATATCCTTTTTCTGGAATATGACAGGTTGCACACGCCATTTTTCCTCCTGAAGATAGTTGAGGATCAAAAAATAGTTTTTTACCAAGTTCTATTTGTTTTTCTGAAGGATTTCTATTGTTAGGTTGAGTAAAAAAATTGACATTAAAGGAATTCTCTTCAAAAAAAGTAGGTGCATCAAAGTTAAACGGGGTTGTTTGTATAGGTTCCCAAATATCACTTTCTTTTCTTATTGCAACCCAATTTTTAGTAATCGGATTCATATAATCTCGAATAAATGTATATCTGTCAAAAGTGTTAAAATCATCGTTTTGTTTAATAAAATTTACTGCTTTTGAAATATTATCTCTGAATTCAGTATCTAACTTTTCATCTTTAGATTTTATAGTAGATTGAATGCTGTTTTCGTATACAAATTGCAAACTTTCAAGAGATATGGCACTTTCTTTTATTCCCAGTTGACTTACAGGAGTATCAAATCCGGAAATACCTAAACTTATAATTCGGAATAGCTGTTGATGAGTAGCAACAAAAAAACGTTGAGGAGTTAGTTTTCTGTTTTCAATATTCTTTTTTAAAACCGATAAAAGACCTTTGGTTAATCTTATTTCTTCTTGATAAACGCTGTTTGAAACATCACCTTCATAAATACTCTCTTCTATTTTTTGTAGCCCTATAGGATGTAAAACACGTTGTGTATCATCTGTTAAAACCGGTAATGCTGGTCCATTGGCTCTATGTCCTACTTCAGGGTTCAAATAAGAAGCATAAGGTTCAGCTTTTTTAAAGGCATTTCTTAACTTCGTAAACAGTGTTTTTGCTTCTGTACTTTCCGAAGGAAACATTGCTAAAGAATCAATATACACTAATGATTCATTTATATGTTCCAGATAAAAGTTTTGAACAATTTCAAAATTTACAACTGGAGTTACCTCTTTTTTATCTTGATTTTTTTTACAAGAATTGAGGAATATGGCTAAAAATAAGACCAAATAAATATGTGTACTCTTTATTATCATAGGTAATGCATTTAAATAGAAAAAAGCCTCCAGTAAAATGGAGGCTCATAAAACATTTTAAATAAGGATTATCTAGGTAATCCTTGTAACAACACAACTTGTCCGCCTTGGTTATGAGGGAAAGCAGTACCTTGCACAAAATCATCACTTTTCCAGTAATGTGGCTGTAAGTTTAACATGAATGTATTAGGCTCTCCTAACTTATCTGAAACATCTGTTAACGCTCCAAACTCACCACTAACACCAGTACTTCCTCCTGGAGCTAAATCTTGTCTAACTACCAATTCTAATACAACTCTTGTATTATTTCCGTTAAGATCTGATTGATAAATGTAAGCTGAGTGACCTCTGCTAAATGAATTTGGATCTTCTTGAGTATAGATAAAGTTTTCTGTAACACAAATATTATCAGGACTTTGTAATAAATTCACATTCCCATCCATATTATTAGTGTTTGTATTTCCGCTCATTACCTGCGTTAATTTACCTGTTAATGGTGAAGATGCATCTAACTCTAATTTATAAACTGTTCCCCAATCATTATAAGTTCCTTGTCCAGGACCACGACCTGTTACTGCAAAATATACATTTCTAGCATTAGCATCTGAACCTTTTTGGTAATCAACATCTTCAACTCTCATAAATGCAGAAGCTTGAACTGCTACACATGCATCTTCCATTTCGTTTTTAGTAAGGTCTTTACCGTTTGTAATTTCAACAAATTCTACATCGTATGTTTTTTGGAAGTCTAAACTTCCTTCATTGTAAATTACTCCAGGAGTAACATCTTGCGCGCCTCCTGCTCCATCAGAAATTTGTTTTAATCTTAACACATAGATTTTTCCGTTCTGCAAATCATCATCTGCATTTTCTGAATAATACAACACTACTTGTCCTTCTGAACCACTTGAATCGTCATCTCCTCCAATGATAACTGTTTTTCCTGAATATGCGTCTTTTGGTAATGGTACTGCGTTTTCCCAAGAAAACTCGCCTAAAGCATCCAAACCAAAATCGGCAGTTGGTGTTGGTGTAGCTATATACGGATCAATTCCTTTTACATCATAAGCAATACTTTCTGAAGCAGATAAGAAAAGATCTGAAGTACCTCCGTGGATATCAGCTTCCCACATAGTTCCTGAACATTGACGTGCAAAATCGGCCACATTAGAGTTTAGTAACCAATCTCCCTTTACAGGATTCATATACTCATCAAAATAAATACGAGACACTGCATGGTCATCTTCAGCATTAGATATATAAAGGTATCCGTTGCTATTTGGATCTTTTAATAATCCTGCTCCGTCTTGTGCACCTAATAAAACAAAGTCATTAGATAAAACATCGGTAGAACTGATTAATGAATAAGCTTTTACATAGTTGAATTGAGGATGAATTGCTACTAAAGGCTCAAGAGATGACTTGTTTTCAAAAATAGTAGGTTGGTTTACCAAATCTTCTCCATCTTCTCCGTCTTGCCCATTAATACCATCTACTCCATCTTTACCATCTATTCCGTCTACACCATCTTCACAACTGATAAATGTTGTAAAAGAAAAAGATAGCATACATAAAGCTATTAATAATTTAATTTTAGTTTTCATTGTTAGTTATTAGTTTAAGTTTAAAATTCAGGTCAAAAAAACAACTCAATCTTAAAGTTTAAGTATGCTTAATCTTAAATTCTTATAAACTAAATGTTAAAAACTTTACTAAATAATTAATAATTAGAATTGTTATAAATAACAATGTTTAAACCTAAATAAAAAAATTACTTATTGATTTTCAATGAAATAAAAACAAAATATTAGAATTCTACATGAACGTTTAAATAACCATTTAATAACCTATTTTTGCTAAATGATTTTAGAAACCATCTCTCAAAACTGGCAAATTATATTGCTATTCTTTACCATTGCTATTTTGTATTCTTCAGTTGGTTTTGGAGGAGGCTCAAGTTATTTAGCTGTCTTAGCTCTTACCGGAATTAGTTTTACTCAAATTAGATCTACAGCACTTTTATGCAATATTGTAGTAGTTACCGGAAATGTATTTATGTATTATAAAAATCATTTTTATAATTGGAAAAAAGTAATTCCGTTAGTTGCTTTTAGTGTACCTATGGCTTTTATTGGCGGATACTTACGTATTGATCAAACCTTCTTTTTTATTTTATTAGGATTTACTCTTTTGTTTGCCTCCATTACCATGTGGTTATCAAAAAAAGTTGTTTCTAATCCTGATAATGACACTCAATTAAGCTTAACTAAAAATGCCAGTTATGGTGGATTTATTGGTTTTATATCTGGTATGGTGGGTATTGGTGGCGGAATTTTTCTTGCTCCTCTTTTACATTTAACTAATTGGGATATTCCTAAAAAAATTGCTGCAACCGCAAGCTTTTTTATTTTGGTGAATTCTTTCTCAGGTTTGATAGGACAATATACCAATCCGGATTTTGAAATAAATTGGGGACTTACTTCTGTACTATTAATTACAGTGTTTGTTGGCGGACAAATAGGAAGTAAAATTAGTAATCAATTCTTTACTGCAATACAACTAAAAAAGGCAACCGCTATTTTGATTGCCTTTGTAAGTATTCGAATTTTATGGAAGTATTTAGCCTAACCAAGCATTTAACATCCAAATTGTTTTTTCTTGTTCAGATATAAAATCGCTCATCATTGAGTTGGTTCCTTCATCATCTGCTTTGTCAGATATTTCAAGAATATCTCTTTCTATTTTTAACAATTCAGATAAAGATTCAATTACTAGTTCAACTGCCTCTTCATCTTTACTAATATCTTTTCCTACCGGAACTTTACCTGCTTTAATGTAATCATCAAACGTGTGTAAAGGCACTCCTTGTAAGGTTAAAATTCTTTCTGCAACCAAATCAATTTTCATTTGAGAATCGGTATACAATTCTTCAAACTTAACATGAAGTTCAAAAAAATTTTTCCCTTTAATATTCCAATGTAGTCCTCTTAAACTCTGATAATACAACTGAAAATTAGCTAATAATTTATTTAAATTTTCCACCAATTTTTCTGATTCTTTTTTATCTAAACCTATAATTGTTTTAGCCATAATTTATTTTTTTTTATTAATTTAATTATTTGTACCATAAAATTAAGAGAAATTTACCAAGTTAAACTATTACTTTTATTGATAGTTTTAATATCTTTATCAAAAATTATTATAAATGACCATTACACAATTAAAATATACCTTAGCTGTTGCTGAGCATAAAAACTTTACGGTAGCTGCAGAACATTGTTTTGTAACACAACCTACGTTGAGTATGCAAATTCAAAAGTTAGAGGAAGAATTAGATGCACAAATCTTTAACAGATCTAAAAAACCAATAGAATTAACTCCGTTAGGAGAACGAATTGTTGAGCAAGCAAAAGTAATTGTTGATGAAAGCAACAGAATTATAGATATTGTACATCAACAAAAAGGATATATTGGTGGTGAATTTAAACTAGGTATCATACCTACAGTTATGCCAACTTTATTACCAATGTTCTTAAAAAACTTTACACGTGCATACCCAAAAGTACAATTGGTTATTGAAGAATTAACTACTGAAGAAATTATACGAAAATTAACTGATGGTCATATTGATGCTGCCATTGCTGCCACTCCTTTAGGTAATGAAGCAATTAAAGAGCGTGTGTTGTATTATGAGCCTTTTGTTGGCTTAATCCCAGAAGAACATAGACTATTTAATAAGAAAAAATTAGAGATAGAAGATTTAGAAGTAGAAGATATTTTGTTGTTAGAAGATGGTCATTGTTTTAAAGATAGTGTTGTTAACTTATGCAGAACTAATAGAAATGAAAACCACAAACACTTCCAATTAGAAAGTGGAAGCTTTGATACACTCATCAAATTATCAAAAGACGGTTTAGGAATGACTCTTTTACCCTACCTAAACACACTTGATCTTTCCGAAAAAGATAAAGGCTTTCTGCGTGAATTTGTTTCACCACCACCAGCACGTGAGGTTAGTTTGATTTATCATAAATCTCAATTAAAAATGCAGTTAATAGAAGCCTTGAAATCAACAATAGATGGTGTTGTGAGAGGAGCTATTGCGTTTAGCGATGTAGAAATAATAAGTCCGCTACAAAAAGCGTAAAATAAAAAAGGAAGCTAAAAAGCTTCCTTTTTTTATTACGAGTACATCTGTTCTCTTAATTCTTTTACTTTAGGATCATCTAAATAATCATCAAAAGTTGAATATTTATCAATCACTCCTTTTGGTGTAATTTCTATGATTCTATTGGCTACCGTTTGCGCAAACTCATGGTCATGAGTGGTAAACAATACAGTTCCTTTAAAATTAATTAAAGAGTTGTTTAATGATTGAATAGATTCTAAGTCTAAGTGGTTTGTTGGTTCGTCTAACAATAAAATATTAGCTCTAGTCATCATCATTCTAGACAACATACAACGTACCTTTTCACCTCCTGAAAGCACATTACTTTTCTTTAAAGCCTCTTCACCCGAGAAAATCATTTTTCCTAAGAAACCTCTTAAGAACACTTCTTCTCTTTCCTCTTCAGTTTGAGCGTACTGACGTAACCAATCTACTAAATTCAACTCGCCATTTTGGAAAAACTCTGAGTTATCTGCTGGTAAATAAGATTGTGTAGTGGTTACACCCCAGCTATATTTTCCTGTATCTGCCTTTTCATTATCTGTAATAACTTGATAAAAGGCAGTAGTTGCTTTTGAGTTTTTAGAAATCACTGCAACTTTATCTCCTTTATTTAAGTTGATATCAATATTTGAGAATAACAATTCTCCTTCAGCATCCGTTTTTGATAATCCTTCTACATTTAAAATTTGATCCCCTGCTTCACGATCTCTTTCAAAAATAATAGCTGGGTAACGACGACTTGATGGCTTAATTTCATCAACATTTAACTTCTCAATCATTTTCTTACGAGAAGTTGCTTGTTTAGATTTTGCAACGTTTGCAGAGAAACGACGAATGAATTCTTCTAATTCCTTCTTCTTATCTTCTGCTTTCTTGTTTTGTTGTGCACGTTGTTTTGCCGCTAATTGGCTAGATTCATACCAGAAGGTATAGTTTCCTGAAAAATGATTGATCTTACCAAAATCGATATCAGAAATATGAGTACAAACTGCATCTAAAAAGTGACGGTCGTGAGATACTACAATTACGGTGTTATCATAATTTGCTAAGAAGTTTTCTAACCAAGCAATCGTTTCAAAGTCAAGGTCGTTGGTAGGCTCATCCATTATCAACACATCCGGATTCCCAAACAACGCTTGTGCTAATAACACACGTACTTTTTGCTTACCATCTAGATCTTTAACTAATGAATAGTGTAAATCTTCTTTAATACCTAAGTTTGATAATAAAGCTGCTGCTTCTGCATCGGCATTCCACCCGTTCATTTCTTCAAACTGCACCTGTAACTCACCAATCTTTTCAGCATTTTCATCGGTATAATCGGCATACAAAGCATCAATTTCGTTCTTAATTTTATATAATTCTTTGTTACCCATTACCACAGTTTCTAAAACGGTAAACTCATCAAAAGCGTAGTGATCCTGAGATAAAACCGACATACGTTTTCCTGGTTCTAAATGAACCTGACCCGATGTTGGCTCCATTTGTCCTGATAAAATCTTTAAAAAAGTAGATTTTCCCGCTCCGTTTGCTCCAATGATTCCGTAGCAATTCCCTTGAGTAAACTTTGTATTTACTTCATCAAATAATATACGTTTACCAAATTGAACTGATAAATTAGAAACTGATAACATTTTTCGTTTTTTTTAATTCGCTGCAAAAGTATAAAATATGATTTCTTTTTAAGAATTTGTTATCAATTATTTATTCGTTAAAAATCAATTAAAAAAATTTGTTTTAACATCTAATTAACAAGTAAATTTGCTTCTTATACATATTTTTGAGCGTTTAAACTCTTTAGAAGTTATAGTAAATGACTAAATACTTGTTATTACCCTTATTAACTGTTTTTTTTATAGGCTGCAACACACCTAATAAAAGTGAATTTACTTATTTTGGTGGTAAAATCATTAACCCAAAAGGTGAATATGTAGTACTATTTGACAATGATAAGGTTATTGATTCTATTAAATTAGCCCCTGATAATACTTTTATGGGTAAATTTAAAGGTATAACACCAAACTTATACTACTTTAAGCATGGGCCAGAGCATCAATTTGTGTATTTAGAACCCAATGATAGTTTATTAATTCGTTTAAATACATGGGATTTTGATGAATCTTTAGTATTTAGTGGTGTAAATGCCGATAGAAATAACGCCTTAATTGAAACATTTTTACAAAACGAAGTAGATCATAGAAACTTTTATCCTTATTACTCTTTACCTGTAAAAGAATTTAAGCAAAAAATTGATTCAACTCAACAACAAAAAATTGCTTTTTTAGCAGATTATAAAAAGGAAAATAAAGAAACTTCTGAAGATTTTTTATCTGTGTTAGAAATTGCGCTAACTTACCCTTTATATTCAAAACTTGAAAAATTCATTATTGATAACAGTCAAAAAAAGACTCCCGAACTTATAACTGATGATTTTACTAACCACAGAAAAATTGCCAGTATTAATAAAGATTCATTGATGTTTTTTGGTGCTTACGCAGAATATGTAAACTCAAACTTGTATAGTGAAGTTTACCAAAAAATTAGCATTAACAAAAAAGAAGATTTTACTGTTAATTTATTAAATGATATAAATACAAAAATAACGTCTGAAGAATTAAAAAATAAATTATTAAGAAGAGCAACTATTAGACATTTTTATGATAAATCTAGTTGTTCCATTAATCAACAAGCTTTTGATACTTTTTTAAAATTATCAACCAATACTGAAGATAAAGATGTTATTAAAAAGCTTTTAAACGATATTAATTCAGTTACAACATCTCATAAAATTCCTTCCTTTACTTTAATGGGGCCAGAAGGAGCTTTAGAAAAAGTTGAAGATCTAATAAAAAATAAAAAAACTGTTATTTATTTTAGAAATAAAAAATATTCTTCAGATGATTGGGTAGCAGCCCGTATTAATTACCTTATTAAAAACAATCCAAAAACAAAGTTTTTAGTAATAAATATTCATAACAACAAACAATACATTACCAACTTAGATATTAAGAACCAATATTATCTTAATGATAGTAGTAAAGCTCATGCTTTTTTAACCAGTGAATTTCCAAGAATTATTTTGGTAAATGAAAAAGGTATTGTTAAAAACGGTTTTGGAGCTTTATCTTCTGAAAAAATAAACCAACAAATTACCGATTTATAAAAATTAGTTTTTTTAACCTCTAACTAGTTTATTTACCGTACTTTTGCGCCGTCCAAACTCTACGGAGTATTATAAAACACGAATTCGCGGATGGGCATCTGTGGATTCTATTAATTAACACAGTATGTCAAAATTTTTAGACTTAGGCTTACGCGAGCCTATAAATCGCGCATTGACTGATTTAGGTTATGAAAAACCAACAGTAATTCAAGAAAAAGCAATTCCACAAATTTTATCATCAGCAAGAGATTTAAAAGCCTTTGCACAAACCGGTACAGGTAAAACAGCTGCTTTTAGCTTACCTATTATTGAATTGGCAGATGATAATAGTAAAAATACACAAGCAATTATATTATCGCCTACACGTGAATTAGCTGTTCAAATTGGAAATAATATTGAAGAATTTGCAAAATACATTCCAGATTTAAAAGTAGTAACTGTATACGGTGGAGCTAACATTGAAGAGCAAATTAAACAACTAAAAAAAGGAGCTCAAATTGTTATAGGAACTCCAGGAAGAACCGTTGATTTAATTAAACGAAGAGCTTTAAAACTTGGAAACATTAAATGGGTCGTTTTAGATGAGGCTGATGAAATGTTAAACATGGGCTTTAAAGATGAACTCGACAAAGTTTTAGAAGCAACTCCAGATACAAAACAAACATTACTTTTTTCAGCTACTTTCCCAAAAGAAGTAGAAGCGATAGCTTCAAATTATATGACTAATCCTGTTGAAGTAGCATCAGGACAAAAAAATGAGGGTAGTAAAAATGTAAGTCATGAATACTATTTAGTTACTGAAAAAACTCGCTACCCAGCTCTTAAACGTATTGCAGATATTAATCCAGATATATATGCTATCGTTTTTTGTAGAACCAGAAGAGAAACTCAAGAAATTGCCAACAAATTAATACAAGATGGCTATAATGCAGACGCTTTACATGGAGATCTTTCTCAAGCACAGCGTGATAGTGTTATGGAAAAATTTCGTAAAAAAAACATCCAAATGCTAGTTGCTACCGATGTAGCTGCTCGTGGGTTAGATGTAGATAATTTATCGCATGTAATTAATCATAAACTACCAGATCAAATAGAAAATTATAATCATCGTAGTGGTCGAACTGGTAGAGCAGGTAATACAGGAGTTTCAATAGTTTTAGTAAATAAGAAAGAAAAAGGAAGGCTATTTCCAATTGAAAAAATTTTAAATAAAAAATTTATTCACACTCCTATTCCGTCAGGTAAAGAAATATGTAAAATTCAATTATTTCATTTAATTGATAAAGTAGTAAATACAGAAGTTAATACTTCAGAAATTGAAGGCTTCTTACCTAGTGTATATGAAAAATTAGAAAATTTAAGTAGAGAAGAACTAATTCAAAAGTTTGTTTCTGTTGAATTCAACTCTTTTTTATCATATTATGAAAATGCAGAAGATTTAAATAACGTAAATTCTAAAGACAGTTCAAGAGCAAGAGCATCTAGTGAAAACATGACTCGTTTCTTCATTAATATTGGAAGAAAAGATCGTTTAAATCCGGCAAAATTAATAGGCTTAATTAATGACCAAAAAATTGGAGATAAAATAGAAATTGGTGCTATTGATATTTTAGATACTTTTTCATTTTTTGAAATTGATAAAAATTATGAAGCTCAAACATTAGCTACCTTTGAAGAAAACAGACCTGTTTTTAATGACAGAAAAGTAAATATAGAAATTACTAAAACAGAAAGAAGTTCTTCTCCAAGAAAACGAAGAGGAAGCAGAAGAAGCAATGATAGCTCTCCTTCTAAAGGTTTTGGTAGAAGACGTGAAAAACCTCAAAATAATAAAAGTAATAGTGGTAAATCTTCAGAAAGAGATTTTGGAAGAAGAAAGCGAAAAAGATAACATAAAAAAAACCGGGCAAATTGCCCGGTTTTTTTTATGTTTTTTTAAAGCTCCCTTTTTTAAAAAATACTACTAACTTGCCATGTCAAATTCACTAAAGAAGAACTTACTTAACAGCATATTCAATGCTTTATCTCTCTTCTTTTTTACTTCAACTTTTTCAGTAACTGAAATTGTATCTTCTACTTTTTTCATTTTTACTGAAAGATCCCCGTTTGCAATTCTGTAAGACTCAAACTCATTTAACATAGAGCTTAACTTTACTTTCAATGCATCTTCAATACTTAAAACTTCTATATTCATTTCTAACTTTTTATTTGCTTTATTATACTTTCACAAAACAAAAATAAGATCAAAGTTTAGTTAATAAGTTAAGATATGTTACCATTTTGAAAAAAATACACAAAATGCTGATTATCAGTTAATTAAAATTAATATTTATAGTTTTGTAACATATTTAAATTATGAATTATTTAAAATTTTACTCCATTAAAAGAATAAAAACAAAAAAAACCGCCAATTGGCGGTTTTTTTTGTTGATTTCACAATAATTATTTAGCAACATTTACTGCTCTTGTCTCTCTAATTACTGTCACTTTTACTTGACCAGGATAGGTCATATCATTTTGAATTTTCTGAGAAATATTAAAAGATAGTTCTGCAGCTTTAGTATCATTCACTTTAGCACTTTCTACCATTACACGCAGTTCACGACCAGCTTGAATAGCATATGCTTTTTGCACACCATTAAATCCAAAAGCAATATCTTCTAAATCTTTTAAACGTTGTATGTAACTATCAAGTACTTGTCTACGTGCTCCTGGTCTTGCTCCAGAAATAGCATCACATACTTGTACAATAGGGGCAAATAAGCTTTTCATTTCAATTTCGTCATGGTGCGCTCCAATGGCGTTACATACATCTGGTTTTTCTCCGTACTTCTCTGCCCATTGCATTCCCAACAATGCGTGAGGTAATTCACTTTCTGTTTCTGGTACTTTTCCTATATCATGTAACAATCCAGCACGTTTTGCTGCTTTTGCGTTTAAGCCCATTTCTGCAGCCATAATACCACATAAGTTAGCCACTTCACGTGAATGTTGTAATAAATTTTGCCCGTATGAAGAACGATATTTCATTCTTCCTACAGTTTTTATTAACTCTGGATGTAAACCATGAATTCCTAAATCAATTACTGTACGCTTACCAACTTCAATAATTTCTTGAGTAATTTGTTTTTCTGTCTTTTTAACAATTTCTTCAATTCTTGCTGGATGAATTCTTCCATCTGTTACCAACTTATGCATTGATAAACGAGCTATTTCACGTCGTACCGGATCAAAACAAGATAAAATAATTGCTTCTGGAGTGTCATCAACAATAATTTCTACTCCTGTAGCAGCTTCTAATGCACGAATATTACGTCCTTCTCTACCAATAATTCTACCTTTAACATCGTCAGACTCTAAGTTAAAAACAGACACACAATTTTCAACTGCTTGTTCTACACCCACACGCTGAATAGTATTTAAAACTACTTTTCGCGCTTCTTGTTGTGCTGTCATTTTTGCTTCTTCAATAGTATCTTGAATAAAAGACATGGCATCCGCTTTAGCTTCATCTTTTAAAGTAGCTACTAATTCTGTTTTAGCTTCATCTGCAGATAATCCTGAAATTTGCTCAAGCATATCTACATGACGTTTATGAAGTTTCTCTATTTCTCCTTCTCTTTTTTCTAAAAACTCTAATTTGTAATCGAAATCACTTTCTTTTTTTTCTAAAGAAACGTTTAACTTTTTTGTTTTATCTAATTCAGAGGAAACTCTAGATTCTTTATCTCTAATTCTTTTTTCTACTTCAGAAAGCTTTTTTTCTCTTGATAGAATTACTTTTTCATGTTCTGATTTAAGTTCAATAAACTTCTCTTTTGCCTGTAGTATTTTATCTTTTTTAACAGCTTCTGCCTCTACTTTTGCTTCCTTCAAAATACTATTAGCTTCTTTTTTCGTTTCTTCAATTAGCTTACTAGATCTTGATTTTTCTAACATTTTCGCAATAGCAAATCCAATTGCTATACCTATCATTCCTGCTAACACAGAAAATACTATTCCTTCCATAATTTTAATTTTTCCATATATCTAAAAAAAAAGCCCACATTAGTAGGGTTTATTATAAACTCCAAAAAACAAGTTTAGGACTAACTGGTTTATCAAGTGTCCGTCCTAGTAATTATTTCTAATTCTAACGGCGTGCTTTCCTAACCAAGACTTATCCTTTTTAATTGAATAGCGTTGAGTTTATCAAACAGTATACTAATGTAGGCAGTATATTTACTTTGTATGTAAAGAACTTATTTTAGATGATGTTCTAACAACTTAGTTAGTTCATTTATCTTTTTTAATGCTTCTGAGGTTTCTTTATCTGTTGCTAGCGATACTATTGCTGCCTTTGATGCAAATTGTAGCGCACACATTGCTAAAACATCTTGTTTATCAGCTACTGCGTAGTTTTGTTCAAACTTCACAATGAGCTCGTTAATGCTTTTTGCTGCCTTACGCATTCCTTCCTCTTCTTGTTCATTATTAACACTTAAAGGATAGGTTCTACCAGCTATAACTACATTAACTTTTAACTTTGCCATTTAAAAGAACCTTTATGAATTCAATTGAATGATACATTTATCAATCTCTCGAATTAAAGCATTTATTTTGAGTTTTGTATTTCTCGTGTTTTCTTTACTGCCTTCTATAGTTTTGGCAACTTTAAGCAACTCATATTTATTTATCTGCTCTTGTATTTGTTGCTCTTTTTCTTTTATTAATAAATGAAGTTTAGCATTATTTTGAAGCAATGTTTCGTTTTCTTCTTTTAAAAACTCATAGTTAGAAAGCAGTTGTTTTAACTTAACTTCCAGTAAATGAATTGCTTTTACTGTATTACTCATTTATTGTTTTAGAAATAAACTATCTGAACAAATTTAGCAATCTTAGCCAAGATTAACAAGATTTTTAATGTTTTTTGTTATTTAACTGATAGTCAAAACCTTAATAGGTTTGGTATAATTTTAGTATTTTCGTTGGTAAATTAAAGGCTTTGAAATTATATTTTTCCATATTAACTTTTTTTATTTTTTCATTTGGATTTTCGCAAAAACAATATCCAAAAAATTATTTTTCCCCTCCTTTAAAAGTTCCTGTTGCTTTAGCAGGTACTTTTGGTGAGTTACGAAGTAATCACTTTCATTCCGGAGTTGACATTAAAACTTTAGGGAAAGAAGGATTACCCATTTATGCTCCTGCAGATGGTTATATTTCTCGTATTAAAGTAGCTCAATATGGCTTTGGAAAAGCATTGTATATAAAACATCCTAACGGTTATACTACTGTGTATGCTCATTTACAAAAATTTGCACCTCATATTCAACAATATGTAAAGAATGTCCAATACCAAAAAGAAAGTTACTACACTGGAAATTTATTTCCTGATGCAAGTAAATTTCCTATAAAAAAAGGGGAAATTATTGGATATACAGGTGATACCGGAAGCTCTGGTGGCCCTCATTTACACTATGAAATAAGAGATTCAAGTACCGACCATATCATAAATCCACTTTTATTTGGGTTAAATGCGGAAGACACAAAAGCTCCAACCATTAAAAGCTTAATGGCTTTTCCTTTGAATGAGGATTCTCGTATCAATCAATCAGCAAATAAAACTGTTATTAATTTTAAAAATATGGGGAATGGAACTTATCTTGCTGAAAGCACAAACGCAAGTGGACTTATAGGTTTAGGTATTAGAGCCTATGACCAGCTCAACAAGGCTCCTAACAAAAACGGTTTGTACAGTTTAGAAATGAAAGTGAACGGAGAGCGTGTGTATTATCATGACGTAGAAACCTTTTCGTTTGCTGAAAGTAAATACATCAATTTATTAATAGATTATGAGCATTATGCTAACTATAAGAAAAGAATTCAAAAAACATATAAAGTTAAAGGCAATAAATTAAGCCTATACGAACACTTAAAAAACGATGGTAAATTAATGATTCGTCCCGGAGAGAATTATGCTATTGAGATTATAGCTAAAGATTATGCGGGCAATACCTCAACGTTAAAATTACCTATACGTGGTGTAAAAAATAATATGATCTTTAGAGAAAGAGACACAACTGCCTATAAAATTACCGCTACAAACTTTCAAAAGTTTCATCAGAAAAACGTCACTCTAGCTTTTCCTAAAAATAGTTTTTATAACGATTGTTATTTGCATTTTACTGTAGAAGACGGAGTTGCTAAGGTGCATGAACCTACAATTCCTCTGGATAAAAAGTTTACCATAACTTTTGACATCACTCAATATCCTAGTCCAGAGAAAAAACAATTATACATAGCAAATGTTACCAAAAAGAAATACCCGTACTATGTATCTACAAAGAAAAAAGAAAACAAAGCCTACGCTACCACAAAATCTTTAGGAAGTTATACACTTATGCGAGATAGCATGCCTCCTACTATTACTCCTGTAAATTTTAAAAATGGACAATGGATTTCTAGTCATACCGTTTTACAAGTAAAAATTGATGATGATGATTCTGGTATTGATGATTATACCGCAACTATTGACGGAGAATGGGTTTTAATGGAATACAACCATAAAAAAGGAATATTAACCTATGATTTTTCTGATAAAAAGTTGGTAGGTAGCAAACATCTTTTTAACATTGTAGTTTCTGATAATGTGGGAAATACTAAAACTTTATCGGCAACATTTTACAGAAAGTAAACGGGTATTACATTGAAAAAACTATTTATTCTATTACTTTTTCCTACTTTGATCTTTGCACAAAAAACAGCAACAGTTACAGGAAAAATCACCAATAAATTCAATCATCCAATTGAGGGAGTTGCTATTTCTTATTTAGACAAAGGTACTGTTACCAACAGTAATGGAGATTATTCTTTTAACATTCCCATCAAAAAAACAGTTACCGTAACTTTTACACACGTTTCCTATAAAACCATTACTAAAAAGTTTACCGCTAGAGGTAGCAGAAATTTTTCCTTCTCCCCTATTTTAGAAGCAAAAAGTGAAGAATTAGAAGAAGTTATTGTTAAAAATCAACAAAAAGCAGCACAAGGAATTACCAAAATCAAAACTCAGAAAGTAAAAAACGCTGTGGGAGCTAATGAAGGAGTTGAAACGGTTTTAATGACCTTACCCGGAGTGAGTAATAACAACGAATTAAGCACACAATACAATGTTCGTGGTGGAAATTTTGATGAAAACTTAGTGTACGTAAACGGAATTGAAGTGTACCGACCTTTTTTAATACGTTCGGGTCAACAAGAAGGATTGAGCTTTATCAATTCTCACATGATTCAAAATATTGACTTTTCCGCAGGCGGATTTCAAGCAAAATACGGCGATAAACTTTCATCTGTATTAGACATAACCTATCGTAAACCTACTGAGTTTGCTACGCAAATAGATTTGAGTTTATTAGGTGCAAGTGTTACTGTTGAAGATCTTTTACTTGATAAAAAACTAAGCGCCTTGTTAGGTGTTCGCTATCGTGACAATAGTTTGTTTGTCAACTCAAAGCAAACCGAAGCCAACTTTCGTCCTAATTTTACTGATGTTCAAACCTATTTATCATATCAACTTACTGATAAAACGAATTTAAATTTCCTTGGGAATTTTTCTTTAAACAACTATAACTACAAACCTTTAACACGTCGCACTCGTTTTGGTACCGTTGCTGACCCATTGGAATTAATTGTTTTTTACAACGGACAAGAAGAAGATACTTTCCAAACCTTATTTGGAGCTATTTCTGCCGATTATCAAGCTACTGACAATTTAAAACTTACCGGAATTATTTCTTCTTTCAATACACAAGAAGAAGAATATTTTGATATTGCCGCAGCGTATAATTTAGGCGAAGTAAACACCAATGCAGGAGATGAAAACTTTGGAAATGTTGAATTTTCTGAAGGAATAGGCTCTCAGCTTAATCACGCTCGTAATGATTTGGATGCCCTCATTAGCAACATTCAGTTAAAAGCCACGTTAAAAGACGGCAATAACGAGTGGAATGCGGGTGTTAAATACCAAACCGAAAATATTAAAGACCGAATTCGTGAATGGGAAATGATTGACAGTTTAGGTTTTTCGGTTCATCCGCCACATCATACGGTGTCTCAAGATCAACCGTATACGCCATACGAAGGTCCTATAGAAGCATATCAAAATATTAATGCTGCAAATAACGTTGATATCGATCGTGTTTCAGGATTTTTACAATTCAGCAGAAAAACTAGCTGGAATGAGCATCAAATTTGGTTCAATGCAGGTGTAAGAGCTCAAAACTGGACTGTTAAAGCCAACAATTTACCTTCTGAAAGTCATTTTATTGTGAGTCCGCGTGCGCAATTTGCTATCAAACCCGATTGGAAAAGTGATATGTTGTTCAGAATTTCTGGTGGATGGTATTCACAACCTCCATTTTATAAGGAATTACGCGATTATGACGGAAGAATTCACCCGGAAGTAAAAGCACAAAAATCCATTCATTTAGTAGCAGGTAACGATTATAGTTTTACCATGTGGGAGCGTCCGTTTAAATTAACTACGGAGTTGTACTATAAAAACCTATCGGATGTAAATGCCTATTCGGTTGATAATGTGCGTATCCGATACAGAGCTGATAATGTTACAGAAGCGTATGCTTACGGGCTAGATGTACGTTTAAATGGTGAATTTGTTCCGGGTAATGATAGTTGGGTAAGTATTGGTTATTTAAAAACGGAAGAAAATATTGATAATCAAGGATACATTGCTCGACCTACCGACCAACGTTTAAAATTTGGCGTACTGTTTCAAGATTATGTACCTAACCTACCCGATTTAAAAGCTTACCTCAACATTGTGTACAATACCGGAGTACCGGGTGGAGCTCCTGCTTATGCAGATGTGTACCAATACCAAAACCGATTGAACGATTACAAACGTGCCGATTTAGGCGTGTCGTATGTATTTGCAGATGCCAACAAAACGCATAGCAACGGATTTTTAAGCAATTTTAAAGAGTTAAGTGCCGGATTAGAATTGTTTAACATTTTTGATATACGAAATGCCATTACCAATACCTGGGTACGTGATGTATACAGCAAACGCCAATACGGAATACCTAATTATATGACTGGGCGTGTATTGAATGTTAAGCTAAAAATGAAATTCTAGAATTAAATTTAGTTTGATTCTTACATTCAAAAACGATAACTTCGCTATCGGCGACTATAATTAAAACAAAACCATAGTCTTTAATCGTTGGGCATAATTTAAACGAATGATAGAAATACACATTTTACATTTCATTTTAGGAGTAATTCTTTTCTTTATAATCAATTGGATTGGAAGACACTCATATTCTGTTGGATATATGCAAATTTCAATGTTTTTGAAAGTCGAAGAAGCGCCAGCATTTAATTTTCTTTTCCGAATAATTAGCCCAATTGTTTATCTTTTTATCGTTTCTGCTGTTCTTTATAAAATGGGATTGGACAAATATGTAACCAATGCTTATTTCATTTCAATTTACTATGTGATTTTTAGATTATGTTTTAATATAATTACAAACCGTGGACTGTTAATGAATTGGTATCGTCAGATACTTTATTGGATATCAATAATTTCAATTTCATATTTTGCTTATACTGAAATCATTTACAAAAAAGAAAACATTCTTCCAGATTTCGAAACAGTTTCAAATGAATTATGGATTATCATTTTAATATTTCTATTTCACACTCTTAACCAAATTAGAATTTCATCAGATAAAACCATAAAACGAAAAGAAAACTACTTAGAAAGTAGATTTAAACATTTCAAGAATAAATATGACAGAATAATAAGTGAACAGATAAAAAATGAAAAACTTAAATCAATAATCTATGGTTTAATAATTTACGAGGATTTCAATAGACCAAAAGCAGCAAGAATAGTAGAAAACTTGAGCTTTAAATTAACTAAAAAAACACTCACTTGGTTTAATGCAAGTTCAAACAGAAAATTATATTAATGATTTAGAAAGTGTAAAACTTGGAATTGAAAAGATAAAAAAAGCTTATCTAAATGCTTTAAAGAAAAAGAAGTTAGATAATTTAAAACAGGAAAACTTTAATCGCCATAAAAGCTACCATTACGAATGGGAATTACAACATAGTATTCTCAAAGATTACAATCCTGACGGACCATATATCTATGAAGTTTCTCAATTGAGTAATAATATATTTGAAAAATTTTATAATGAACCAAAAGAATATTTGACACCTTTTTACAAGGGAGAAAAATATTCGTATGATGAAATCCACGAGGAGGAATAAAAACTATGCTCAATTTATTATCTTAGTACCACGGCGGAAAATGACTCGCGTCCTTTTCCGCAACGAAACCATACACAAAACCGATAACGAAACATTTTAAACATAAAAAAAATCCGAATTGTTTAATTCGGATTTTTCTTTTTAATTCTTCTTTGGTTGTATCAACAAATTGCTATAATTTTGCGCGTTGAAATGAACAGCACTTTTAAGAAATATTTTTTACTTTTTTATGTCTTATTACTAAGTAGCTATACCAATGTATATACTACTAGTACAGACTCTTTTTGCTCTCAGGATTCAGAAACGTTAGCATTTTTGAACACTAATGAGGCGCAATCACTTTCTTTCAACGCTACTCAACCAGAAAATGACAACCAACTATTTATTACTGAAATAGATAGTGAAGATGTTGAAGAAAATATTGAAGAACAAGCTTCAAATTATTCTTGGTTCATTTCTAAAAATGGTTCTACTAATGCAGTTTTCTTAGCTCAATTATTTGAAAACAACTATGCTAAACTGCAACAAAACGTATTTCGTTATAAATATCAGCACAGTAACAACGCTGTAAGGTTACACGCTAAACTTCAGGTATTTATAATTTGATTTACAAAACAACAGACCCTTTACTTCTGTAGTCTGTTAGTATAAATTCATTTTTTAACCCAAAATTTAGGAAAGCTTGATTAGGTTTCCTATAAAATTATTTCATTAAATATTTAAATTATAAGTAGAACCATGAAAAAACATTTCTTTTTCATTAGCTTATGTGTGCTATCAATTTTATCAAGTTGCAAACACGAAAAACACGAAAAACACGAACAAATTAAATACCTGGTAACCAACCCAATAAAAAAGGACACCGCAATTACAAAAGACTACGTGTGTCAAATCCACTCTATTCAACATATTGAATTAAGAGCCTTAGAAAAAGGCTATTTAAAACAAGTTTTTGTAGATGAAGGGCAATATGTAAAAAAAGGACAATTAATGTTTAAAGTGATGCCTAACATTTATGAAGCTGACTTGCAAAAAGCATCTGCCGAAGCTAAAGTTGCTGAAATAGAACTTAAAAACACCCAAATTTTAGCCGATGGAAACGTAGTTTCTAATAATGAATTATCTATGGCTAAAGCTAATTATGAGAAGGCCAAAGCAGAAGTGTCTTTAGCTAAAACACATCTAAGCTTTACAAATGTTAAAGCTCCGTTTAACGGAATTATGAATCATTTGCATGTTAGAGAAGGAAGCCTTTTAGATGAAGGAGAAATATTAACCACCCTTTCTAACAATGATAAAATGTGGGTGTACTTTAATGTTCCTGAAACCGAATATTTAGATTATATAACCAGTAAAGACAAAGGGAACAAAAAGCAAGTAGACCTTTTAATGGCTAACAACAAGCTTTTTAACCAGAAAGGTGTTGTTGAAACCATAGAAGGTGAATTTAATAACGAAACAGGAAACATTGCCTTTAGAGCCACTTTTGCCAATCCTGATGGAATTTTAAGACACGGAGAAACTGGTAGTATTTTAATGTCAACTCCTTATAAAAATGCTGTAATTATTCCACAAAAAGCAACATTTGAAATTCTAGATAAAAAATATGTTTTTACTATAGACGAAAACAATACTGTAAAGCAAAAAGAAATTACTGTTGAAGCAGAATTACCTCATCTTTTTATTGTGAATAATGGCTTAACCGAAAATGATAAGATTTTGTTAGAAGGTATAAGAATGGTTAAAAATGATGAGAAGATAGATATTGAATTTATAGAACCAACTGTAGCAATATCAAACCTAGAATTATATTCAGAATAATTCTGAAACAAAATTACAAACTATGTTTAGTAAATTTATAAAAAGACCAGTATTGGCTATTGTTATTTCTATAATAATAGTATTTACAGGGTTACTTGCTATTAAGCAATTACCCATATCACAATTCCCTCAAATTGCACCTACAACCGTTAATATATTTATTGCATATCCTGGTTCGAGTGCCGATGTATTAGTTAATTCAACTTTAATTCCGTTAGAAACATCTATAAACGGAGTTCAAGGTATGCGCTATATTGCCTCCGATGCTACCAGTGCCGGTGAAGGTACTCTTCGCATAATTTTTGAACCTGGTACAGATCCTAATCAAGCAGTAGTTAGAGTTAAAACAAGAGTTGACCAAGTAATGCCTCTTCTTCCTGAACTTGTTCAACGAGAAGGAGTTATCATTACACCTGTTCAACCAAGTATGTTAATGTATGTAAACCTTTTCAGTAAAGAAAAAAATACTGATGAGAAATTCTTATACAACTACGCATACACTAAAATGATTCCAGAAATTCAGCGTATAAACGGTATAGCTAGTGCGAAAATTTTAGGAAGTAGAAAATACGCAATGAGAGTTTGGTTAAAACCAGATAGAATGAGAGCTTATAATATTTCTGCCGAAGAAGTTTTAGAAGCAATGGAAGATCAAAGTATTTTAGCTAGACCAGGAAGACTGGGTAGAAGTTCTGGTATTACCTCACAATCATTAGAATATGTATTAACATATCAAAACAGGTATAATGAACCTAACCAGTATAAAGAAATTATTATTAGAGCCAATGAAGATGGAGAAATTTTAAAATTAAGTGATATTGCGAATGTTGAATTAGGAAGTGAGTTTTTTGATATCTATTCAAATTTAGACGGAAGTCCTTCTGCATCTATTGTTTTAAAACAAACTTTTGGCAGTAATGGTAGTGAAGTTATTAAAAGTGTAAAAGAAAAACTGCAAGAGTTAGAAAAAGATTTACCTCCAGGTGTAGAATATCAAATTAGTTATGATGTATCTAAATTTTTAGATGCTTCAATAGAACAAGTAATTCATACATTAAGAGATGCTTTTATTTTAGTTGCTTTAGTTGTTTTTTTATTCTTAGGAGATTGGCGCTCAACATTAATTCCGATTATTGCTGTACCAGTTTCATTAATTGGTGCCTTTTTTGTAATGCAACTTTTTGGACTATCAATTAACTTAATTACCCTTTTTGCTCTGGTACTTGCTATTGGTATTGTAGTAGATGATGCCATTGTCGTTGTAGAGGCTGTTCATATAAAAATGGAAGAGGAAAACCTAACTCCATACCAAGCTTCTCGTAAAGCTTTAAGTGAAATTGGAGGTGCCATTGTTGCTATTACCTTTGTAATGGTATCGGTATTCTTACCCATATCTTTTATGACAGGACCTGTAGGGGTTTTCTATCGTCAATTTTCAATAACTATGGCTGGATCTATTATTATTTCAGCAGTCGTAGCTCTTACCTTAACACCTGTACTGTGTGCTATGATGTTAAAGAGCAATCATGGTAAGAAAAAGAAAAAATCTCCTTTAGATAAATTTATAGATTGGTTTAACAAACAATTTGAAAAATTAACTGGTAAATACGTTAATGTGCTAAATAAAATTGTTGCCAGAAGAGTTATTACTTTTGGTGTATTAGCGCTGTTTTGTGTAGGAATCGTACTTACCAATAAGATTTTACCTGCTGGTTTTATACCTAGTGAAGATCAAGGAATGATCTACGCTATTATACAAACACCTCCTGGTGCTACATTAGAAAGAACAAATGATGTAGCTCGTAAACTTCAAAAAATATGTGAAGAAACAGAAGGTGTAGAATCAGTTTCTTCTTTAGCAGGTTATGAGATTATGACCGAAGGTAGAGGTTCAAATGCAGGAACCTGTTTAATCAATTTAAAACCATGGTCTGAACGAGAACATTCTGTTCATGAAATTATGGAAGAATTAGAGGAAGAAACCAAAAACTTAGGAGCGGTAATTGAGTATTTTGAACCACCAGCTGTTCCCGGATTTGGCTCATCAGGGGGATTTTCTATGCGTTTGTTAGACAAAACAAACTCTACAGATTATCATGAATTTGAAAAAATAAACAATGATTTTTTAAAGAAGCTAGGTGAAAGAAAAGAACTTACAGGTTTATTTACTTTCTATTCTGCTAACTATCCTCAATACGAACTTGTTATTAATAATAAAGTGGCAATGCAAAAAGGAGTTAGTATTGGTAAAGCTATGGAAAACCTTAATATTTTAATTGGTAGTACTTATGAACAAGGTTTTATACGCTTTGGAAGATTTTTTAAAGTATATACGCAAGCTGCTCCAGAATACAGAAGGTTACCAACTGACTTAGACAAGCTTTTTGTTAAAAATGATGCTGATGAAATGGTTCCTTATTCTGCTTTTATGTCTTTAAAAAAGAAATTAGGACCTAATGAAATAACACGTTATAATTTATACAATTCAGCAGCAATAAGAGGGCTACCAGCTAAAGGCTATACCACTGGAGATGCTATTAGTGCCATAAAAGAGGTAGCCAAAGAGTTACCAAGAGGTTATGATATTGCTTGGGAAGGTCTTACATACGATGAAGCCAACAGAGGAAATGAATCTTTATACATTTTTATAGTTGTATTGATATTTGTGTATTTAGTGCTTGCTGCTCAATATGAAAGTTTCTTATTGCCTTTAGCAGTAATCCTATCTCTTCCAATTGGTGTTTTTGGTTCCTTCTTACTCTTAAAAACTATGGGACTTGCCAATGATGTATATGCGCAAATTGGTATTATAATGCTTGTTGGGCTTTTAGGAAAAAATGCCGTATTAATTGTAGAATTTGCTGTTCAAAAAAACAGAGAAGGAACACCTATTTTACAAGCAGCTATTGAAGGTTCAAAAGCAAGATTCAGACCTATTTTAATGACTTCTTTTGCTTTTATAGCAGGATTAATTCCTTTAGTTATTGCCTCTGGTGCAGGTGCAATTGGTAACAGAACCATTGGTGGATCTGCCTTAGGAGGAATGCTTATAGGAACCGTTATTGGTGTTTTTATTATTCCTGGACTATATTATGTATTTGCTAAAATGGCTGATGGTAAAAATTTAATAAAAGATGAATCTCATGAACCTGTCTCTGAAGAATTTATCAGAATAAGCGAAACAGAAAGTTTAAGTAAAACCAATGCTACTAAGATTAGTGAATTAAAAAAGGTCTTAAAAAAACTTATCAAAAGAAAAAACGATGAATAGAATAACAAACAGAATAAAAACATATGTTGTTTTATCTGTACTCACCTCTTTATTATATGCCTGTGTTCCAAGCAAAATAATTAGAGAAGAAAATAAAACAACTCCGCATACTTTTCACAATAAGAGTATTGATAGTACAAATACTGCAACTATACAATGGAAAGAGTTTTTTGCAGACCCTAATTTGATTTCTTTAATAGATAATGCACTAGCAAATAACCAAGAGCTAAACATTATATTACAGCAAATAGATATAGCTAAAAATGAAATTAAAATTAGAAAAGGTGAATACTTACCTTTTGTAAATGCTTATGCAGGCGTAGAAACTGAGAAAGCCAGCAAATATACCCGAAATGGTGCTGTTGAAGAACAGTTAAATATTCATGAAGATGAAAAATTTCCTGATCCATTAAATAATTTCTCTGCTGGTATTTCTGCTTCTTGGGAAATTGATATTTGGAAAAAATTAAGAAACGGAAAAAAAGCAGCTGTTTTTGAATACCTATCGTCTATTGAAGGAAAAAACTTTATGGTTACCAATTTGGTTTCTGAAATTGCAAACAGCTATTATGAATTAATGGCACTTGACAATCAATTAACCATAATTGAGCAAAGTTTACAACTTCAAAAAGAAGCTCAAAAAATGATTCGTCTTCAAAAAGAAGCTGCCAGAGCAACTCAATTAGCAGTAAGTAGATTTGATGCTGAAGTTTTAAAAAACAAAAGCAGCTTATACCTTATTAAACAAAAAATAATTGAAACCGAAAATAAGCTTAACTTTTTAACCGGTAGCTATCCTAAGCATATTGAAAGAAATTCTGATAATTTTATAAACATTGCATTTGATACTATTTATACCGGAGTACCATCGCAGTTATTGGTAAACAGACCTGATATTAGAAAAGCTGAATATGAGCTTTCTGCTGCCAAATTAAATACTAAAATAGCTCGTAGCAACTTTTATCCTAGTTTAGATATTAAGGCAGGTGTAGGTTTAAGTGCTTTTAAACCAAAATACTTGACCTCTGCACCCGAATCTTTGGTCTATTCTTTAGCCGGAGATATTGTAGGGCCATTAATCAATAGAAATGCTATTAAAGCAGAATACAATACGGCTACTAACAAACAATTACAAGCAATTTTTGAGTATGAAAAAACAATTTTAAATGCCTATATAGAAGTAGAAAATGAATTGTCAAACATTCAAAATTTGAAAGAAAGTTTTAAATTAAAAGAACAACAAGTAAATGCTCTTTCTGAATCAATAGACTTATCTATTCGTTTATTTAAATCTGCAAGAGCAGAATATACTGAAGTGTTGTTAACACAACGAGAAGCTTTAGATGCTAAAATTGAAATTGTAGAAACCAAAAGAGATCAATTGTTAGCCGCTATTAAAATGTACCAAGCATTGGGTGGTGGTTGGAATTAAATAGTTTTTCATTATCATTAAAAAAATCCGAGTTTTCAACTCGGATTTTTCTTTTTAAAAGAAACGAATTCTATTATTATTTTCTCTTAAATTCTCCAAATCATAAAGAAGAATAAACTCATGTGATCCTGAATTAAAATCACTAAAATTCGAAACCGTATAATCATATGCATAACCAAGCCTTAACATATCTGTTAAATTAAAATTTATCAACCCGCTCCAAGAATCATTCAATCTATGAGAAATTCCAAACTCTACCTTTTCTTGCCATAATAAATTTAATGATACATCTACAGAAAGAGGAGCATTACTTACATATTTAAACAATACCGATGGTTTAAGTTTATAGTTATTTTTTAAATTGAATATATAACCAGATGTAAAAAAAGCATGCATTTTTTCTCTTGCTTTAGTTATTACTCCATTTGACTTCTCAAAATGAAGAGTTTCTAATAAATTAGGCATTGATACACTTAAATAAAATTTTGAATTGTAGTAAAATGCACCTGCTCCAAAATTAGGATATATTTTACTTGATTCTTGTTGAAACTGAGAATCATTTTGGTTTACCTGATTTAGCTCTAAAATTCCTATTTGCTGAAAAGTTGCTCCAGATTTGATTCCAAAAGCTAATTTTTCTTCGTCTGATATTTGTAAATTATATGAAAAATCTGAATAAACATGAGTTTCTTTTACGGGACCAGATTTATCATGAAGTAATGAAAACCCTACTCCCATTTTTTTTGCCAAAGGAGAATGAAAAAAAATACTTATTGTGGTAGGTGCTCCTTTAACTCCTAACCACTGCGATCTTCCTAAAAACCCAAAACTTACATGATCTTTACTTCCTACATAAGCAGGATTTATAAGTGATAAATTATAAGTATAGTTTGTAAATTGAGGAGCTTGTTGAGCTTTAGTTTTAAAAATAAGACTAACATATAAAAGAAAAAATAAAGCCTTTGTTATTTTTTTCATACAGTTACTTATTTAAATATACCCAACTTTGATATGGTTTTGTTTTGCCGTCATTAAAATCAACTATATACCAATAGGTAGCCGCTGGCATTAAATCATCATTGCTAGAAATGGTTAATCTTCCATAAGACTTACCATCCCACCATTTAGGATTTAAGCTGCCTTTATTTGAATAATCATATACTATATTTCCATACCTATTATAAATTTTCATTTTAAAATTTGGATAAAACTCAGCTAATTTTGGTATTACAAAAAAATCGTTTACACCATCATTATTGGGTGAAAATGAGTCTGAAGAATCAAAATCTACATTACTATCTGTAACCAAAGTATTTTTTATAGCTAAAGAAAAGACACCATACTCAGATACTAATGAGGTTATTTCATTATTTAAAGAATTAACAACACCTCCTTCATCTACCCACTTTTCTCCGTTCCATCTCACAATAATCATATTATCTACATTTGATAAAATAAAATCTGGGGTAGTAACTTCATTCCAAGTTAATGTTATAGCTACACTTGAAGCAGTATTATTACTCTTAATTTCCCAATATTCATTCATATCTATCAAACCGATAGATTCTTCTTTTTGATTACTAGAAAAATTCACTTCAGAATTTTCCCAATTAAAAGACACAAAAAATTTATCATCAATTGAATCTGGGGCACTTATAGAAGCTGATCTAACTACAAATTCCTCTTCTTTAAAATCACCAACAGGAAAGGTAAAAGCTGCATCTCCTATTTTATTTACTTTATTATTAACATAACTAGCATCTTTTAAATATCTATAACTAGCATCCTGATGATAGGTAAGAATTCCTTCTTCTGATTCATGAACAATACCATTTACAAAAAAAGTTGTTCCGTAAATATTTAATTCTTTTTCTAATGTAAAAGCATGATTACCTTTTAAGTTATTGAATTCTACATCATAAAAAATAGATGTACCACTACCGTTTATTTTTTGCTGTTCATCACCCACCAAATAAAAAACACTGCTAATTTGTGAATCATTAAAATTAATATTCCCATTGTTGGAGAAGTTTTTAAACAAATACATCTCACCATTATTAACTATTTCAGCATTTTGATGCACATACAAATTCTCATAAATACTAAATTCAGTATTTTCTTTAATTGAAATAACTCCATTATTCTGTAACTGTGGGTATAAATTCATGCAAACCGCAAACAAACTAACAAATAGAACGTTTTTTCTCATAACATATAACTTTAAACCTCATTATAAACCTATTGTTCCACCCTGAATTACATACCAATAATAACTACCATCAGGATCTAATCCACATTGATATGTTACAGAAGAATTAAGACCTAAAGCAGTGACTCCTGTACCTGCTAAAATCGATCCTTTTATTTTATTACTTGCATCAATTATAGATATATTTAATTGAACACCTGCTCCTACCGATCTATAAACAATTGTAATTTTATTTCCTAAATTACTGCTATTTGGTATTGGTAATGATACATCATCTCCAATTCCCAAACTTATCAGTCCAGAATTTTGAATAACTACAGTTCCGTCTGTATTATCTATAGAAGTTGTTGATGTTGGATCATTAATTACTCTTATTTTATTCATCCTGTTCATGGTACTTATCAATGAAGCTATATTGGTTTGATTAGCACCAATATTCCCTGCATTTGTAGATACAGTAGATGCTAAATCTGTTGAACTCAAATCAACCGATGATGATGAGTTTGAAATAGTGATTATATTTCCAGTCAATGCTAAATCTTGCTTATCATTATCTATTTCATTCCAATTTGTACCATCAACAGTTTTATAAACTATACCTGAAGCTGTATCTGTATACAACTGTCCTGCAGTTCCTGATACAGTACCATTAGGGTTACCGGTTCCCGATAAAGTTCCATCTGTACCTTCTAAACTCGCTAAAAAGTCCGCTTCGGTTCCTGTGTTGCCTGTATCCAACCAACTTTGATATGCTGATTTTCCATCCACACCATTGGTTCCGTTCGTTCCGTCTGTACCTTCTAAGCTCGCTAAAAAGTCTGCTTCGGTTCCTGTATTGCCTGTATCTAACCAACTTTGGTATGCTGATTTTCCATCTACTCCATTGGTTCCATTCGTTCCGTCTGCTCCTGCTAAACTCGCTAAAAAGTCTGCTTCGGTTCCTGTGTTACCTGTATCTAACCAACTTTGATATGCTGATTTTCCATCCACACCATTAGTTCCGTTCGTACCATTCGTTCCGTCTGTACCTTCTAAACTTGCTAGAAAGTCCGCTTCGGTTCCTGTGTTGCCTGTATCCAACCAACTCTGATATGCTGATTTTCCATCCACACCATTGGTTCCGTTCGTTCCGTCTGTACCTTCTAAGCTC
>NZ_JAXCHH010000011.1:0-86636 GCF_034043975.1 Tenacibaculum sp. IB213877 | reverse complement strand
ATCGATGGTTACGGTTCCGTTAGCCGGCGCTGATGAGATGCTTACCGAAGCAGGATCGATGGTACTATCGATATCCGAATCGTTGGCAAGTACATTGATAGTAACCGCAGTATCTTCATTAGTTGCAGCGTTATCGTCTATTGCTACTGGCGCATCGTTTGTAGCATTCACCGTTACATTCACGATAGCTGTATCACAAAGTGCAGGTGTTGCATCATCACATACGGTATATTCAAACGAGTCATTTCCGTTGAAATCAGGATTCGGTGTATAGGTTACTTCTCCTGTTGCAGGATCGATAGTTACCGTTCCGTTAGCCGGAGCTGAGGAAATGCTTACCGAAGCAGGATCGATGGTACTATCAATATCTGAATCGTTGGCAAGTACATTGATAGTAACCGCAATATCTTCATTAGTTGCAGCGTTATCATCCGTTGCTACTGGCGCATCGTTTGTAGCATTCACCGTTACATTCACGATAGCTGTATCACAAAGTGCAGGTGTTGCATCATCACACACGGTATATTCAAACGAGTCATTTCCGTTGAAATCAGGATTCGGTGTATAGGTTACTTCTCCTGTTGCAGGATCGATAGTTACGGTTCCGTTAGCTGGAGCTGATGAGATGCTTACCGAAGCAGGATCGATGGTACTATCAATATCCGAATCGTTGGCAAGTACATTGATAGTAAATGCAGTATCTTCATTAGTTGCAGCGTTATCATCCGTTGCTACTGGCGCATCGTTTACAGCATTCACCGTTACATTCACGATAGCTGTATCACAAAGTGCAGGTGTTGCATCATCACACACGGTATATTCAAACGAGTCATTTCCGTTGAAATCAGCATTCGGTGTATAGGTTACTTCTCCCGTTGCAGGATCAATAGTTACCGTTCCGTTAGCCGGAGCTGAGGAAATGCTTACCGAAGCAGGATCGATGGTACTATCAATATCTGAATCGTTGGCAAGTACATTGATAGTAACCGCAATATCTTCATTAGTTGCAGTGTTATCATCCGTTGCTACAGGTGTATCGTTTGTAGCATTTACCGTTACGTTTACGATAGCTGTATCACAAAGTGCAGGTGTTGCATCATCACACACGGTATATTCAAACGAATCATTTCCGTTGAAATCAGCATTGGGTGTATAGGTTACTTCTCCTGTTGCAGGATCAATAGTTACGGTTCCGTTAGCCGGAGCTGAGGAAATGCTTACCGAAGCAGGATCGATGGTACTATCAATATCTGAATCGTTGGCAAGTACATCGATTACAATTGGAGCGTCTTCGCTACCAGTCGCCACATCATCCGTTGCTACTGGCGCATCGTTTGTAGCATTTACCGTTACATTCACGATAGCTGTAGTTGAATCTCCATTTGCATCCGTAAGGGTATATGTAAAACTATCATTTCCGTTGAAATTAGCATTGGGTATATATTCAAATACACCATCTGATACTTCAGTTACATTACCATTAGTAGGAGGAGTGGTTAGGGAATAGTCATCACCATCACCACCGTCACCACCAATATTATCATTGGTAGATACATCAATTTGGTTTGTGGCTCCTGCTGTTGAATCTTCTTCCACAGAAAGATTATCTGCTGCTGCAGTAGGTGTATCATTTACCGCATTCACCGTTATATTTACAATAGCAGTGGCAACATCTCCATTTGCATCCGTAAGAGTATAGGTGAAACTATCTGTACCTACAAACCCGAAGTTTGGTACATATTCAAAAATACCATCAGTTACTTCCACCACAACACCATTAGTTGCTCCTGTGTTGAGAGCATAATCATCGCCATCACCACCGTCATTTCCTATGATATCGTTGGTGGAAACATCTACTTGATTTGTGATGCCAGCTGTACTATTTTGATCTACAGTGAGAGAATCATCATTTGCTATGGGTAAGCTGTTACAAGAAGAAGTATCGGAATTATCTCTTACAGCATTACTGCTCGCTTGTCCGCCTGAAGCAATGGTTGGTATTCCGTTAGCATCTACAGTATCACCTAAAGAATTATCTGCATCTAAATCTGATTGAGTAAAAGAAGCTGCTCCTTCTATAGCGTCAGGACATCCATCATTATCTGAGTCTGTATCAAAATAATCGGGTATACTATCATTATCAGTATCACAAGCAGAATAGCCATACGAGATACCTTGAAAACCATCTAAATTATCATCATCTGGATTGATTATAGTTATATTATTTGCTCCTGCAACCCAAGAAATGGTATTATAAAACCCTTGGTCTGGAGTCATCAACTCTAAAGATGTAGAATTGGTATTTCTTGTACCTAATACTTGTACGTTACCAGCTTCATCAACAATAATACGAACCCTAGGTAATCCTTGTATATTAGTTAGCCATATGGTTTCTGGAGAGGTGTTATCTTGAAATCTAAATAAACCTTCTATAGCACTATTATAAGCTGAAGTTTGGAATTCCATGGTGCCACTACTTCCTGTTGTGTATACCGGAGTTCCATTAATTTGAACTTCTATAGAATTATCAACAAAATCAAAATCGAAAACAGCATAAATTGCATTGGTATATGAAAAATTAAAGGTACTTCCACCATTGCCGCCTGAAAAAGAGTTTGCTATTTGACAATATTCGTCTACATCTTTAATTCCATCATTGTCATCATCTTGATCACAACCGTCGGGAATGGAATCTCCATCATTATCTGCCAGGTCATTAAAGCCAGGACAAATATCTGAGGTATTGAAGATTCCATCATTATCGCTATCACATGCGGTGAAGTTTGAGCTATCGGTAGTAGCAGGAGAATTTGCTTGTCCGCCATTTGCTGCTGTTGGAACTCCGTTAGCATCAACACTTCCTGTTAATGCGCCACTTCCATCAATATCTGATGGGGTAAAAGTGCCATTTCCTTCAAGAGCGTCGTAGCATCCATCACCATCACCATCGGTGTCTAAATGATTGGGTAAGGTATCACCATCGGTATCTATAAAAACAGGCATGTTGCAGAAATCAGTAAAGCGAACACTATGGTTATTTACGGCACCTCCTGTAGAAGCAGTAAAACCAAAGTATACATACCCCGAACCGCCAAAGTAACTGTTAATAAGATCTCCTGTATAGCTACCTGCTAAAACTCCGTTAAGGGTGTATATTAAAGTTTGTGTATTGGCATTCCAAGATACATTAACCAAGTGCCAATTACCATTTTCTAAGTTACCAAAATCTACAGCAGGAGATATGTTACCTGCAGCTTGATTGTCTGAATCCCATATTGAAGTATGGTCATTAGGTATATCATTTAAGCCTGCTCCATTATCCCATGTATCAATTTCTAAAACAATTCCGTTAGCAATACCACCGGCGCCCATTCCTTGTCCATTTTGTCCAATCACAGCTGATCCAGCAGGGTCATTGTGAAAAACAATTGCAATTCCGTCCGCACCAAAATCATCTGTTCCTAGGTTGGCTTCAAATGAAAAGTTGAAATCTTCATAAAAACTTAAGGTATTAAAAGAAAATGCTTGTCCGGATTGATTGTTTAAGTTTTGCGTTAAACGAACTTCATTTGGTGCTGTTTGTACAGCATTTCCATTAATAGAAAAAATATCTTGAAATTCAGAATTAAGAAGTCCTTTTTCATCACAATCTAAAATACCATCATTATCATCATCTAAATCACAACCGTCAGGTATTGAATCTCCATCATTATCTGCCAAATCATTAAAACCAGAGCAAATGTCAGCCGAATCAGGTACTCCGTCACCATCAGCGTCTGGAGGACATGCTGTAGTATCTAAACTATCAGTAACAGCTATAGTATTTGCTTGTCCACCATTTGCAATTGCAGGAACTCCGTTAGCATCAACTCCTCCTGTAAGTTTTCCTTCTGCATCTAGATCAGAAATGGTAAAAGAACCAGCAGCTTCAATAGCATCATAACATCCGTCACCATCACTATCCGTATCTAAACTATTGATGAGGCCATCACCATCTGGGTCACAGCCTGCATTCATATTAAAGTAAAAATCATCAAAGCGTATTCTGTTTTGAGGATCTGTATTCTGCTCATCATAAAAATATACCCTTACATAATAGGTTGTGTTTGCAAGTAATATATAATCATTAACAGCATTTTGAAAAAAAGCATAGCCATTTGGTGCTTGCATTGCTCCAATTTGAAGGTCTTGAATCAGTACGTTTGCTGTACTAAAATCGGTAGCATTGGTAGAAATTTCAAGAGCAAGTTTGTGGTTACCCATATTATATTCTATATGACTTGCATCTCCTGTAAAATAACCAAAATTAATTTCAGTAATAAAAAGATTAGAATTAGGTGTAAATGCAACCTGTATATAATCGTTATTGTTTTTTGCTCCTACAAAGGTGGCTTGATCTGCTCCACTAAATATATAGGTAAAAGGATAATCAGGATTTTCAAAAATTCCTGAACCGAATGACAAATCATTAGCATTCGTAAAAAAAACAGAGGCATCAGGACTTGTACCGTATGTAACAGCTTGTCCTTGTCCGCCACTATCGTTATGATTCCATTGTATTTCAATTGATGAGCATGCTTCGTCAGTATCTAAAATACCATCATTGTCATCATCAAGATCAACAGAATTAGCGATACCGTCAGAATCTTTGTCTTGACTGTATATGATGTTATAATTTGTTGATATGAAGCTTAAAAAAGCGATTAAAATCGAGGTAATAAAATATTTTTTTTTCATATCAAATCAATTTAGGTTAATAAGGATTTTTGATTTATGGACTAAAAATACCAAGGATATGACCCTCTTTTTTTTTAATACGATAAGTTAACGATTACTATAGACGAAATGAAAATAGATATAGATGAGTGTTTTAAGGTTATTTTTCAAAGCAAACTAGGAATAGAAAAGGAAGTTATTTTAAATAAAAACCATTCATCGAAAGTTTTTTACCGTTCAACGACTGATAAATAGTTTTAGACTAAAAGGAAATAAAAAAAGATTGTAAAAAAAGTATTATTGTACTTGGGGGAGATAAAAAAATAAATATAGAGAATGCAAAATTCATTAACAATTTTACTTATAGAAGATGACCAAATTGAATTAATGAAATTCAACAGGGTTTTATCTAAACTGGATTTAAATCACAATGTGATTGAAGCTACTAATGGAGAGGAGGCTCTCAAAATTCTGTCGCATAAAGACAAGTTACCACATATAATTTTATTAGATCTAAACATGCCTAAAATGAATGGTATAGAATTTTTAGACATCCTTAAAAAGGATAAAGATTTAAAATATATACCTACGATTGTTCTAACTACGTCTGCAAATCATAAAGATATGTTAGAATGCTATAAAATTGGTATAGCGGGTTATGTAGTAAAACCATTAAAGTATGAAGATTATAAAGAAAAAATAAAAAAAGTATTATCTTACTGGTCTATAAACGAGTTAATTTCAGTGTAAAAAGTATGAAAGGAATTGTATTCACAGAGTTTTTAGAAATGGTAGAAAGTACATTTGGACTAGAAACCGTAGATTATATTGTTGAAAACTCCGATTTAAAATCTGAGGGAGTATATACTTCTGTAGGAACTTATGATTTTATAGAAATGGTAAATTTAATTACCAAATTAAGTGAAAAAGTAAACATTCCTGTAAATAATCTTATATATGAATACGGTAAATATTTTTTTAACGTATTAACAAATTCATATCCTGAAATTTTTAAGCTCTACAATTCTCCATTAAACTTATTATCTTCAATAGAAAGTCATATACATGTACATGTTAGAAAAATATACCCAGAAGCAGAATTGCCTACTTTTGAAGTATTAGAAGAAACCGATTCAAACATGAAAATGATTTATAAATCGGAAAGAGCAATGTATATGTTTGCTCTTGCCTTGATAGAAAAAACATTTGAACATTATCATGATAAAGCAACTGTGTCTTATGAAAAACTAAATGAAGAAGGAACGAAGGTTAAGTTTGAAATAGAAAAAGTTGTATGAGTCAAAAGGAAATTGAAATTTTACAAAGAGCTCTTGAGCGTGAGCGAAAAGCAAGAAAAGAAGCTGAAAAAATTTTAGAGCACAAATCTTTACAATTATTTACGGTTACCCAGCAATTAAAATCAGCAAACTTAGACTTGCAAGAATCACTTCGGGAAAAAAAATCAGAATTAAAAGGAGTGTTTGAAAACATTAATGATGCTTTTGTTTTAATTGATTTGAATGGTAATGTTTTGAAAATGAACGTTGCAGCGATGAATTTGTTTGGGTATGATTTAAAAAAAGAATCTCTTAATTTATTACATATTTTACATCCAGAAGATTTAGAATATACAGCTGAGGCATTTAAAAAATTATTAAAAAAGGGCTCTTACACTAAATATAGATCAAGAATAGTATCTAAAAAAAAAATAATAAAAATAGTTGAAGTAAACTCAAGTTTGGTATATGATAAATATGGAAAACCTGTTGCAGCGCAAGGTATAGCAAGAGATATTACACAAGAAATAAAAATACAAGAACTTTTAGAAGAGCAAAAACATCAGCTAAACATTATTTTTGAAAACTCACCTATTGGTATTACACTTTCCAAACAAAATGAAAAAGGGCTGTTATATATAAACAAATCTCTTTGTAAAATGTTAGGGTACTCTGTAAAAGAGTTTCAAAATATGCAAGTACAGGATATTACGCATCCTAATGATGAAGAAATATCAAGAGCTAATAGAGAAAAATTATTTAAAGGAGAAATTGATAATTTTACTTTAGAAAAAAGATACCTAAAAAAAAATGGAGGTATCCTTTGGGCAAAAACCACTGTTACTGCTGTTAGAAATAACGAAGGAGAAATTAAGTTTCAAGTAGCCACTATTGAAGATATTAGTAAAGAAAGGCTAGCGAAAGAGCAATTAATAGAATCAGAAAATAGACTTTCTTCATTAATTGTAAATTTAGAAAGTGGAGTGTTATTAGAAGATGAAAATAGAACTATAGTATTAACCAATGAAAAGTTTTGTGACTTACTTTCAATTCCCGTGGCTCCTGAGTTACTAAAAGGTCAAGATTGTTCAGAATCTGCCAACCAATCAAAACATTTATTTGAAAATCCAGAAAACTTTGTAAACAGAATCAACCAACTTGTTACAAACAAAAAAACTGTACTAGGAGATGAATTAAAAATGTTGAATGGTAAAATATTAGAGAGAGATTACGTTCCTATTTTTTATAAAGACGTTTACAAGGGACATTTGTGGACCTATAGAGATGTAACTTTAAAAAGAAATTACCGCCAAAGTTTAGAAGCCTATAAACAAAAATACAGTAATATAATTGCCAACATGAATTTAGGCTTAGCAGAAATTGATAAAGAAGGAAACATATTGTTTGCCAACCAAAGCTTTATAAATATAACAAGTTATCCTAAAGAAGAAGTGATAGGAATAAAAATATATGACATTTTTAAAAAAGAAGAAGAAGTTAAATTTCTTGAACAAAAAATAAAAGAGCGCAAGAAAGGAAAAACAGACTCTTATGAATTTAAGTTTATAGATTATTTTGGAAAAGAAAAATACATACTAATTAGTAGTGCACCTAATTATGATATTAATGGAGAAATTATAGGTTCAGTGGGAATTTTGTTAGATATAACTCATCTTAAAAGTTTAGAAATACAAAAAGAAAACCTATTAAAAAAACTCAAACATAGCAATCAAGAACTTGAAGAATATGCGCATATAGTATCTCATGATTTAAAATCACCTTTACGAAGTATATCAGCACTATCTAGTTGGTTACAAGAAGATTATGGTGAAGTGTTAGATGAAGGAGGAGTTAAAAATATTAATTTAATACAAGATACTGTTGAAAAAATGGAAAACTTGATAAATGATATTCTCAATTACTCTAGTATTAATGAACAACATTCAACTGTAGAAACCGTAAATGTTTATCAGGTAGTTACCCATATTAAAAGCCTAATATTTATACCAGAACATGTAGAGATTATTGTTGATGAAAACTTACCCGCAATAAAAGCAGATAAAACAAGAATTCAGCAACTTTTTCAAAATTTGATAGGTAACGCAGTTAATTACATAGATAAAGAAAAAGGAATTGTTGAAGTAAGTTTTGAGGAAGATAAAGACGCCTACATTTTTAGTGTTAAAGACAACGGAATAGGAATAGCCAAAGAATATCATAAAAAAATATTCAATGTTTTTCAATCTTTAGGAAACCATAAAGATTCAACAGGCATAGGACTTTCAATAGTTAAAAAGATAGTAGATATGTACGAAGGCAAAATTTGGTTAGAAAGTACAAAAGGCATAGGAACTACATTTTTTATTAAGCTGAAAAAATGAAAATAGTACAAGGAAAAAAATTAAAAGATAAAGAATGGGAATTTAATTCGAGTGTAGAATTAAATGAACCTTTAGTACTTGTTTTTGGTAATAGATATGCTTTAGAAAATGTTACTATTTACAAAGAAATTAAACAAAAATTTCCTGACGGACATATAGTATTTGGCTCTACTTCAGGCGAAATTTTATCCAATGCTGTATATGAAAATTCCTTAACACTCACCGCTATTGAATTTGAAAAAAGTAGATTTACGGTTACCACAGAAAATATACTTAATCATAATAAAGATGCGAAAGAAGCAGGAGCATCTTTGGTAAAAAAAATAAATAAGAAAAAGTTAAAGCATTTATTTATTATATCTGAAGGTAGTTTTGTAAATGGTAGCGATTTAATTCAAGGAGTAGAATCTGATTTAACTAATAATGAAATAGCTATTACAGGAGGGTTATGTGGTGATGATGCAAGATTTGAAAAAACATTGGCTTCTTATAATGAAAACCCAAAAGAAGGTGAAATTGTAGCCATTGCTTTTTATGGAGATACTTTAGAGTTTTCATTTGCCAACTATGGAGGATGGTCGCGTTTCGGACCCGAAAGAATTATCACCAGATCTAGCGGAAATATATTATGTGAGGTTGACGGAATGCCTGCTTTAGATTTGTATAAAAAATACTTGGGCGATAAAGCAAAAGAATTGCCACAAGCAGCTTTATTATATCCGTTAAGTGTAAAATCGGTAAACTCAAATAAGTCTATTGTCAGAACTATTTTAAATATAGATGAAGAGCATAACTGTATGATTTTAGCAGGAGATGTTCCTGTAGGTTCTAAAGTACAATTAATGATGGCCACGGTAGATAATATTGCAAACGGAGCCCAAAAAGCTGCAACTTTAGCTATGCAAAACAGAAAAAAGAAACCAGAATTAGCATTGTTGGTAAGCTGTGTAGGAAGAAAATTGGTAATGGATCAGCGAGTAGAAGAAGAGATTGAAGAAGTACAGTACATAATAGGGAAAGATGTAGCTATTAGCGGCTTTTATTCGTATGGAGAAATGGCACCTTTTGCTACCGATAAAAATTGTATTTTACATAACCAAACCATGACACTTACTTTAATTAGTGAATAATGAACTCTTTACTAGAAAGACAAATAAGAAAATATCTAGCCTCACAAGATACGTCTAATGCAGCAATAACAGAATTCATTACTGCGGTAGAAAGATCATACAAAAATTATGACGATCAAATAGCTATGATCCAAAGAGCTATGAAAATTAGTTCAGATGAATTGTTTGAAGCCAATCAAAAATTACGAGAAGAATCTGAACGAAAAAGTAAGTTAATTCAAAAATTAAAAGACGTTATTAATACCTTACGTATTCATGAGTTGCCAAAAGGCGAAAATATAGAAGAAGTAGAATTAGACGGACAAAAATTAGCTAAATTCATTGATGATCAAGCCAAACAACTTATAGATGCTAACCATCAAAGAGAAATTCTATTAAAAAATTTAGAAAAACAAAATGAAGAATTGAATGAATATGCACATATTGTATCTCACGATCTAAAATCTCCTTTACGTAGTATAGATACTGTTACTAATTGGTTATTAGAAGATTATAAGGAGGTTATGAATGGAGAATGTGTAAATCATCTTCACCTTATTTTAAATAATGTAGAAAAAATGGATTCTCTCATTGATGGAATCTTAAATTACTCAAGTATAGACAAAGCAGAAACCAGCGTATATGAGGTAGATACACACCATTTAGTGGAAGAAATAATTAATATTATTTTTATACCTAACCATGTAACAGTAAAAATTAAAGGGCAATTGCCACAAATAAAAGGAGATAAGTATAGGTTACAGCAATTATTTCAAAATTTACTAAGCAATGCGGTAAGTTATATTGATAAACCCAAAGGAATAGTAGAAGTGGGGTGTGTAGAGCACACAAACCATTGGCAATTTTATGTAAAAGATAACGGAAAAGGCATACCCAAAATATACCATGAAAAGGTCTTTCATATATTCCAAAAATTGGAGAACAATCAAAAATCAACAGGCATAGGTTTGTCAATTGTAAAAAAAATTATTGATTATTACCATGGTAGCATTCAATTAGAATCTACAGAAGAAGTAGGAACAACATTTTACTTTACACTACCAAAACAATAAGCTATATGGAAAAGCCCAATATAAATTATATACAAGAACTATCTGGCGGCGATGTAGAATTTGAACAAAAAATACTAACAATATTAAAAACGGAACTTCCAGAAGAGATAGCACACTACAAAAAAGCAATCAAAAACCAGAATTTTAAAGAATCTGCCCAATCTGTTCATAAACTTAAGCATAAAATTAGTATTTTAGGGTTAGAAAACGCATACCGTTTTGCAGAACAATATGAAAAAGAGCTAAATTCAGGGATAGCCGCACAGCATCCATCCTTTTTAAAAATACTAGAAAGCATGTCTCAGTTTTTAGCAAAAAACTAAAAATCGTTAAAACTTATGAACTGTATTATTATTGATGATGAAGCTGCTGCAAGAGCAGTAGTAGAACAACTTTGTAAAAGTGTTGATAAACTAACTGTTCAAGAACAGTTTTCTAATGCTATTCAAGCTATTAAATATCTTAACCAACACAAGGTAGATCTTATTTTTTTAGATATTTATATGCCAGACTTTACGGGCTTTGATTTAATACAAACCCTTAAAAACCCACCCAAAGTAATTTTAACTACCTCCGACAAAAATTTTGCTATTGAAGCTTTTGAGTATGATTGTATAGTAGATTATTTAGTAAAACCTATAACCTTACCAAGGTTTTTAAAAGCAATTCAAAAGGCAGAAAAATTTGATATGCCTAAAACCAAGGAAGCAAAAGAAGAGACTTCTTCTGGTAAAAAAGAGAATTCAGAAAACCAGCTATATGTGAATATAGACAGACGATTAATTAAAATAGAAATACCCAGCATTTATTTAGTAGAAGCAAAAGGAGATTATATTACAATAAAAACCGATACAAAGAATTATACCGTACATTCAACACTTAAAAAAATTGAAGAAAAACTACCAGATGATTTATTTTTAAAAGTACACCGTTCTTATGTTATCAATTTAAAAAGAATTATAGATATAGAAGATAACAGTGTATTAATAGCCAAAGACGTTATACCTGTAAGTAGGTCTAATCGATCTGAACTTATGAAAAGGCTTAATCTACTTTAGTAAAAAAAAATTATAGTTTTAATAATCAACGTTTTATCGATTAACTGCTACCGTTAATCGACCAGATAATTTCATTTAACGAAAACTTAAAAAAAATACTGATAGGGTATTATATATTTGCTGTATAGTTAAAACAAAATACGAGCAATAATCCCTAATAGTGTTCTATACCCCTTGGTTTTATCAGTTATTTGAATTTAATTGGTTAGTTTAGTAATCCTCTTGTGCAATCCCCAATCCACAAGAGGATTATTTTTTTGTTTAATTTATATAGGGAAGTAGTAGCAAATAAAAAAGAACTTGTAAAAGTCCCTTTTCTATTTTATAAAGATTGGTTTTTTGGTTAAGTACCATTTGAGCCTAAAACCAATTTCGGAAAAAGAAAATCCTGCAGCGGTTGCAGATGCTATGTTGGTGTGTTGCCCAAATACATTAGCCAGTAATCTATCAGAAAACTTATAACCAAGCTTTGCTTGAACCCTATAGGTTAACTGTTTTTCATCATCTTCAATAAACTGATAGCCGGTTGCACCACTTAAGCCATAAAACCAATTTTTACGTTTTGTAATCTTCTCATCTTTTAAAAGGTCAGCAAAAATTTCGATGGCATTAAACTTTCCCGGACTAAAATATACTGTCGGAACCTGGTTTTTAAATGATATAAACTGATAATTGATTCCTCCTTTTAAAACAGGTTTACTTAAGAAATTATAGTATAAAGAAGTGAACAATAAATTTCTAGTATTTCCATCATTTTGTGTGGTATGAAAAAACTGAGTAAACCAACCCAAATTAAAGTTAGAACTGATATTATGATTCACATAAAAATTGTTTGCTACAATCTCTTTATCTAATAGGTCCGCATTAAAATTTTGAATTTCTCTTTTATAACCAATTTCTAAGTCTTGTAACTTTAAAGGTTTCATTTTAAAAAATACATCTGCTAAAAGCTGCGTATAATCATTGGTAAATGAGTTTGCTTTGCTAAGTCCGAGGGAAGTATTAAAAGTAATTTTTGGATGCAATTTATAAGTCAACCCAAAGGTAAGATTGTTAGAGGTAGCATTATTTTTAGTAACTGTGTTTTCTGTAGTTCTAAATTGATAAT
This sequence comes from Tenacibaculum sp. IB213877, assembly GCF_034043975.1. NCBI lineage: Bacteria > Pseudomonadati > Bacteroidota > Flavobacteriia > Flavobacteriales > Flavobacteriaceae > Tenacibaculum > Tenacibaculum sp. IB213877. The sequence continues at coordinate 73,914 of NZ_JAXCHH010000011.1, read as the reverse complement.
TTGCAGTTGCCTTTAGTTTTGTAGAGAAAGGAAAAACCATTTTTGTTGTTGATGAAAAAGCATTGTTATCTCCATTATCAAAAGTATAGGATACTTTTTCTTCTAAATACGGAGTGAAATCTTCATTCAGTTTTTTCAAAAAATTCATAGCGTCTTTTTGTTTAGGGAAAATAGAAAGTGTTTTAAAAACAGCACCGTAAGCTTTGTTTTCGTTTCCGTTTGCTAATTGCGCATTGGCACTTCCTAGGTTTCCATCAAAAGAGTTTTTGTCATTTTCAAGTATTTGCTCATAATCGGCAATACTTTCTTTAAAATCACTTCTGTACATACCTAAGGTAGCGTGCAAAGAAAGTACCCAATTTTCATTAGGTAGTTTTTTTATAAGTTGATCAATTTCTTTTTCAGCAGTTTTATATTTTTTATTCCATATAAGTGCTTGAATGTATCGTTCTTTGGTTTGCTTTGATAATGTAGAATCGTCTTTTACCGTTGCAACTTTTTGTAAAGATTGTTCAGCAATACGCAATGCTTTTTTATCCTTGCTTTGTAAGTGAGAAACTAATGACAGTCCGTTTAAAGCAATTACAGAATCTTTTTTATTAGTAGCTAATAAAAAATAGGTTTGTTTAGCATTCTCTGTATCGTTTTTAATAAGATATACATTGGCTTTATTGAGTAATGTTTCTTTGTCTAAGTTAAAGTCTGAAAGATTTTCATCAAGAATCTTTAAAGCTGTATCATATTCTTGTTTTTGCTGATGTTGATATGCGTACCCTAAACGAATATATTTTTTTGAAGTTAACGCATTAGGATTGCCAGGAGAAACCTTTAGTGCTTTATTTACATAAACAAGCGCATCTTTATATTCCTTTAAATTAGAAAGCGTGTTAGCATACCCTAATAAAGCAGAAAAACTTTCTGAGTTTTCTTCAACTAGTTTTTGATAGTAACCTTTAGCAGTGTCAAATTGATTGCTCCAAAGTAAAGATTCTGCATAATTCAGTTTAATTTCATAGTCATTAGGGTAAGTGTTTAAAAGTTCAGTAAAAATGGTCACGGCATCAGAAGCGTTTCCACTCAAACCAACAGCTCTACCATAACAAAGTTTAGCAGTTCTATTTTTTGGTTCTTCTTTTAATACAGTTTCAAAAAAAGTTTTAGCTTTAGTGTATTTACCGGTTTCAAGGTAATTAAAACCTTTTTGCATGTTTACTTGTGCAATTAGGGAAAAGCTGTTTGTTAAGATAAGAGCAAGTATAGCCAATGAGTGTTTCATAAAAGTAAATTTCCTTAAAATTAATAATTACAAGTTAAAGATGATATTTAAATAATTCATCTATAGATAATTGCTGTTAATCGAAAGAAAAATGCATTTAGTTGAATATAAGCAGATATTTGTGTTAAGTAGCTAATAAAAATACTATGAAATCAATAGCTTCTTTTAATAAAAACTTAAGTCCTGAACGCATTTTTATGCTCAGTGCTTTGTTAGTTAATGCAGGTAATTATCTGTATAATTTATTGTTGGGAAGAATATTAGGCCCCAAAGAATTTGCAGATGCCGCTATTTTAATCACATTTCTGTTGGTATTGTCTTTTTTAGCCATGACCTTTCAATTAGTTGCGGCTAAATATGCAGTAATTTTTGAAGAAGGTACGTTTAATAACTTTCTAGGATTATTGGTTAAGTTCACTTTTGTTATTGGAATAGTAATTGGAATTCTTATTATTCTATTTTCTAAAAATCTACAAAATATTTTCAACACCAGCTCTTCAAATATGTTTGTGCTTTTTGGTTTGGGTGTACCTATTTACTTTATAATGAGTATTAACAGAGGTGTTTTTCAAGGAGAGAAAAAGTTTGATAAACTATCAATTACTTATCAAGGAGAAATGTTGAGTCGCCTAATGATAACATTATTGTTGTTGTATTTTTTTAAAGTGCAATCATCTATACTTGTATCAATAGGAATTCTACTTTCTTTCGCTTTCGGAATGTTTCCATTCAAGATCAAAAACATTTCTTTAAGCACCAATAAACTGAGTGAAAATCATAAAAAAATAGTTGTAAAATTCTTTATACTTACTGCGTTTTATGAGTGTACACAAATCATAATTAATAACAGTGATATTTTACTAGTAAAGCATTATTTTGATAATTATCAAGCAGGATTATATGCTTCCTTAGCATTAATAGGTAGAGTAGTCTATTTTGTAGCGTGGATGTTTGTTATGCTGTTACTACCTACTGTAGTTAAAAAGGAGAAAGAAGGTTTACCTCATGCATCTGTGTTGCTAAAATATGTAGGATATATCTCTTTACTATCTTCTGTAATTGTAGGAGGAAGTTATTTGTTTCCAGAATTGGTAGTGAAATTAATGTTTGGTAAAGCATACATTTCTATTGCTCCTTTATTATGGAAATACGCTTTGGCAACATCAATATTTGCCATTTCTAATGTGTTTGCATATTACTTTTTGTCAATTGATAAGTATGTACCTGTAGTACTATCAGCAATTATGGGAATTGCTCAAGTGGCACTTATCATATTTTTTCATGATAGTTTGTTACAGGTAGTAGTGATGCAAATTGTAGCTATGAGTTTATTATTGTTAGTACAACTAATCTTCTTTTTTAGTTATATACAACAAAGTAAAAAAGTAATTAATCTTTAAACCAGAACCGTTTGTCTATAGTATAAGCTCATTTAACGAAGATAAAATTTACAAGCCTTATAAACTTTGATATTTGTAAAAAGAATTAAAAACCTAAAGTTATGAAATTAGCAATTGTTACAGCATTTCCGCCAAGTAAAGTTACTTTAAATGAATACGGATATCATTTAGTAAAGCACTTTAGATTGAAAGAAAAAGTAGAGGAAATTATTCTGATTACAGATAAAACAGTTGAGGATAAGCATTTAGATTATGAAGGAGAAGGATGTAAGATCACTGTAAAAAATTGTTGGGAGTTTAATAGTTATAAAAACATTTTCAGCATTTATAAAGCAATCAATCAAACAAAGCCAGATGCTATTTTATTCAACTTACAATTTTTAAAGTTTGGAGATAAAAAGATACCAGCTGCTTTAGGCTTAATGCTTCCAATGTTATTTAAAATGAAAGGAATACCAACTATTGCCTTATTACATAATATTTTAGAGCAGGTTGATTTAGGTAATGCAGGTTTTACAGAAAATAGAATATTACAAAGAGTATATAATTTTATCGGAACTACGTTAACAAAAATGTTGCTATCGGCAGATTTGGTAGCAGTTACCATTCATAAGTACGTTAACACATTACAAAATAAATACAAAAAAAATAACGTGGTATTAATACCACACGGAACATTTGAAACACCACCGCAACCAGATTTCAGTTTGCCAGCGGGCCCAAAAAAGATTATGGCTTTTGGAAAGTTTGGAACTTACAAAAAAGTTGAGGTAATGATAGAAGCGGTAGAAAAAATAAGACAACGTACTAACGAAGCATTAGAAATTGTAATTGCAGGTACAGATAGTCCAAACACACCAGGATATTTAGATAGCGTAAAAGAAAAATATGCGCAAGTTCCAGGATTAATTTTCACAGGTTATGTAGATGAAAAAGACGTGCCGGTAATTTTTGGAGAAAGTACAGTAGTTGTATTTCCTTATACTTCAACAACTGGTAGTTCAGGAGTGCTGCATCAAGCAGGAAGTTACGGAAAGGCAGTCGTTATGCCTAATTTAGGAGATTTAACCGATTTAGTAAGAGATGAAGGATATATAGGTGAGTTTTTTAAAGCAGATGATGTAAATTCTCTAGCAGATGCTATTCAAAATATAGTTACTAATGATGCATTTAGGTTAGAGCTAGCTAAAGCTAATTATGAAGCAGCATCAGCTTACCCTATGGGAAAAATAGCTGATATGTACTTAAATCATTTTCAAAGTATTACCCGTAAAAAACATCTTTCAGAATCTTGCTTATTGACTGGAGATGTATAGAAATGAAGGCTTTTTTTTTCCTCTTTTGTTGATAAACCCAAAGTGTTTTTGTTTGTTCTTTCTCCAAGGTAAATTCCCCACTACGGCAGTAGGAATTTTATCAAAATCATAAAGGGTCCAGGACATGTAAGCTATATTCTTTTTTCGGAATATAGCTTGCATTTTTTTATAATAGTTTGCCTGGTCTTTTTCTGTATTTCCAAAAGGATTCCATAAACCCCTGTATGATGAAACTCCAAACTCTTGTAATACTAAAGGTTTGTTAGGTACTTCTTTTTGAAGTGTATCAAAATCAGCTTCAAAATTGTTAGCGTAATAATGGTATGAAAGAAGATCAACTTCATCATTTAAGTTTACAGCAGCTTTGGTGTTTGACCATCCAATAGTTATTAAATGATTGCTGTCAAACTTTTGTATTTCCTTCATCATATACTCTAACCAGTTTAACACATTTTTTTTACCTCTGGATTCAAAATCTAAATCGGGTTCGTTTTTAATGTCCCATGCTAAAATAGCTTTGTGGTTTTTAAAGGTAGAAACTATTTTTTCTGCATGACGATGGGTAAGTGTCCAATCGTGTACCGAATAATCTCCGTAAAAATCAAAAAGAGTAACAATTACTTTTAGCTTGTTTTGTTGCGCTAGGTCTAAAGTTTCTTTAAGCTTTTCAAGTTTTTCAGCTTTGACATCAGCTTTTCCAAAATCTTCATACTGAATAAAAATTCTAATAGTGTTCAAGCCTGCATTAGCCATAAGTTTAAAATCATCATTAATAATTGAAGCGTCAAAACCATTGCCAAACATATTCCAAGGTGTTTTTTGCGGATAGTAGTTAATACCTTGTATAGTATAATCTTCTCCTTTTACTTTTATAGATGAACCAACAACTTCTGCAAATGGACTCGATTCTTGTACCTGCTCTTCAGTGGTTGGAGCTTCTTTTACCATATGGCGTATTCTCCAAAAACCATCTTCAAGAAGCATCATTACTTTATAGGTTGAGGTTTGTGTAGTTTCAAATGCCAATTTGTTGTTTTTAAACAAGCGTTGGTATTCTTTAACATTTTCATCAGTAAAAACTACTAACTGTCCATCGGCGCTATAAAACTCAAGTTTAGGTTGATGTGATAGAGTGGTAGCTTCAATATGAATTTTATTGTTTTTGTTATAGTTGATGGTTCTGTATAGATTTACTTGTGCGCTGTCGGTATAATAATCTTTTATTCCGTACGGATTGTTTGCTTTGTAGGCTATGTTTTTAACATGCCACGCGTTCAAATAATCTTTTTGAACTTCCGCCAAAGTTTGCTCTTCTATGGGCCTACCCGGATTTTCAAGAGATGTCCATGTAGTTTTAGGTAAGTACGCATCTTTGCTTTCAATAGCGGTATGAAGCATTGAAGACCTGTCTGCACCGGTGTTTAAATACGTCCAAATACCACTAATCCCGTAAAGTATCAACCCATTTAAAGCGATAAATGAAATGATGAGTAATGCTCTGTATATATTTTTATTAAGATCTTTAGTCATGTACTGTTTTGTTTGAGAATTTTTTGGTCATCCCTCCGGTTTCAATTACAAAAGTATAATTGCCATTAGGGTAAAAATCGTTTGCCAAATAAAAACTAACAATTCCTTTGAAAGAAGTGTCTACCTTTGTTTCTAATAACTTGTTATTGTTGTAAATCTCTAACTTCACTATAAAACCATCAGCAATAAGTTGATTCATAAAACTTGTTAAAGGACCAATGGTTATTTTTCTATTATCTTCAGAAAAAGTTACTGTAAAATCAGATAATACTTTTTTAAAGCGAAGTTGTATTTCATTACTTTCTGCCATTCCTGGTATTAATGCTTTTACATTCCATTGATCTTCATGATCTGGATGCAACATTTTAGCAGTAGCTATCCCTTTTATAGTTGAGCCATATGTTTTTAGTAAGATGTTATTAGCATCTTTTATGGCAAATTCAACATGAGTACCATCACTTACCACATTGTTGTATTGATCTTTAATAACTGAAGTAGAGAAGGAGGTAATTTGATTACCATCGGCAAAGTCATGAACTCTATTGGTAGAAATTGAAAAGTTTTTTGGATTGTTAGGGTAAACACCTGTTGTTAATTCTTTTGATGAGGTGTTGTTACAAACAGAATTTACTAAAATACGACCCGATTGCTCGTAAGAGAATATATTCTTCCAACCTATTAAATGTTGAGTATACACCTTATCGGTTTTAATTACTGATTGAAATTGATGATTAATGGTAATTTGGGTACTGTCAGCTACCGGATTGTCATATCTGTCTCTGGGAGTAATTACCAACATAGAAAAATCATTTCCTCCGGCAAGTATGCTTCTCGGACCAAAATACGACTCCATAAACGTTTTTTGAGACGAAGGAGCAATAGTCAATTCTCCTTGTAATAAACTCTTTTGTTCCTGTAGTAAGTTCCATCGAAGTAAACCACTTTTGGTACTTATATGTTTAGGAATTGTAAAAGTTATCAATCCGTCTTGTTTGGTAGGTTCTATAAGTGTACTCGAGTATGAGTTGTTACAATACAGGATCGGTAAAGAAGAACCATCAATAGTAAATTTCAGCATTATTTCATCTCCTGCAATATAACTTTGGTTAGAAGTTGTTAAAGCAACTTGAACTGAATCATTATTAAACATATAAACAGTTGCCGATGATAAAATCATCAGTAATAAAGGCAATACTATGTATGCTACGCGTAACTTCATTAATTAGGGTTCCCTATATAATTGTTAGTTTCAATTTTAAGATAACTAAATCCTTTACCATTTATACTTTGTAATTCACTGTTTTCATGACCTAATTTACGGTTAGGAACTAATTTTTTGGAGACACTTTCATTGGGCAATCCGTTTACAAAACAATGGGTTTTATCGTTGTTGATTATTTGTAAATCACTCAAATCACTATAGGTTACTTCAAAAAACTGTCTGCGTTGTTGGCGAACTCCTTCTTTTAAAAAGTGATGATCTACCCAAACAAGTTCTTTTACATCATTGTAATATGAAATTAGTAATTGCGGAACAGTAACTTCTTGTACTCCGGTGTTAAAAAGACTACCAGATAGTTGGTTGTTTGCAATAGTCAAATTACTAACACTTACTTGTTTGTAAAGATCGGTATTTGCTACGTTACCTTCACAATGTAAATTGAATTTGGTAGGTTGTTCTTCCATTTCTGTGGGTGTAAACTCATCTGGGTTGAATGTTTTCGGAATAGAATCTTTTGTTTTAGACCACGCAATTCCTTCAAAGTTAATCCTAAAGTTTGAGGTTTCTTTAGGCATTAGTTTGTGCTTTACATGATATTTTGCATTATAAGTAGCTAACTTTTTATTGTCATCGTTATAAAGCGTTGCCTTTAAAATAATATCAGCAGGAACATTGTCTACATTTTGAACTTCTCCAATTACCGAGTAGCTCTTACCATTCTTTACTAATTTAGCAGAAAGTACTTCTAACACTGGTTGTTTTAACACATCTTCATGATGTGTTTGTTGGGTAGTTATGCGTCTTCTACCATGGTTGTAATAGGTAGTGCTATTGTCAGAAAACAATTGATCTGGCGGAATGTCAAGATCGTAGGTTGGTAACTGTACGTACCATTTAGATTTTCTTTTTACCAGTTCATAGGTGAAAGTTTTGTCAAGGCGTTCTAAGGGCGTTATCCATTCAGTTTCAATAACTGCTTTTGCACTGTTTTTTGTTTCGTTTTTCAGTGAAACACGAATAGCGTCTAGTTTTGCGTAAGAGCTTAACAATCCATCTGTAACTGATATTTCTAACATATACTGTGCAATTGCCACCTTGCTTTCCGGATCAACATAAGAATGTGCCCTTTCAAATTCTTTAAAATCGAGTGCGTCAAAATATGCTTTTACTACATTTTTCGGTGTTCGTTGGGTAGTGTTTTCAAGATAAAAATAATACAAACCATAGCCCACAACAATAGCCATAAATACAAACCAAAGGTGGCAGGCGGTAAGTACTTTTTTAGAGAAAGAATTATAATTATTTTGAAAGGCTAAATACGCAGGAGCCTCTTTAATTTTTAGCTTTAAAGCACGATACCATAATAACTGTACATTGATTATAAAAGCAATCAATACAGTGAGAATCGGTATAACGCCCCACATTATTTTTTGAAACTTAGGAACATCTTGCTTAGGTAAAATACTGGAAAGCGGCGGTATCCCTAAGCGTTCCCACACCATAATACCATTTTCTAGTTGGCGTAAACGTTGCCAACCAGTAAAATAGAGCAGCGGATCATAAAACTTATCATTAGAAAAAATATACTTCAAGTTGTATTTTTCGGGTACGGTTAAAAATTGCTGTAAAGAACCTAAACCTTCAATACCTTTAAATTTTGAATTTTCTAAACGTTCAATTGCGCGAGTGGTTAGTTCTGGAAGTCTTCTTGCCGAATGGTAGTTACCATCTACACTCATAGCCTTTGTTTGTGCTGATAACCACGCAATTTGATCGCCAAATCCTAAGGTTAGGTAACGCCAATGATCGTGTTGATCTTGATTTAGAAAGTTGATTATAGGCAACATTTTTATTTTTTGAGGCTGTGAGGGTCTGAAATAACCCAAACTCATGGTAAATACCGTCATAAATAAAAAGAGTCCTGCTAACAATCCGCCTAAAATTCTATGGTATACTGCTCCGTATTTTTCCTGAATTAATGTTTTTAAGTCTGTCTCTGAAAAACGGTAGGCAAACTCTCCAAAAATAGGGAGAGCCATGATAGATGCCCAAAGGGTAAATCGGTCTAAAGTAAGAATATTAAAGGCAGTTTCGCCCAACATCATCAAAGGAATAGGAGTTGTACCACCTGTACCTAGTATAGTTAAGAGTGAAAAAGATAAACCGAAAAATAAATAACGTTTACTATAGTATCTATAAAGTATATAAGGTATAAAAAGCATTATTACTCCCCAAGGAATAACAAAAAAGACTAAGCCCGATGAGGTTATTTCTAAAAAGTTGTCTCTAGATCCGTGAGGTATAGGTACTTGTGTTATAGGGTTCTTTTTGGTGTTGATCCAATAAGGGAGTATACAAACAATAATAATAACTAATGAAACCGTACCAAAGGTGATAATACGTTTAAATAAGGAAATAAAAGCTCCTAAAAACACCTTAAAAGTTACTTCTTTCATAGAGTTTACACGTTCTCTTGAGACATCCATAACCACCATTCCTATTAACGGAAAAATGAAAAATACCATACCAAAGATTGGTGTTACATGGTGAGAAGTAACGGTAACTGATAATAAGGATATAGAGGTAAGTAAAAACTTATATCTACCCGTTTTAATCCACAAATAAATTTCGGGTAAAGCATGCATAAGTATAGAAACTCCAACTATACTGGGTAGTTGCCCAAATAGGTGTAAAGTTTCAGCAAAGGAGGATGAAAATACAGCTAGTAGAGCTGCGTACCCCGCTGCTTTTCGGTTAGAGGTTATGAGTAATGCAAAACGATAGGCTCCGGTAATAAATAATATAGTACCTATAATAGCCACGGTAAACATTCCAAATTTTAATCCGCCTATGTAAGATAATAGTCCAATACTTTGATGTACCAGTGGCGGATAACTCATTACCGTAAAACCAGTATACCAACTATAACTCCAAGGTTCAAACCAACTGGTAGCATAATGGTTGGCAAAAAACAAGTGTATTAATGCATCGTACGTATATTCTAACGTAAAAAAAATAGCTGTTGCATGATACACAACGCCAATTAATAAAGCACTAATAAGGTATTTGTTTGTTTTTTCTGACAAGCTTTAAAAGGTTGTTTTTATATTTTTTAAATATACAATAAACCGTTTCTTTTATAAAATTGATTGTCGAATCATTAAAACCATTCGTCTATACTTATTGGTATTTTAACTTTTTTAGCTTGAAAAATGTTGATAATCAGTTTATTATTGTAAGTGAAGCTAAAGATTAAAAACACCATTAAAACCTAAAACCATGAAAATTCTAGCTATAGATGATCAACAATTAATCCTACTTTCTTTACAAAAGAAATTAGTTGATTTAGGGTATGAAGTAGAAACTGCTCAAACAGGAGAAAAAGGAATTGCTCTTTACAATTCCTTTAACCCAGATCTAGTAATTTTAGATATCAATATGCCTCAAATGTCTGGCTTAGAGGTAATAAAAATGATTCAAAGTCTAGGTTCAGCAGCTACTAAAATCATGGTAATGTCAGGAAATACTAATGAAAATACAATTGTGGAAGGATTTGATTTGGGTATAGATGATTATATGAAAAAACCGGTTAGTTTAAATGAAGTTGCAGCTAGAGTAAAGTATTTAATTGGTGCTCCTAAACAAAAAAATATAATAACGCCTAAAGCAGATGATGCTAACCAAATGATCAGAGAAAAATGTATAGGAGTGGTTATTCCTTGTTACAATGAAGAAGATAGATTATTAAGTGAAAAGTTTACGAGTTTTGCCCAAAATAATTTAGGATATCATTTATGTTTTGTTAATGATGGAAGTACCGATAATACGTTAGCTGTATTAGAGGAATTGCGTAAAGGAAGAGAAGATTACATTAGTATTTATAATTGTGAAAAAAACGGAGGTAAAGCAGAAGCAGTACGTCTAGGAGTTTTACACTTAGCAAAAAACCAAGAGTTAGATTATATAGGCTTTTTAGATGCAGATTTGTCTACTGATTTTCAAGATTTTGATGACTTGGTTAAAACTATTGAAAATTCTGATTATAAAATTGTTAGTGGCTCAAGAATAAGTAGAATGGGAGCTAATATTACCAAACAATCTGCACGTCAAATAATTAGTTTAACTATCAATTACATTATTCAAAAGATATTAGGAATGAAGTTTAAAGATACTCAATGTGGTGCTAAAATAATGGATAGAGACGTGGTTCACTATATGTTCAAAGATAAATTTATAACACGCTGGTTGTTTGATGTAGAAATTTTTATGAGAATGAAAAAGTTTTATGGAGATGATGTGAAAAATTTAATATGTGAACAACCTTTAAAAAGATGGATCCACGCAGATGGCTCTAAACTTTCAATGAAAGATTCTTTTAAAATTTTAGGACAATTAGTTCAAATAGCTGTGCACTACAATAAAAAAGAAGCATATGGTTTATCGATAAAAGAAAACCGTTAATCTATTAAACTTTTTTAATTATCGAATAAAATAAAAATCAGCTATATAACACAGTACTTTTGAAACAACAATACAAAACTACAAATTATGAATATAGGAATTATCATACCGTGTTATAATGAAGAAAAAGAAATTAATAAAGAAGTTTTTGTTCAATTTATAATAATGAAAGAAAACTGTCATGTTTGTTTTGTTAATGATGGTAGTACTGATAATACTCTAGAAATATTAAATGAAATAAAAAAACAAATACCACATAAAGTTAGTGTAATTGATATAAAAGTAAATAAAGGAAAATTAGGAGCCATAAAAGCTGGGGCTCGATATTTATTTACTAAAGAAGATATAGATTATATAGGGTATATGAATGCAAAAACATTTTCAAAATTCAATAATTATAATGATGATATTGAAACTTTAAATTCGCTAAATGATTCAATAGTATTATTTAAAACAATAACTAATAGCATAAAAAGAGGGGGGATCAATGAATTGTATCTTAATTTATCTCGAAGGGTTTGTAGTAGATTAATAGAAATTTTAATAAGCAATCAACTTCCTCGTTTTATGCTATTTAAAAAGTCAACAGCATCTTATATATGTAATTTAAATTATCCTTTGTAATATTTAATAATAGTTAGTTTCATACATAAATTTAGGTTTTAGTTTTTAATGTAGCAATTAGTAGTTTTTTTGCTCAAAAAGCCTCACTGTATAGTGAGGCTTTTTTGGGTATATGTCTGTTGCGACCTAAAATTATTTTTTGCTGTATAGTATTTATTATCAAAAAGTTGTGAATTAGTTGTTACTAAATAGAAAATAACAGCAAATGAAATATGCTGTACCACTTAGTTTTACAGGAAATAAGTGTGAAAAATAGAACCAATAAACGTGAATTAAATAGTGAATAAGTAGTTAATAGATTAATATTTTTTTTTGAAAAATATGTGTTAATATTGTGTTGTTGGTCAGTTACTTAGGTAATGCCACAAGTTTATTTTAATAATTTAATATTTATTGTATGAGCATTAAGTTCAAAACAATGGCTAGAAAAAATCCGAGGGACTTGGCCGCTCCCGAGAAGTATTATGCAAGTGTAGTAGCTAATGGTGCTACCAATTTAGAAACCATGGCAGAGTTAATTTCTGCGCAATGTACGGTTACAGAAACCGATTGTATTGCGGTGTTGAACATTTTAGAAGAAAACATCATCCGAGAGCTAAAGCAAGGGCGTATAGTACGTTTAGGCAAATTAGGTAATTTTCAAGTTGGCATTAGCTCTGAAGGGTTTGATACCATAGAGGAGGTAAATGCTAATGCTATTACCAAATCGCGTATTCTTTTTAGACCCGCAAAGCGTTTACGTAAATTACTAAGTAATCTTACGTATCAAAAAGCTAGTTAGCAAGGTTTTTTGTAGTCATTACTATGACGTTAGGCTCGAGTTTTCCCGGACTCGAGCTTTTTTTTGTCCAAAAACAGCGATTATTCACCTTGACCGAATGAAAATTGCATCTTGATGCAGTAAAAGTTCCTCCTTGACCCAATAAAAAAGGGTGTTTGAGGAGTGAAAAAGTGTGAATTTTGAGGTGAATTAATGGTTTTTTACCCTTTATTTTGATGTCATTTCGAGCTTAATCATCACATTAGGAGAGAGGCACGAGTGAAGTAATTTGTTTCTCTATTATTTAGAGCTTAGTATAAAAATCATATAAAGCAGGGATTGATAAGACCTTTTGATGTGAATTTTATTTTTAGGATTAAAATTAAAAATAGCTTCTTTCATATCCTGCAAAAGAAAGCAAATAGTCGATTTAAAAACTTCCGTTTATCGTTACATTTTGTCCTTTCATCGAAAGAAAAATAGAAAACATCGAAAAATAAATACCTTGCAGTCAAGTTAATAATAAAAAATTTAAGAGTACATTTTCCTTATTATATTATACCGATTAAACAAGTTTATGACGTTCCCACCAAATATAAGTAAGACTATAAAAATTTCAATTACAGATTCTTTTCTACTAAAATATGAATAGTGTTTAAAATATTTTAGAGGTTACATTGATTCGTAAAATTAGTGAAACCATTGCTTTCTAAAAAAACACGTATTAATAGATTAAATTAAGAAAAGACGTAACAAAACATATTAAAAAAGATTGATGATAATGAAGAGGATAATTATAGCAATATGTATGTTAACTCTTTTTACTGTAAAAGCACAACAAGAGCCACAATACACGCAATATATGTATAATATGAGTATTGTAAATCCCGCATACGCAGGGTTTGAAGATGTGTTGAGTATTGGTTTTTTGGGAAGAAAACAATGGGTAGGGGTTAAAGGAGCCCCCGAAACCTATACTGCTTTTATACATGGAAAAGTAGATGAAGATTTAGGTTTAGGTTTTTCATTAATAAATGATAAAATGGGGCCCGTTAATGAAACGTTTGCAAATATTGATTTTTCATATAGAATTAACCTTACAGAAAGTATAAAATTAGGATTAGGAATAAAAGGAGGAGTTATTTTTCAAAATATTGGGTTGGTTGATCTAAACCAAGCGGATGATAGAGATGTTGTATTTAGTAGTAACAAAAATAAAGGATATCCTGCCATGGGTGTAGGAATGTTAGCCTATAATGAACGCTTTTACCTTAGTATATCGGTTCCTAACTTTATTAGAACGTTACATTTTAAACAAGATTATGAAAAAGAAATAAGTTCGGCTGAAGAAATACATACTTACATAGGAGCAGGTTACGTTGTTGATGTTCATAAGAAATTAAAAGTTAAGCCCTCTTTTTTATGTAAATATGCGATTGGAACCCCTGTGGCTTTTGATACTTCTTTAAATATGCTATGGAATGAAAAAGTAGAATTTGGAGTTTCCTATAGGTTAGATGATGCCTTAAGCTTTTTAACAAATTTTAAAATAACACATACCTTAAGAATAGGGTATGCATATGATCATACACTATCTAATATAAACGATTACAGTTCAGGGTCACATGAAATAATGGTGTTGTTTGATTTTTTTTCAAACAAGAAAAAAAGGTATGTTAGATTTTATTGATCCCCCCTTTTTATATGCAGTAATTATTTTTTAATTACTCAAAACTCCGGTGTATACACCGGAGTTTTTTAAGATAAAGGTAATTATGATTTTCTGTGCCAGTAAACAGTACGTCCAAATAAAGATACACCTAAATACCCGCGTACTTTTAATTTGTTTTTACCTTGTAATTCAATAAAACATTTATATACTTTCCCTTTTTTAGGATCTAAAATTTCACCTCCAGACCATTCACTACCGTCTTTTTCTAAGCCAGTTAAAATATCCATTCCTAAAATAGGTTTGTTTTTATTGTCACCATCACATTTATCACAAACTGCATCTTTTCTTTCCGGATTGGTAATTTCTACAATTTTAGCAAAGGCTTTTCCATCTTTTTCATACACTTCAATTACACTATTTACTTTGCCAGATTCTTCATCTCTGTTTTCCCATTTACCAAAAATGGTTTGCGCATTTATAGATAATGAAATAGTAAAAATGCATGCGGTAAGAATTAATTTTTTCATATTGTATTGGTATTTATTAATTATAAGTTAAGCTTGGGCATTATAAAAGTTGCTTTGCCACTTGCCTTGAACCCGTAAAATTTGTTCAATAACATCACGTACACAACCTTCACCACCTTTTTTATCAGAAATATATTGAGAAATTTGTTGTATTTCTCTAACAGCATCATTAGGGCAACAAGGCATACCCACTAATTTCATTACAGGTACATCTGGTATATCATCTCCCATATACATAACGTTTTCAGGATCTAAATCGTATTTAGATACTAATTCATTAAACTGATCTATTTTATTATGAGCGTTTAAGTAAATATCTGTTACGCCTAAATTTTCTAGTCGAGTTCTAACTCCTTCATTTTTTCCTCCGGAAATAACACATACACGCAAACCTGCATTAACTGCAGCTTTTAAGGCATATCCATCTTTAATGTTCATTTGCCTTATTAATTGTCCGTCTGGAAAAACGGTTACAATTCCGTTAGTCAATACACCGTCTACATCAAAAATTAGAGTGGTTATTTGCGGAAAAATTTCTTTATAACTTCTATCCATTCTGGATTGATTTGGTTAATAATTTATAAATCTCTTGTTGTTCTTTCTTCAGCAAATCTAAATGATTTTTTATGGTTTTGGTATCATTTCTTTTTGCAGGTCCTGTTTGTGCTTGAGCAGGAGGCAATTTTTCAATTTTTAAAGCAGTTTCTTGTATTAACGGCTGTAAAATTTCAAAAGGTACTTGGTATGCATCACAAATATCATTCCCAATTTTGTATAAATGATTTACAAAATTGTTTACAAATACCGCAGCAACATGTAATTGTTGACGCTGCTTTGAAGTAATGGGGTATATTTTTCTTCCAATAGTTGAGGCTAGCTGTTCTAATACTTTTAGGTCTTTTTTATTTTCTGCTTCTAAACAAAACGGAATTTCTTTAAAATTCACTTCTTTATCTTTAGAAAAACTCTGCAAAGGATAAAATACACCTTTAGATCCATTGTTCTTCAGCTCTTTCATATCTATACTTCCAGAAGTATGTACAACCAAACTGCCGGGTAAATGTATTTTTGAAGAAACCGTTGCAATTGCATTATCTGAAACGGCAATGATAACCACATCTACAGGGCGTAATTTTTTTAGATCATCAATTACTGCTGTTTTTTTTTGTAGGTGTTCAATATTGGCAAGGTGACGGGCATAAACTTGTACAACATTAACTTCTTTTGCTTTAAAAAAAGCTTTGGTTAAATGATGGGCTACATTGCCGCTGCCTATGATTGCTACAGATATCATAACAGCGAAGATATTGAAATTATTTATTAGCTACAGATAATTTTTTTGCATATTTGTATACCTATGATTGTTGAAGTTTACATCTCCAAAAAGTAGTAATAAACTATTCTCATAAAGTCTTGTTTGTATCAAGACTATTTTCTAGTTTAAACAAGTATTAAAATGGCAACAAACAATCAAACTTCTCAAGAAAACATATTTTCTCTTTTTAAAAAAGCGGTGTTAGGTAAAGAACAAGATTTTACCACCGGAAGCATAAAAAAAGCCATTTTTATGCTGTCTATTCCTATGATTTTGGAAATGCTAATGGAATCTATATTTGCGTTGGTAGACATTATTTTTGTGTCTAGAGTAAGTGTAAATGCAGTAGCTACGGTAGGATTAACAGAATCGGTTTTAACGTTAGTATATGCATTGGCTATTGGACTAAGCATGGCAGCAACGGCAGTAGTGGCGAGAAGAACAGGGGAAAAGGATAGTAAAGGAGCTAATGAAGCCGCAGTACAAATAATTTTTTTAGGAATAGGTGTGTCTATACTTATTAGTGTTGTTGGAATTCTTTTTCCGAAAGAGATTTTACAGCTAATGGGTGGTGAACCAAATTTAATTGAAGAAGGTTTCGGTTATACCCAAGTATTATTAGGAGGTAACGTAACTGTAATGTTACTTTTTTTGATCAATGCTATTTTTAGAGGAGCAGGAAATGCATCTATAGCTATGTGGACATTAATACTTTCAAATGGATTAAACCTGATTTTAGATCCTATTTTTATATTCGGACTTGGGCCTGTTCCAGCTTATGGCGTAGAAGGAGCAGCTATAGCCACAACAACAGGTAGGGGAGTAGCAGTTATTGCACAATTATTGGTGTTGTTTTTTGGTGTAGGTAAAATAAAGATTACGGTAAAAGATTTAGTGTTAAAAGCAGGTGTAATGTTTAACTTATTAAAAGTGTCTTTAGGAGGAATCGGGCAATTTTTAATAGGTACATCTAGTTGGGTGTTTTTAATGCGAATCATGTCTGAATTTGGAAGCGAAATACTAGCAGGGTATACTATTGCAATTCGTATTATAATGTTTACTATGATGCCTACGTGGGGTATGAGCAATGCAGCGGCTACTTTAGTCGGTCAAAATTTAGGTGCTCAACAACCAGATAGGGCAGAAAAATCGGTATGGGTTACTAGTAAATATTGTGCTTATTTTATGGGGTTTGTTTCTGTAATTTATATGGTTTTTGCACCTATTTTTTTAGGTTGGTTTTCAACCAATCCAGAAGTGGTTAATTACGGAGCTTTATGCTTGCAAATTATTACTGCAGGATACGTAGCTTATGCCTATGGTATGGTAATTATACAATCATTTAACGGATCTGGTGATACTAAAACACCTACCTACATTAATTTAGTGTGTTTTTGGTTGTTTCAATTGCCTCTAGCTTACCTGCTAGCTGTGAATTTAAATTGGGGACCTACAGGTGTTTTTATAGCAATTACGTTAGCAGAGGTTTTAATTGCAGTGGTAGGTATATGGTTGTTTAGAAAAGGCAAATGGAAAACCATTAAAGTTTAATTTTTTAAAGATCAAAAAAAATTATAAGAGAGCTATTAATGGTCTTTTTTTTATTGATTGTATTATTTTTGCATTTTCTTTTTAATGTTATAGTACACAAAATTTATGAAACTTGATATATTAGCTTTTGGAGCGCATCCCGATGATGTAGAGTTGGGTTGTGCTGCTACACTTGCCAAAGAAATTTCTTTAGGAAAAAAAGTAGGAATTATTGATTTAACACGAGGAGAGCTTGGTACTCGAGGATCAGCAGATCTAAGAGATATTGAAGCGCAAAAAGCCAAAGATATTTTAGGTATAACGGTACGTGAAAACTTACGATTTGCAGATGGTTTTTTTACCAATGACAAAGCACATCAAATAGAAATTATTAAAATGATTCGTAAATACCAACCTAATATAGTGTTGTGTAATGCGGTAGATGATAGGCATATAGATCATCCAAAAGGAAGTCAACTTGTATCAGATGCATGTTTTTTAAGTGGTCTGCAAAAAATAGCAACCGAGGAAAACGGAAAATTACAGCAGCATTGGCGTCCTGCTCAGGTATATCATTATATTCAATGGAAAAATGTAGAGCCTGATTTTGTAGTAGATGTTTCAGGGTTTATGCAACAAAAAATAGATTCGGTAATGGCATATTCCTCTCAGTTTTTTGATCCGAAGAGTAAAGAGCCGGAAACGCCAATTACCAGTAAAAATTTTATTGAAAGTATTGAGTATAGAGCAAAAGATCTGGGTAGATTGGTAGGAGTTGAATATGCAGAAGGTTTTGTTTCAGAACGTTATGTAGGGGTGAAAAATTTGAGCGAATTATTTTAATTTTTTCTTTTGTCAGAATGTAAAATTGATTTATATTTGCACCCGCAAGTAAATGGTGGTTGTAGCTCAGTTGGTTAGAGCGCTGGATTGTGGTTCCAGAGGTCGCCGGTTCGAACCCGGTCTTCCACCCAAATAAAAAACCTTCTCTTATTGAGAAGGTTTTTTATTTTTTATGGTTTTTTAACCAAGAGGAGTATTTGTTTTTGTGTTTGAAACGTTTATGAGACCATAAATAAAACTCAGGTTGTTTTTGTATATGAGCTTCAGTTATTTGTAAATATCTTTCTGTTAGATCAAAATTATTATACTGGGAAGGGTCTTCTGTTAAAAGTTCAAACTCCGCTTCATAAAACCCTCTTTTTAATTTAGTTACGGTCATGTTTACTACAGCAAAGTTGTATTTTTTTGCTAAAATTTCTGCGCCAGTATGTACAGGTACAAAATTGTTTAAAAATGTAGCCCAATGTCTTGTTTTTCTTAATTGAGGAGACTGGTCACTTAGTAAAATATATAAACTTTGAATGTTGTTTTTAACTCGCTCTTGAATGGTTTTGGTAAAAATGGTGGTATACACACCATCATACCCAAAACGCATACGTGATGATTTGATTACTTTTTCAAAATACTTATTTTGTATTTTAGTATAAGCGCCATAACATGCTATGTTTGCTACTAATGGAAGTCCAAAAGAAAGCTCCCAGTTGTTATGATGTGACCCCATTAAAGCAATGCTTCTTCCTTGTTTTGCTAAAGTATTAATTACATCAATATTTTTATAAACATATCTTTTTTGCATTTCATTTTTAGAAATTGTAAAAGATTTAATGCTTTCAAAAATAAGATCAGTAAAATGTTTAAAGAATTTTTTAGTGATGTTCTTTATTTCTATATCAGATTTTTCAGGAAATGCTAATTGTATATTGTTATACACTACTTTTTTTCGATAACCCACAACGTAATATAAAATGAAAAAGAAAAAATCAGAAATAAGATATAAAATACGCATTGGCAATAAAGATAACAGCCAAATAAAAGGATATGTTACTATAAATGTAATAAACTGCATGGTTAAGAATTAAGCCGCAAAAGTAGGGTTTTTATCTTTGTGTTTAAATCTTTTGTGGATCCAAAGATAAAACTCAGATTGTTTTACAATATGTTTTTGTATGAAGGCTAAATATTTTTTAGTTATTTCATAGTTTTTGAATTTGTGAAGAAATTTAGTAATTACTTCAAATTCTTTTTTTTCTGAGAAAGCCATATATAAATTATTATACACCAGTTTTTTTCTATAACTCACAACATAATATAGAACCAAAAAGAAAAGGTCAGATAAAAAATATAAAATTCTAAAAGGAAGAATAGAGATAATCCACATTAATGGATATATCAACAGAAATCCGATTAATTGCATACACTATTTTTAACAAATATCGGCAATCCTTTTTAAAGTTAAAAGTTCATTTGAAATTCCTTAAGTTTGTGTGTATAATTGTAATATGAATAGAATAGTTTTACTCCTTATTATAGTAAATGTTTTGGTTTCTATAAAAGGATTTGGTGATAGTGCTTTTTTTAATAGATACAAATTTCAGGTTTCCAGTATATTGAATGGAGAAAAGATACGTATGTTAACCTCAGGATTTTTGCATGTAGATTGGGTTCATTTAGGATTTAACATGTATGCACTGTATTTATTTGGTAGAATTGTGGCTTCAAATTTTGGGTCGCTAAACTTCTTATTAATTTACTTTGGAAGCTTATTAATTGGAAGCTTATACTCTTTAAACTTTCATAAAACAGATGGTTTTTATAGTGCGGTAGGTGCTTCCGGAGCCGTTTCAGGAATTGTGTTTTCAGCTATTATGTTATATCCAGATATGGAGTTGATTATGTTCCCTATTCCCATTCCGTTACCAGGATATGTGTTTGCTGTAGGATATTTATTGTATTCTATTTACGGAATGAAGAAGCAGGTAGGTAATATTGGGCATTCTGCTCATTTAGGAGGAGCAATTGGAGGATATATTTTAACTTTAATATTAAGACCTGATATTGTGACTAATCATACCATTTTGGTAGTGGTGTTAGGAGTTATTATAGCAGGTTTATTGCTCTTTGGGAATAAATTAGAATTGAACAAATAAAAAAATCCAAAACAAATGTTTCGGATTTTTTGTTGAGCGGGAGACCGGGTTCGAACCGGCGACATTCAGCTTGGAAGGCTGACGCTCTACCAACTGAGCTACTCCCGCGGTAAAGCTTTTTGCAATTGCTTGCATATGTGAAAATTTGAGCGGGAGACCGGGTTCGAACCGGCGACATTCAGCTTGGAAGGCTGACGCTCTACCAACTGAGCTACTCCCGCAGTAAAGCGGTTGCAAATATAAGACAGTTTATAACTTTAGCAAAATAAAATTTTAAGAAAATTAGTAAAAAGTTTTATCGTCACGTGTAATCTTCACGAAATGAAATCCGTAGATTTCAAAGCCTTCATTGTAATAGAATTTATGAGACTTTCGGTTGCCGGTATAGGTATTTAATTCCATAGCTTCACAACCTTTTGATTTTGTGTGGTTTTCAATCCAAGTAAAGAGTTTTTTACCAATATTCTTTCCTCTATATTTATCATTAATTATTACATGATCGGGCTCAACACTTTTACCAACATAATGACGCATGCTATACCAAAGTCCGCATACACCTATCAATTTATCATTGTCAAAAGTACCTATACACTCATAATTTTTATAAGTAACCATTTCTAAAACTCTTTGCTTTAATAAAGGTAGAGGTGTAGTTGTATTTAATTGTTGTAAGAGAGAGACAATTTGTAATATATCTTTCTTTTCAATAACTTTAAAACGGATATTCATTAGTATTTATTTATAATTTAAAAATACAAGTTTTGATAAAAAAAATTAAGGCTGAAGATACTTATTTTTTACGTAAAGAAGTACTTCGAAGGGGGGGTGGATTTACCCTTTATATTTGATAGTGATGTTCATAGTGATACTTTTCATTTAGGAGGTTTTTTGGATGAAAAGTTATTATGTGTTGGTACTTTTATAAAAAGTAGTTTAAATGGGTTAGAAGGAGAACAATATCAACTAAGAGGAATGGCAACATCTCCTGATGCAAGAAATAAAGGTTTAGGTAAACAATTATTAGAGCATGCAGTAAACGATTTACAAGAGAAAGAAGTTAATTACTTATGGTGTAATGCCAGAGAAATAGCAGTCCCTTTTTATGAGAAATGTGGTTTTTATATTATAGGTAATTCTTTTGAAGTGCCACAAATAGGAACTCATTATAAAATGGTTAAAAAAATACAGAAAAATGAAGAATTTTAAAAAAGTGATGTGTTTGTTTTTATTGTTATCAACTCATTTATATAGTCAAGAAAAGAAACCCCAAATTGAGTCGGTTAAAGTTACGGATAACATATACATGCTTAAAGGAGCAGGAGGAAATATTGGTGTTTTTGTTGGAGAGCATGAGGTGTTTATGATTGATGATAAATTCGCTCATTTAACACCAGAAATACTTGCCGCTATCAAATCAATAACTCTTAAACCTGTAAAATACTTGATGAATACACATTGGCATGGAGATCATGTTGGGGGCAACGAAAATATGTATAAAGAAGGCGCTATTATTGTTTCTCATGAAAATGTACGTAAAAGGATGAGTGTAGAGAGTTTGGTTAGAGGAAAAGTAAAGCTACCTTCACCTAAAGAAGCGTTACCTATAATTACCTTTACAAATGATATGATGTTTCATTTAGGAGATGAAGACATATTAGTGTATCATGTGCACAATGCACATACTGATGGAGATTCACATATCTATTTTACAAATAGTAATGTGCTTCATATGGGAGA
Source organism: Tenacibaculum sp. IB213877 (assembly GCF_034043975.1). NCBI lineage: Bacteria > Pseudomonadati > Bacteroidota > Flavobacteriia > Flavobacteriales > Flavobacteriaceae > Tenacibaculum > Tenacibaculum sp. IB213877. The sequence continues at coordinate 51,554 of NZ_JAXCHH010000011.1, read as the reverse complement.
TACCTATTTTCAGGGAAAGTTTCCTTATATAGATTTGGATAGTGGTGGAAGTATTGATGGGTATATAGCTGCGGTAGATAAGGCTTTACATATTATAGATGATGAAACGATTATTATTCCTGGCCATATGGACTTGTCTAATAAAAAAGAACTTTTAACATTTAAAAATATGTTGGTTGATTTACGAGATAAAGTTCAGCGAGAAATTAACAAAGGGAAAAGTTTAGAAGAAGTAAAAAATAATACCACCATTACTCAAAAATACGTAGCAGACTATGATTGGAGTTTTATTTCTGCAGAAAAAATTAGGGTAGCTATTTATAAAAGCTTGAAAAACAAATAAAAAAAAGCTCAAATCGAAAGATTTGAGCTTTTTGTAGCGAAGGGGGGACTTGAACCCCCGACCTCAGGGTTATGAATCCTGCGCTCTAACCACCTGAGCTACCTCGCCTGATTGCGGGTGCAAATATAATTCAATTTTATATTTTACCAAGTAATCAAACAAATTTTTTTTAAAAAGAATTATTATTTATATTGCCTCACAAACCGAATATCAATGAGTAAAGTTAAATTTGACTTAGAAATACCCGTACATGCTTCTCCAGCTATGTTGTATCAATATTTTGCAACTCCTTCTGGATTAGAAGAGTGGTTTGCCGACCGCGTAAACTCTAGAGGGAAAAAGATTACATTTATATGGGATGATAGTGAGGAAGAAGCTATGATACTATCTAAAAGAAGCGATGAGCGCATTCGCTATAAATGGGTAGAAAGTGAAGATGATGAAAGTTACTTTGAATTTAAAATTCAAGTAGATTCATTGACCAAAGACGTTTCATTGATTATTACTGACTTTGCAGATGATGAAGAGGGAGTAGAAGAGTCTAAAATGCTATGGGAAAATCAAATAGATGAGTTGAAACACCTTATTGGAGCATAGAAACATAAAAAAACTCAACAATATGTTGGGTTTTTTTATGTTTTAACCTTTTTTAATTTACTAATTTAGCGGTCAAATTTTTTTGACTGATGATAAACTATAATGGTACATTAATTTCTGCTTCTAATGTTCAATTAACACATCAAAATAGAGCATTTAAATATGGTGACGGTATTTTTGAAACCATAAAAATACAACATAATAAAATTGTGTTTTGGGAAGATCATTACTTCAGATTAATGGCTTCAATGCGTATGTTACGTATGAAAATTCCGATGGAGTTTACCTTAGAGTTTTTAGAAGAAGAAATACTCAAAACGGTTAAAAATATTGAAAATCCTATAATTAGAGTTCGTTTAAATGTTTACAGAAAAGATGGAGGTTTGTACTTACCAACTACTAATGAAATAGATTATTTAATTGAGGCAAAATCATACACACCTTCAACAAAAGATATTTATAAAATAGATTTGTATAAAGATTTTTATAATTATTCTGGTTTGCTTTCTACCATAAAAACGACTAATAGGATGGTAAATACTTTAGCAGCTATTTTTGCAAATGAAAATGATATGGACAATTGCATTTTATTGAATGAACATAAAAATGTGGTTGAAGCTATTAATGGTAATATTTTTATAGTAAAAGACTCAGTTATTAAAACACCTTCATTAACAGATGGTTGTATTAAAGGTGTTGTTAGAAAAAAAATTATTGAAATTTTACAAAAGCACCCTGATTATACTGTTGAAGAAGCTTCCATTTCTCCTTTTGAATTACAAAAAGCAGATGAAGTATTTATTACCAATGCTATGGTTGGAGTTCAATCGGTTACAAATTATAGAAAAAAGCAGTTTAAAACAGAAATAGCTTTTAAGTTACAAAATAGCTTAAAGCTAATACAAGCTACTAGTTAATTCATTTTTATATCGGCAGGAGCATTTGCCCAAATTCTATATTTTCCTCCTCTTTGAAGCAATTTGTTTTTCCAAAAAGTTTCTTCATCAATAGAAAATATATTATCGTATTCATTCTCAGTAATAAACCACGTATGTGCATTTAATTCGTCTTCAAGTTGAAACGCACCCCAACCAGAATAGCCTAAGAAAAAACGAATATCTGTATTTTTAATTTTTCCTTTATTAATTAACTCTCTTAGTTGATTAAAATTTCCGCCCCAATAAATACCTTTAGCCACCTCAATACTATCATTTAGTAAATGCGGAATTTGATGTATAAAGTACAAATTATCCTGTTCAACAGGACCGCCTTGGTATACGGTAAAGTTGCAGTCTAATTCTGGAACTAAGTCATTGATAGCATAATCCATAGGTCTGTTCAATATAAAACCTACCGAGCTATTTTCTGAATGGTCGGTAATTAAGATGATGGATCTTTTAAAAGAGTCATCATTCAATATTGAAGGTTCAGCAATTAACAACCTTCCTTTTTCTGGTTTTAACATAACCATAGCACCAATTTTTGTTGGTATTAAATATAATGTTTTTTTAATAAAAAACATAAAAAATAGTTAAATCAGTAAACTTATGGCATTAAACAGGTGTCTTTTTTATTGTTTATAAGTGTATTACAGTTTTTTTAAAATGTTATAATTTAGATTGTATGTATTTTGAGGTGTAAGAATTTTTTACTTTTGTAAGTGCTTCCGGTGTACCTTCAAAAAGTAAATTACCTCCATTTTTACCACCTTCTAAACCAAGATCAATGATGTAGTCTGCACATTTTATTAGATCAATATTGTGTTCAATTACTACAATAGAATGTCCTTTTTCAATCAGGGCATTGAACGAGGCTAACAGCTTTTTAATATCATGAAAATGCAAGCCTGTAGTGGGTTCATCAAAAATAAATAAGGCTTTATCTTTTGTGTTTCCTTTTACCAAGAAAGAAGCAAGTTTAATTCGTTGTGCCTCTCCGCCCGATAAAGTTGAGGAAGATTGACCTAATTGTACATAACCCAATCCTACATCTTGTAAAGGTTTTAATTTTGATGCTATTTTCTTTTGGTCAAATGCTGAGAAAAAGGCTACTGCATCATCTATAGTCATATTTAAAATATCATCTATAGATTTTCCTTCATACGTAACCTCTAGTATCTCTTTTTTAAAGCGTTTTCCTTGACAGGCTTCGCATTGTAAATGTACATCTGCCATGAATTGCATTTCAATAGTAACTTCACCTTCTCCTTTACACACTTCACAACGTCCTCCATCTACATTAAAAGAGAAGTGTTTTGGTTGATAATTTCTAATTTTTGATAACTTTTGATTAGAAAGAAGTTTACGAATATCATCATACGCTTTGATGTAAGTTACCGGATTTGAACGAGAAGATCTACCAATAGGATTTTGATCAATAAACTCAACATGTTTTAAACTATCAAAGCTACCTTCTATAGCTGTGTATTGTCCAACTTTTTCACCATACCCAATCAGTTTTTTTTGCATTGCCGGATATAGTATTTTTTTTACCAAAGTACTCTTTCCACTACCTGAAACACCTGTAATAACGGTTAAGTTGTTAAGAGGAAAAGTAACATCAATATTTTTTAAGTTGTTTTCTCTGGCACCAATAACTTTGATAAAATTTTTAGTTTTTCTGCGTTTAGTAGGAACCTCAATTTTTAGTTTTTCTGACAGGTATTTAGCCGTTAGAGTATCTGCTTTTAAAATTTCTTCAAAATTTCCTTCAGCTACCACATCACCTCCATACGTACCTGCTTCCGGACCTATATCAATAATATAATCAGCTTCCTTCATAATATCTTCATCATGTTCAACTACAATTACAGTATTGCCTAAATCACGTAAATTTTTAAGCACACCTATCAGTTTTTCGGTGTCTTTAGGATGAAGACCAATACTTGGCTCATCTAAAATATACATTGAACCTACTAATGAACTTCCTAATGAAGTGGCTAAATTAATACGTTGACTTTCTCCTCCTGAAAGTGTGTTAGAGGTTCTGTTTAACGTTAAATAGTTGAGTCCTACATCTTTTAAAAATTGTAATCGATTATTAATTTCTGTCATTAAGCGCTTTCCAATTTTTTCTTCATATTTGTTAAGAGTAATGTTTTTGAAGAAATCAGCAAGTTCATCTAAAGGCATTGTAACCAAGTCAGAAATAGTTTTGCCATATACTTGAACATAATTAGCTTCTTTTCGAAGGCGTTTACCGTTACAATTGGTACATTTGGTTTTTCCTCGGTAACGAGAAAGCATAACTCTGTTTTGAATTTTATAACTCTTTTCTTCTAAGGTTTTAAAAAGATGGTTGATACCTCTGAATTTTCGAGTTCCATTCCAAACTAATTCTTTTTGTTCTTCTGAAAGTTCAAACCAAGATTTATGGATGGGAATATCAAAAGCATCTGCATTCATAATAAGGTCATTCTTATATTTTTTATAAGAATCGGTTCTGAAAGGGAAAATGGCATCTTCATAAATTGATAGTCCGGTGTTGGGAATTACCAAATCTTCATCTATACCAATTACGTTTCCATATCCTTCACAAGTAGGGCAAGCACCATACGGATTGTTAAAACTAAATAGATGCGTATTGGGTTCTAAAAATGTTATACCGTCCAATTCAAATTTATTGCTGAACTCAACAACATTATGATCACTTAAGTTTTCGATATGACAAATGCCCTTTCCTTCAAAAAAAGCGGTTTCAACAGCGTCTGCTAATCTGTTGTAAAAATCTTCATTATGTTGTACTACAATTCGGTCTACAACCAGCTCTAATGAATCTTCTTTAAAGTTTTTTACAGGAAATTCATCAATTCTAAAAATTTCATTTTCATATTTTAAACGCGCATATCCTTGTTGTGCCAAAACTTGTAGTGTAGTTTCAATATCACGCTTCTTTGGAATGGTAATAGGTGCCAGCAGCAGCATTTTGGTTCTTTCTTCGAATTTTTTAACATGATTGATTACATCTGATACCGTATGCTTTTTTACCTCTTTTCCAGAAATAGGAGAGTAGGTTTTACCAATTCTGGCAAATAATAATTTTATATAATCGTAAATTTCTGTGGAGGTTCCTACTGTTGATCTGGGGTTGGTAGCGTTTACCTTTTGTTCAATAGCAATGGCAGGAGCAATTCCTTTAATATAATCTACCTTAGGTTTGTTGAGTTTTCCTAAAAACTGACGAGCATATGATGATAAGCTTTCTACATATCTACGCTGACCTTCTGCATACAAAGTGTCAAAAGCCAAAGAAGATTTTCCTGAACCAGAAAGTCCGGTAATAACAACTAGCTTATTACGCGGAATAACTACATCAATATTTTTAAGATTGTGCAGTTTAGCTCCTTTAATAATAATATTTTCTTTTGGATTGATGGTAGATACGTCTGTCATATGCTCTTAAAAAATAAGTATCAAAATTACCACTTTTACAATTAAATTTAAGAATAGAGAGTTTAAAAAAAACATTACATTTTCTTTAATTACTTAATTATCTTAAAATATTATTTGTTAATTAGCATAAAATAATTGATATTTGTCTCTCATAATCAATTTATAAACAAAAGCCTATACATAAAAATTACTTTTTTTTAATATTTAAATCCCTAATTGAAAAGTTCTGTGCTTTTCACAAAAAGTAATTATTATGTATAAAAATGTAGCCCAAGACAGCATTTTGGTAAGAGATTATGTTAATGGTAGAGAGCTAGCGTTAGAATACCTAATCAAAAGACATCAGCAAAAAATTTATAGTTTTATTTATAGCAAGGTGCATAATAGAGATGTTACTGAAGATATTTTTCAAGATACCTTTATTAAAGTGATTAGAACTCTAAAAAGAGGTAATTATAATGAAGAAGGTAAATTTTTACCTTGGGTAATGCGTATTGCTCATAATTTAATTATTGATCATTTTAGAAAATCAAATAGGATGCCTTCGTTTAACAATACAGATGAGTTTGATATTTTTTCTGTATTGAGTGATAATGAGTTGAATGCAGAGAAGCAGCTTATAAAAGATCAAATACTTTCTGATGTACGAGAATTAGTCGAAGAATTACCAGAAGAGCAAAGAGAGGTGCTTAAAATGCGTATTTATATGGATATGAGCTTTAATGAAATATCAGAAGCTACGGGTGTAAGTATCAATACAGCTTTAGGAAGAATGCGTTATGCGCTAATAAATTTGAGAAAAATTATAGAAAAAAATAAAATAATTTTAGTAAACTAACAATAAATAGAAAAAAGCATCGTTATGTAGTTGAAAAACAAATACTAAAGGGCAATATATGATGCAAATTTACACTAAAAAACCATCTGATTATCAGATGAAACCTAAAAAAGAAACAATTCAATTTTTATTAGACTTTTCAAAATCCACTAAAGTCTATGCACCTAAACCAAACGTTCTCATTGAATTGAATTTGAATTAAGAGTGGAAAAGCTTCAGTATAAAAACTGAAGCTTTTTTATTTCTTCTTTTTGTAGTATTCATCTATAACAGATTTTCTTCCAATGGTTTTGGTAATACTATCATTATCTAAATTCCACCCGCGAGCAGGAGAGTATTCTCGTCCGTAATAAATAATTTGCAAGTGTAACTTATTCCAAAGTTCTTTTGGAAATAAACGCTTAGCGTCTTTTTCTGTTTGGGCAACACTTTTACCGTTAGATAAATTCCAACGATACATTAGCCTATGAATGTGCGTGTCTACCGGAAAAGCAGGAATATTAAATGCCTGTGCCATTACCACACTTGCCGTTTTATGTCCTACTGCAGGTAATTCTTCTAAAGCTTCAAAGTTAGCAGGAACTTCTCCGTTATGTTTTTCAATCAAAATTTTAGATAAGCCATAGATTCCTTTTGACTTCATGGGAGATAAGCCTACGGGTTTAATAATTTCTCTAATTTCATCCACAGATAATTTTATCATATCGTACGGATTATCAGCTTTTTCAAATAAAAGAGGAGTGATGGTGTTTACACGTTCGTCTGTACTTTGTGCAGACATCAAAACGGCTATTAATAAAGTGTACGGATCTTTATGATCTAACGGAATTGGAGTTTCTGGATATAATTTTTCAAGCGTGTCAATTACAAATGTTACTTTTTCGGCTTTGGTCATATTTTTATGAGTTATAAAGTTGTAAAGTTAAAAAGTTGAAAGCAAACAAACTTTCTAATTATTATTTTTTAAAAGTAAACTTGAAAGAACTTTTTAAACTTTGTATTTTTAGACTTTTAAAACTAGTAAAAGATGACTACATTAAAGGTTGGAGATAAAGCGCCTAATTTTGAAGCTAAAGACCAAAACGGAAATACTATTAAGCTTACTGATTATAAAGGAAAAAAATTAGTATTGTTCTTTTATCCTAAAGCATCAACCCCCGGATGCACTACTGAAGCTTGTAATTTAAGAGATAATTATCAAACATTTTTAGCGAAAGGATATGACGTTTTAGGGGTTAGTGCAGATAGTGCTAAGCGTCAGCAAAATTTCATCACTAAAAATGAATTACCTTTTCCTTTGTTAGCAGATGAAGATAAAGAAGTAATTACAGCGTTTGGTGTTTGGGGGCCTAAAAAGTTTATGGGAAGAGAATACGATGGAATTCACCGAACTACCTTTGTAATTGATGAGAAAGGCATAATAGAAGAAGTGATTTCAAAAGTTAAAACGAAAGAACACGCTCAACAGATTTTAGAATAAAAAAAGCAGCTTTTAAGCTGCTTTTTTATTATCGTTCAATTCTTCTTGAAGTTGTTTACTTGTTTTACTGCTCCCATCATGACTCCATCCTGGAGGCATAAAAACATATTTTAATCGTGTAAAAAAGGGCAGGTCTTTTTTTCTACTAAAGAAATCATTAAAAATTTCTTTCCATTCATGAAAAATAATATTAAAAGGTCCTTTATCTTCAACAGGTTTGGTTAATCCAAATCGAAGTTTTTCATATTCCGTTTCGTCTTCTTCAGCTTGAAAAGTACCAAAAATTCTATCCCAAATAATTAGCACCATTCCCATGTTTTTATCTAAATACTTAACATTTGAAGCATGGTGCACTCTGTGGTGTGAAGGTGTAACAAAAATATATCCCCACCAGCCTAATTTACTTTTTATAAAATTGGTATGGCATAACGTACCGTAATTCTGATTCATGGCATAAGCAAACATAATATGTAACGGTTCTACACCTAAAAAAGCCAATGGTAAAAAGAACATATAGCGGAAAAGAGGTTGTAAAACTGGTGACCTAAAGCCTGTAGAAATATTAAAATATTCTGAATTATGGTGTGTTACGTGTACTGCCCAAAAGAAACGAGAATGATGATCTACATAGTGGTGTATATAATACAAGAAATCTTGACCTATAAACGCTAAGAGCCAATACGCCCAAGCTTGGTTTCCTTCCCAGTCAATAATTCGGTATTGATAGCAAAGTCCCATTACTAAGAAAGAAAAGGCTTTCATTAATAGGTCTAAGCTAAAGTTTACAAGGGCAAAATATACATTAGTAGCCGTATCTTTAAAATCGTAATTTTTTGCTTTAGCTCGGTAGCTAAAATACATTTCAGATAGAATTACTAATATAAAAAAAGGCGCACTCCACGCGTATAAAATATCTTGATTTAAAAAACCCATAGCATTAAGTTTGGTTTAGCAAAAATACAGTTTTTGTTTATAAACGTTCTTGAATCCAGGTTTTAAAATGATAAAAATTTTGAGGAGCAACTCCATGTCCTACAGGATATTCTGAATAGGAGCTTTCTAACCCTAAATTTTCAAGAATTTTCGGAGCTTTTCTTGCCCAATCTACAGGTAAAACTTGATCAACTGTTCCGTGAGAAATGTAATAATCTGTTGTAATGTCTTTAGAAATATCTTCCGGAAGTAATTCTTCATTAATATAACCACTTAAAGCAATCACGTATTGTACTTTGTTCGGATATTGTAAACTGGTGGCATAACTTAAAATAGCACCTTGACTAAAACCTAATAAGAAAGTTTTATCAGGATTTGTGTTATACTTAGTTTTAATTTCATCAATAAACGATGCTATTTTTTGAATAGATTCTCTTGCTTGAGTTAAATCGGAAAACTTCCCATTAACATCATCAAAATTAATAGCATACCATGCGTATCCACCATAACCTATACTGTATGGTGCTTGTGCACTAATAATTAAAAATTCATCGGGTAATTCTTCAGCAAATGAAAATAAATCTTGTTCATTGCTTCCATAACCATGTAATAAAATTAATAAAGGCGGATTTTTAGTAGCAACCTTAGGTTCTCTTTTTATGTAATGTAACATTGTTGTTTTTTTAATTTAAAACCTCACAAATTTTAATATAAAAATCTGTGAGGTTAATAAAATATTTTCGATATATAAATTATACGTTCTTAAACCATTCTTGAAATTGATCTCCTAATAAAGGAACTTTTTTTTCTTCTCCTTTAATTGCTCCTATAAATCCAATAATCCATAAAATAAAAAGAACAAATGAGATAATTCCTCCAGTCATTCCACCAACATAACCATATATTACCCAAGCATTAATTATTTGTAAAATACCTAGTCCAATCATTTGTCGGATATGGAAGCTGGCAAAAGAATTTTTTTTAGAGCTATTCATAGCATACGCAACGATAGTACCTATCCAAGTTAAATAACTAATAATAGCTATTGTTTTTCCTTCTTCAACTGTTTGATTTTCCATAAAAATTTAATTGTTTAAGATTAGTTTGTTGTTATTGAAAACTCCGTAGGCTTTTCCTTTGAGCTTCTTACCGATAAATATACTATTTTTTGAAGTGGATAGAATGTCTTTTTCGGTAAAAGTATGTGAAGCTTTCGTGTTGAATAAAGATAAACAAGCTTTTTCGTTGGTGTTTATAGATGTGTTTTCTAATCCGAAAATAGGTTTCGGATTCTCACTCATGCATTTTACAATAGTCTCAATATCCAATACTGTAAGCAAAGCTCCTAAAGCACTTTCGAGTCCGATAGTTCCGTTTTTAGCAACCGAATATTCTACTTTTTTATGCTCAATGTCTATTGGGTTATGATCGGTGGTGATAATGTCAATAGTTCCATCTTTTACAGCTTTTACCAAAGCATTAGCATCCTTTTTTGTGCGTAAAGGCGGGTTGACTTTAACATTGGCATCAAAACCAAATAGTTCATCATCGGTTAATACAAGGTTGTGAACAGCAACACTACAGGTTACGTTTAATCCTTTCTTTTTCGCTTCTTTGATGAGTTTAGCTGATTTCTCAGTAGAAATGGTTGGAATGTGTAATTTTCCTCCGGTATATTCCAGTAAAAATAAATCGCGAGCTACTTGAATTTCTTCTGCTAAGGCAGGAATTCCTTTCAATCCTAATTTGGTAGCGTTCACGCCTTCGTTGGCAACACCTTCACCAGCTATTTTTTTATTCTTCGGAAAACTCAATACCAATCCGTCAAAATTTTGAGCGTATAACAAGGCTATTTTTAATAAATTGTCATTTTCTATAGGTTTGTTATAATCACCAAATGCAATAGCGCCAGATTGTTGCATATCGTACAATTCCGCCATTTCATTTCCTTCACTATTTTGAGTCAATGCACCGATAGGATAGAGGCTAGTTGCTGCTCCGTTGGCTTTATTGATTAAAAACTCAATTGCCGATTTGTTGTCTACAATCGGAAAGGTATTTGGGTTTACAGCTACGGAAGTGAATCCGCTTTTGGCTGCTACTTGCAATCCGTGTTTTAAGGTTTCGCGTTCTTCATAACCAGGTTCACCAAATGAAACACTGGTGTCAAACCATCCAGTTGATACATGTAAATCGTCAAGTTCTACGACTTCGTAATCGTCTTTTTTAGGGATGGAATTGTCTATTTTTTTAATAATTCCGTCAACAATTAAAATGTCTTTGGTTTGAAGGTGAAAAGGGCTTGTAGCGTCAATAATAGTAGCCGATTTTAAAAGCGTGGTCATACTTTGAAGTATTTTAAAATCAATATTTCTAACAACAAAGATACAATGGCGAGCGCTAAAAACCACTTCCAAAGCCATTGAACTTCATTTTTTTTATGTATTTCTTGTAAAGTTTGTTCTACCGAGGTAGATAATGAAATGTTTTCATGCTTATTAGCTAATTCTTCAACATCTAAAAATTGTAACAAACTTTCTTTATTAGAATAGTTATAGGCCAATGTTTTTAAGGTGTCTTTTTCTTTAAAAACAGTGTAAAAACCAGCTTTTGTAGGTTGGTCTTTGGTAGTTAAACTTACCTTATTTTGAAAAGTTTGTTGCAACGGAATGAATGAAACATCTGTATTTTGGATTGAAATAACATCGTCTTTTCCTAATTGAGTATTAATATCAATGATGTTGGTTTTATCAATGGTGTAGTATAATTGAGAAAACTGCAAACTTTGTTGTCCCATGTTGTAAAAAACAGGAACCACCAAAGGAGAGTTGCTAAAATTATTATTGGTTTTGTTTAAAGGTGATGCAAACCAGTAGAGTTTTGAATTTTTTAAATTTACTTGCTGAACAAACTTCTCATTATTTTCAAATGAAATTACATTGCTAGCATTTCTCAAATTAGCAGGATAGTAAATTTGCGATGTTGGGTATTGAAAATTAGCCACCTTTTTATCAAACACATTTTTAAAAAGAGGATGGTTAAAATTGATGTTTGTAATTTTTAAGGTGTCTTTTTTCTGCGGAAGAATACTTCCTGCGGATATGTTTTTAAGGAATAGATTGTAAGAATTGATGTCCGATTGAGCACTCGGAATCAACACTACACCACCTCCTTTTTTAGAAAAATCAGCTAAACTATTTACTAGCGTTTGCGGAATTTTCTCCAGCTCATTCAATAGAATCAACTGTTGTTTTTCAATGGAATTGTAATTGGTATTTTGAAGAGTAGAACTGGTAAAATTAAATTCGTTTTTTGTGTAGATTCTCGATAGAAAATCATTGTTATTTCCGATAGCTAAAACGTTAATTTTTTCTTCTGAATTTAACGTGAAAAAGAACTTATTGTCAAAACTAAAAGTATCGCTAAAAGTGATTTCTATTTTTCCTGAAAAATCAGGAGTTTTTTGAATAGAGAAAGTTACCGTTTTGTTTTTGTCTTTTTCTGTAGAGAAGGTTTGCTTGCTTATTAGTTTTTCGTTGTTATAAATAGCAATCGGAATGTTTTCTTTGGCTTCACCTTGGTTTTTAACAACAACATTCACGTTTAAGTTAGATGAATTACTGTCGTTTATATAAACACTGTCTATTGAAAGATTGTTTTTTTGCTCCGGAATGAGTTTTATTAACGAAAAAGAATGGTTTACATTTGTAAAATCATTGTCGTAAGTATTCTGAAAATCAGATATTAAAATGTTTTTATGTGAAGTATTTGTTGAGTTTGTTTTTTGAGAAGAAATTTTTAACAATACTTCGTTGAAATTCAGTTTTTTAGCTTCATTTTTCGTTTTTAAAAGTATGTTTTTTAATTCAGATGAAGAAATATTTTGATGAAAATTTGAATTGGTTAGTAAAGTATAACTTTCCTTTTCAGAAGTATTTTCAATCAATTCTTGAGTGGCAATTTGTAATAAATTTCCTTTCTCTCCTTTTGCGCTCGTGCTCAAAGAATTATCTAAATAAATAAACGTGTGTGGTTTTTCGTCTAAAGAATTGTTGTTAAAATAAGGTTGCGAAAAAGCAAAAACTATCGCTGAAAGTAACAAGAGTCTGGTGGCTAGAATCAACCATTTTTTTATACGAGAACTCTTACGGTTTTCAATCACTAACTTTTGTAAAAAGGCAACATTGGTAAACAGTACTTTTTTAAACCGTCGTAACTGAAAAAGATGCACTAAGATTGGAATAATCAAGAGTGCTAAAAAGTATAAAAATTCAGGATGTTTAAATTGCATTTTCAAATTAAATAGCGAGGTTAAAAATAGAGAATTAATTTTAGTATTTTTGAAATATGACAAATGAATCTGACTGTACAACTTCTGCAACTGATTATCAACAGCATTGGGATGCCGCTTACGCAAAAAATCCGGCTGAAAAGTTAGGTTGGTACGAACCCAAATCGGAAGAAATTTTAAAACTTATTCAAAAAACAACGTTATCTCATAACGCAAAAATTTTAAATGTGGGTATAGGTTCGTCTACTTTGATAGATGATTTATTGGCTACTAACTTCTCAAATATCATTGCTAATGATCTTTCCTCGGAGGCGCTTTCTTCTTTAAAAAAGAGATTAGGTGAAGCATCCAAAAAGGTAGAGTTTATTCAAGATGATCTAACAAATCCAACGGAATTACACAAGCTAACATCGGTTGATTTGTGGATTGATAGAGCGGTGTTGCATTTTTTTTTAACAGTAGCGGAGCAACAATCGTACTTCAATTTGCTAAAAAAACTGGTACAACCAAACGGGTTTGTAATTATTGCGGTTTTTGCATTGAATGGAGCTGAGAAATGTTGTGGTTTGCAATTACAGCGCTATAACAAAGAAATGTTACAAGAGAAATTGGGAGATGATTTCCAGTTAGTGGATAGTTTTGATCATACATTTATCAATCCGTATGGAGGCGAAAGGCCTTATGTGTACACATTATTTAAAAGAAAACAGTAAATGAAAATTACCAATATTCCGTTTCAAAAAACAGGATATTTCTCTACAATGATGTGTGATTATTTAGAGAAATCAGCAAAAATCAATTCGTTTTATGGGAATTTTCCTGATGTTGACGGATTCAAAAAACAAATAGTATTAAAAGAAAAATCGTTTTCAAACTCAAAAAGACAGGTGTTGGTTGAGGTGTTGCAACAACAATATGAAAACGTAAAAGCATCCGATGCAACTACGGAAAATATTCAGTTGTTATTAAAAGAAAATACCTTTACGGTAACCACAGGACATCAGTTAAATTTGTTTACAGGTCCGCTGTATTTTCTGTATAAAATTATATCCGCTATCAATTTAGCGGAGGAATTATCCGAAAAATTCCCGCAGCAACATTTTGTGCCCGTGTATTGGATGGCTACCGAAGATCATGATTTTGAAGAGATCAATTTCTTTAATTTCAAAGGAAAAAAAGTCCAATGGAATACTGCTCAAACCGGAGCGGTTGGACGATTTTCTACAGACGGATTAGAAGCTGTTTTTAACGAGTTTTCAAAACATATTGGTAACTCTAAAAACGCTGAACATTTAAAAACGTTGTTTACTGAAGGTTATTTGCAACATACAACCTTAGCTGAAGCAACAAGATATATTGCCAACGAGCTTTTTGCAGCATATGGTTTGGTAATTATTGATGCCGATGATGAAAAACTAAAGCAAGAATTGAGTCCTTTTGCTAGAGAAGAACTGTTACATCAAACATCTTTTACAACCGTTTCTACAACCAATGAAAAATTAGCAGAATCGTATAAAATTCAGGTAAACCCGAGAGAGATCAACCTGTTTTATTTGACAGATATGGTGCGCGAACGTATTGTTTTTGAAAATGGAGTTTACCAAGTAAACGGTACGAATATTTCTTTTACCAAAGATGAAATGTTGGCGGAATTAGAGCAGTATCCTGCACGATTTTCACCCAACGTAATTATGCGTCCGTTATACCAAGAGGTTATTTTACCAAATCTGTGCTACATAGGTGGAGGTGGAGAGCTAGCGTATTGGATGCAATTGAAAGATTATTTTGATGCGGTGGAAGTTCCGTTTCCTATTTTGTTATTACGAAACTCGGTACAAGTGCTTAGTGAAAAACAAGCTAAAAAGCTTGAAAAACTATCGGTTAGTGTTGAAGAAATCTTTTTAAAGCAACATAAGCTCATCAATAAAAAAGTAAATGAAAATTCTGCTATTTCGGTAGATTTTTCAAAGCAAAAAGACTTTTTACAACAACAGTTTGATGAGTTACGCAAAGTAGCTGCACAAACCGATGCATCGTTTATAGGTGCGGTAAACGCACAAGAAAAAAAGCAAGTAAAAGGGTTAGAAACTCTTGAAAAACGATTGTTAAGAGCCGAAAAACGGAAACATAAAGAGTTGGTGGATAGAATTGCAGAAATTCAGAATGAAATACTGCCAAATCAAAGTTTAGAAGAACGTCAGCGTAACTTTTCGGAGTTTTATTTAGAATACGGAGAAAGCTTTGTAAAAACGCTTAAAAATAACTTACAACCATTACAATTAGAGTTTACGGTATTAAAACTGTAGTATATTTTGCTTTGTCATTGTGAGGAAGAATGACGAAGCAATCTTATTGTATGTTATCATAAAATTCAAAGATTGCTTCGTTCCTCGCAATGACAAGATTTATGAAAGAAAAACAACTTCACTCAAAAAACAAACATAAAAACGGATACGATTTTGAGTTGTTACGCAACAAGTACCCAAAATTGGAAAAATTTTTGGTAGAAAAGTTTGGAAAAACGACCATCGATTTTTCTAACCCAAAAGCGGTAAAAGAATTTAACAAGGCTTTATTGTTTGTTTATTACGGAATAAAAGATTGGAATTTTCCGGATGAAAATTTATGTCCGCCTATTCCCGGGCGTGTAGATTATATTCATCATTTAGCGGATTTAATTGGTGACCAGACCAAAGTAAAAGTATTAGATATTGGTACAGGTGCCAGTTGTGTGTATCCGTTATTAGGAGTTGCTGAATATGGTTGGGATTTTGTGGCAACCGATATTGAATTAGATTCGTTGGATTATGCGCAAGATATTATTGATGACAATAATTTGGATGCTAAAATAGCATTACGTCAACAATTTAAAGAGGAGCATATTTTAGAGGGGATTCTAGAAGAAGATGACCGATTTACAGTAACTATGTGCAACCCGCCGTTTTACAAAAGTGCTGTAGAGGCGAGAGGTGCTAATCGAAGAAAAACGAGAAATTTAGGAAATAGCGCTGTGCGTAACTTTGCTGGAAATAACAACGAACTGTGGTATGTGGGTGGTGAAAAGGCTTTTTTGCATACCTATTTGTACGAAAGTTCTAAACATTCAAAAGTAAGTAAGTGGTTTACCAGTTTGGTTTCTAATAAGGATAATGTAAAAAGTTTAGAAGCCTCTGCTAAAAAGTTACAAGTTACTGAGTTTAAGGTGATACCAATGCACCAGGGAAACAAAGTAACCCGAATTGTTTGTTGGAGGTTTTAAGGTTACTGTTTTTAGGTAGACGAGAACAAGAAATTACTTATAGTTATTGCTGTGTGTAGTTTTTATTAATTCAGGTGTTTCATCTAAAAGCTTTTGATTGTTAATTTCAATTACATTTACCAAGTATAGTAAATTATTAAAATTCACAGGTAGCGATAAATCTAGTTCGGATATTTTCAATAAAAATTTAGTTCTATCCATCCTTAAAATATGTTTACCTATTGAGTTGTCATTGTTGAGAATTTCAATCAATTCACTTTTTAAATTTGATAATTGGAATTGAAGCCTAAATTTGTTTCTCAACAAAGCTTCCCAATTCTTACTTTTAAAATGACGATATGATAATTCATTAAAGAGATTTTTTAAAGCAATATCATTAGTCTCTAAACTGGCATAAATTCCATTTAGAAGTCGTTCACTTTCTTTGTGTTCATTCCAGTCATTCTTACACTTATATCTTAAACTATGGTCTATTTCGTGCCAACCTTCTGACAGTATAGTTCGCAATTGAAGTTCGAATGTATTATCAATTAATTTAAAATTTGACTTTTCTGTAGCTAAATTAACTTCTTTTAAAATTTGAATATGATTTTCATCAAATTGGCAAATAATATTAGTTCTTTTAGGTTTAAATACTGTTAATTCTAACTCGTCAATTTCCTCGTCTATAAATTTAAATTTTTTGCTTAAAATCTCTTTAACAACATTAATGTCATCTTTAAAGTAGGTAACGATTCTTACACCTAATACATCTTGAATCTTTTTTCCATTTTCGTTATAAGGTCTACCTTCATCAATCTTTCTCTGAATTTTTTCAGCTATAGATTTTTCATTCTTTGTTCGGACAAAAATTCTATATAGTAAACCAACTTTATTTAATTCATTGACTATTTTTTGATGAATTTGTTTCTCGATAATTTGAAAACCTGCTATCATTTTTTGTAATTATGTTTTAAATAATGAATAGCTTCTCTTGTAATAAAACCAACGTCATCCTTGAAATGTAGATAATCTTTACTTTTTAATGAATCGATAATTTTATTAATATCTTTATCGTGAAATTCGTTAAGCAATTTTTTTATGTATGAAAATTTTCGTGCTCTTGGTTTTATGCCATCTACTTGAAAAAAATGCTTTAGAACCATTTCTTCTGTAAGTAACGCTTTTTCTTTTTTCTTATTAGTTGTTGGGCTATCAAAAAGATTTAGAATGTTTTGGACAAAATTATTATTAGAATTACAAGCAAATAATGCAAAATCACTATATGATTTACTTGTTTGATTATTCATTATTGAACAGTCATAAAAAGAACAATTCTGAAATGATGTGTCAAAAAATAAATTAATGTCGAATACACAATTATGGAATATAACGGAAGAGAATGCAGATGATTCAAATCTACAATCTTTATTAAAATTTAAATTAGATAGCTCTCTGTCTAAAACGAATAGATTTTTATAGACTCGTTTAGGTTGTTTTGAAAAAGTATAATCTAAATCAAAATAAAAGCCAATGTCATAATTAAAATTTTCATCATTGAAAATAGACCATAAGTCTTCTTTTTTACTCTTACTTTGAATTTTAAATGATTCTATAGATTTTGTAGCAAAATCTTGTGGAATTATTTGTTCAAAATTTTCATAATGTTCTTGATATTTTTCTAAAATTAGGTTCTCTCCAATGAGGTGACCAAAAATAAAGTCATTTATGATTCCGACATCTCCATTTGGTTTTCTGTCAAGGAATACGTGATTTGAAAGGGTTTCAATTAAATCTTCTATAGACGGTTTTTCTTCAGCAATGTAAAGTTTTAGACTGTTTTGTAATAGCTTCTGATTGTATTCTTTGATAAAATCTTTAATAGTTTCTTTAGATTCAGCTGTTATGTTATATTCTGTCATAAACCGAACTAACTTTCTGAAAATTATTAGCTGGTCTTCATTATTTAATTTTAAATTTTGTCTTTGTTGTTCTCTCTTTAATAAATAGTCAAGGTATTTATCAATTAAAGCACCATCATTATTTTCGTGTACATAGCTTTTAAGAATATCTAAAGAAATATTTCTTAAATATGATAAAAGAACTGGGTTAGCTATTTGAGCAACTGGAAAGTTAGCATTGTCAATAATTTCTATCCTGTCATTGTCTAACCAGTTTTCAATTTTTGGTTCTTTTATTTCAAACCTTGCAAGTGAAAAGTCGTTGTTTGAATCATAAATTGAATTAAGAAATTCATCGCTATTAAATATTGCTGTTTTTCTTGATGTAATAATGATTTTTGCATCTCCTTTTAGCAGTTCAATAATAGTGGTCAACATACTTTCGACCTCTTCTTTATTACTCTCTTTGGAAATTAACTCATCAAACCCATCAATTATTAGAGGGATTCTTCCTTTTGTTATTTGTTCAATAACTATATTTTGTTTTATCCCATTTGGAAACTGCTCATCGATTTCATTTAATAAAATATGTTTAAAAACTCTAGCTTCTCTGTTTCTTGAAAGTTCAGTGAAAAATGGAAGTTGTTTACATTCACTCGGTGAAAAAGTATTAAGTATTTCGTTAGCTGTACAAGTTTTTCCAAATCCAGCAGGTGCTTCAATGATTATAAAAATTGCTCCATTAACGTCACTTAATAAACCGTTTATTTTATCAATTAGATTAGTTTCGAAATTAGAATCGTAGGATTTATTTTCAATAATATTTTTCGATTCATCTTGAAGTAATAAGTCAAAAGAACTATTTATATACTTATACGTACTTCCTTCTGGTAAATTTTGAAGCTGTCTGTTTACAAAATGTTTATACCTATTTTTTAATTCATTTCCAAGAGGTGTTTTTATGAAAAAACCTTCAAATAAATACTCTTCTATTTCATCAATATTATCTAGTATTCTAACATCAGTTGCAAAACCTAATTCAGAGTATTCATTTTTGATTTTTGAAACATCATAATCTTTATCAAATAGAATGAACTCAGCAGCGTGATACATTCCATATCTTAAAGTATAAACTCTAACTTTATGGTTTGACTGATTTGCTAATTGATAATTGTAAGACAGGAAAAGTTTGTCTATATATTCTATTTTATTTGATGTCATTCGTTTTTTTTTCAAATTATGCCCTAACTTATTTATATATGTAACTTTTACGTATGTATACTTCTTTTATAGTTGTATAAACGTATGTATAACTATTTTATAGCTCTTATAATTTCATAGCAAGTATAAGAAGTGTTTCAAATATAGTGTTTTACGTGTTAAAATCAAATAGCTTACTGTAAACTATTAGTGCAATCATTAATCTTTATAGCGCTATCAATTAATAATTTGTTAAAACAGAGTTTTTATTTCTTTTTTAATAGTAATACTATTATTTTTGCGCTTTAATGTTTTGAAATGAAAAGTTTACTGTCAAATTTAAAAATAGCGGTACCTGAAAAGATCTTTTTAAAAGATCCGGAGTCGTCTGCTTTGGGTAAAAAAATTATTGGAGAAAGTATTTTACTTATCGATGAAATTGGTTTTGAAGCCTTTACCTTTAAAAAGTTAGGCGTTAAAATTGGTTCTAATGAAAGCTCTGTTTATCGTTATTTTGAGAATAAACATAAGTTATTGTTATACTTAACCTCTTGGTATTGGGCGTGGTTAGAGTATCAATTGGTATTTGAAACGTATAACATTAGCAATTCAAAAGAAAAACTAAAAAAAGCGATTACCGTTGTAACCAGAACCATTAAAGAAGATTCTAGCATCAGCCATATTAATGAGGTGGTGCTTAATCGAATTATTATTAATGAAAACTCTAAGTCATTTATGACTAAAGAGGTAGATACTGAGAATAAAGAAGGTTATTTTACTACTTACAAATGTGTTATTAACCGATTGCAAGATATTATTGCTGAGGTGAATGCTCAGTACAAATATCCTGCAAGTTTAGCTAGTACTATTGTGGACGGAGCGTTGCATCAGCATTTTTTAAAAAATCATTTTACATCCATAACCAATTGTAAAAAAAACATGACTCCCACTACTTTTTTTACTGATTTAGCACTAAAAATACTACTATAAACTATGAACGAAAGATTATCACCTTGGAAGCGTTTTGTTGGACTACTGAAACTAGAACGTAAAGAGATTTTACAAATTTTTAACTACGCCATTTTTTCGGGTTTGGTTGCCTTATCGTTGCCTTTAGGAATTCAAGCAATTATTGGGTTAATGCAAGGAGCTCAGGTTTCTACGTCGTGGATTGTTTTAATTGTAATAGTAACCATTGGAGTGGCTTTTTCTGGTGTATTACAACTAATGCAATTACGAATTATAGAAACCATACAGCAACGCATTTTTGTAAAAGCATCGTTTGAGTTTAGCTATCGTTTTCCTAAAATAAAGATGAATGAGCTGCATAGTTATTATCCGCCGGAGTTAGCTAACCGTTTTTTTGATACGTTAACCATACAAAAAGGCTTATCAAAAATATTGATAGATGTACCATCAGCATTATTACAAATTGTGTTTGCGTTGTTGTTGCTATCATTTTATCACCCGTTTTTTATCTTTTTTGGGTTTTTATTGTTGCTGCTGATATACTTAGTGTTCAAATTTACAGCCGTTAGAGGGTTGGAAACCAGTTTAGAAGAATCAAAAAACAAATATAAAGTAGCCCATTGGATTCAAGAAATAGCCAGAAGCATTGTAAGCTTTAAATTATCGGGTAACACCAGTTTAGCGTTGCGTAAAAATGATGCGTTGGTGAGTAAATACTTACAATCCAGAGAAAAACATTTTAAAATTTTAGTGCTGCAATTCATCCATTTAATAGGTTTTAAAGTAATTGTAACTGCGGGTTTATTGTTAATAGGTGGGATATTGGTGTTGAATCAAGAGATGAATATAGGTCAGTTTGTAGCGGCAGAAATCATTATTCTTTTGGTCATAGCTTCGGTTGAAAAATTGATTCTAGGCTTAGAATCGTTCTATGATGTGTTGACATCTATTGAAAAAATAGGTCAGGTGGTAGATAAAGAATTAGAAGCTCAAAATGGAGAAAAACCAACCTTTAAAGACGCTTTAATTGTAGAGCTAGACAATGTGAGCTTTGAAGTAGCAGATAGAGAAGAACCTATTATTAAAAATGTTGATCTATCCATCAATCCAAAAGACAGAATTTTAATTCAGGGAGAAAATGGTTCGGGTAAATCTACGCTGCTACAGCTTATTTCCGGAGTTATTTGTCCGTCTAAAGGAAATATTTACGTCAATAATCTATCAATAAACAGTTTGTTTTTAAATCATTATCGTGCCAGTTTAGGGATGGCGTTAAATGATGAAACGCCGTTTGAAGGAACCATTAGAGAAAACATTGTTTTTGACAGAGAAGATATTTCTGATGAAGAGATTATCAAGGTTTTTGAAAAAGTAAAACTGATTTCGTTTTTAAAAGAACAACCTCAAGGATTACAAACCATTTTAAAACCTGATGGAAAGCAAATTTCCTCTACAGATGCTAAAAAATTGGTGTTGGCGAGAGCTATTGTAAAGCAGCCAAAATTGTTAATTCTGGAAGATCCGTTAAATGATTTTAATAATGATGAAACGGATGAGATCATCAATTACATTACAGAGACAACGCATCCGTGGTCATTGATTGTAGTAAGTAGCAACAATAAGTGGAAACAAAAGTGTTCAAAACACATTACGTTGGTTGATGGTGAAATTAAATAGAAAAGAATATGCTTAACATAACTAATAATAAATTAAATAAAAAAGTATCATTACATCATTTTGCTTCGGTTGAATATGTAAACAGTAAACAATACGGAAAATACTTTAGCAGGTTTTTACTGTTTGTGTTAGTATTGAGTATTGTTGTACTATTTTTACCTTGGACGCAAAATATCAATGCAAAAGGAGCCGTAACTACTTTGCAGCCCAATCAGCGTCCGCAAACCATTCAATCGCAAATTCCAGGGAGGATTGAACATTGGTATGTACAGGAAGGAGATTTTGTTAAAAAAGGCGATACCATACTTCGTATTTCTGAGGTAAAGAGTGATTATTTTGATGATCAATTACTACAAAGAACCGATGATCAAATTCAAGCCAAAAACAATTCGGTAAATGCTTACAATAACAAATTGAATGCTTTACAAATGCAAATAACTTCTTTGCAACAAGAGCAACAATTAAAATATAAGCAAGCACAAAATAAACTATTGCAATCAAAGCTTAAAGTGAAAAGTGATAGCATTGCTTTTGAAGCTGAAAAAACCAATTATAAAGTTGCTGAACAGCAGTATAAGCGAGAATTAACTTTGCAAGAAGAAGGATTAAAAGCCGTGAAAGATGTAGAGGCGAAACGCGTGAAATTACAAGAATCACAATCAAAATTAATTGCACAGGAAAATAAGTTGATTTCCAGTAAAAACGATGTGCTCAATGCGCAAATTGATCTTTCAAGTATCAAAGCAAATTACGCCGAAAAAATATCAAAAGCTAGAAGTGATTTATCTACCGCAGAATCAAGTTTGTTAGATGCAAAAGTAGAGGTAACGAAGTTAGAAAATACATTTTCAAATTATAAAAAGAGATCTTCTTTGTTGTTTGTAACTGCGCCACAAGACGGGTTTATTAATAAAGCTATCAAAGGTGGAATAGGAGAGATTTTTAAAGAAGGAGAAGCGTTGGTAGGTATCATGCCCGCAAATTATAATTTGGCAGTAGAAACCTATGTAAAACCTATTGACCTTCCATTAATTCACATGGGGGAAGAATTCAGGGTTCAATTTGATGGTTGGCCTGCAATTGTATTTAGCGGTTGGCCTAATGTATCCTACGGAACATATGGCGCAAAAGTAGTGGCTATTGAAAATTTTATTAGTGCTAACGGAAAATTTAGAGTGTTATTAGCACCAGATGAATCAACTCATGACTGGCCGGATGCCATTAGAGTAGGGTCAGGAGCTAGAACCATTGCTTTGTTAAATGATGTGCCTATTTGGTTTGAGTTATGGCGTCAGTTAAATGGTTTTCCGCCTAACTATTATCAACCTCAAACAACTACAACAGTTAAAAAGAAAAAATAATATGCGATATATAAGTTTAGTTCTGCTATTGTTTAGTGGGTTGCTAACAGCTCAAAATGCTTCGAAAAAAATATTGTCATTACCAGAATTTTTAGGGTATGTAAAGCTGCATCATCCCTTGGTAAAACAAGCTAATATTACGTTAACGCAAGCAGAAGCAAAAGTGTTAAAAGCTAGAGGAGCGTTTGATCCAAAAATAGAATATTCAAAGTCTACTAAAGAATTTGATAAAAAGGAGTATTACGACAAGCAGCAACTACTTTTTAAAATTCCTACATGGTACGGAATTGAATTAAAAGGTTCTTTTGAAGATAATAACGGTTTGTATTTGAATCCTGAAGCCACAGTACCAGAAGATGGATTGTATAGCGCAGGAATTTCTGTGCCATTGGCTAAAAATTTATTGATCAATGAGCGTATGGCACAGCTAAAACAGGCAAAATTATTCAGAAAGCAAGCGGAAGCTGAACAACAATTATTGGTGAATTCTATTTTATACGATGCCACGGTGAGTTATGCCAATTGGCTTAAAACCTACAAAGAGAATTTACTGTATAGTTCTTTTTTAACCAATGCAGAATTCAGATTAAAAGGAATAGTAAAAGGTTTTGAAGCAGGAGATAAACCGGCAATTGATACTTTAGAGGCTTCTATTACCGTATCCAATAGAAAATTAATGCTTGAAAAAAATAAATTGAAACTAACCAAGGCTGGTTTTGAGTTGTCTAACTATTTATGGAATGAGAATACAGCTCCTGTAGAATTACAACCAGATGTAGTTCCTGAAACCAATATAGCAGTTGTAAATGAGGATGTTTCTTCTTTATTAACGGATATGAAAGAGGATTTTGATCCTACGAAGCACCCAAAATATACTGCGTTGCAATACAAGCAGAAAAGTTTACAAGTAGAAAAACGATTAAAACTTAATAACTTATTACCACAGGTTAATGTTGAATATAATTTTTTAACCACACAACCACGATTTTTAGATTCTTTTACAAGAGCCAATTATAAAGGAGGAGTAGCCGTAAAATTACCTTTGTTTTTACGAAAAGAGAGAGGAGAACTTAAATTAGCAAAAGCAAAGTTGGATGAGGTGAACTTTGAAATGCTATCGCAAGAAGTATCGTTAAAAAACAAATTCAAGGCTACTTTAAATGCGGTTGAATCGTATAAAAATCAGTTAACAACCACAGAACAAATGGTTACGGGTTATAAAAAAATGGTAACTGCAGAAGAGCGTAAATTTTCGTTAGGGGATAGCTCCTTGTTTTTAATTAATTCTCGTGAAGCAAAATTAATTGAAGCACGTTTAAAACAAATAGATACAGAAAACCAATTGTTAAAAGAGCAAGCGAGTATGTTACTATTGGTTAATTAGTTGATTGATTTTTTACCCATTCTAACGTAGGGTCTGTTCCATTTATAAAATCAGAAAAAGTAGTATTGATCTTAACATCCGGAATAATTGTGTGTACATCGTTGTCTACTTTTTTAAAATATTTTGTTGAATAATAAACTTTAAGGTTTGAGTTTGGTAATCTAAAAGTTTTTACTTCTCCAAAGTGATTTGGTTTTCCACTGGTTTCTTCTCCAATAATAGTAGCATTCGTGTAATTTTTAAAGCCTAAAGTGTTTAAAATAGCAGATGAGTAGGTGTGCTTTCCTATAACAACAAATAGCTTTCCTTTTTGATTTAAATGTTTAAACTCAGAAAGCTTTTTAATGAATTCTGTACCTTGTAAAGAGTTTCCTCCAGGATTAAAGCGCATATCAAAAACTAATTTATCAATTTCTTTGGTTTTTAAATCTGAAAAAACATGATTTGAGAATTGTTTAAAAGAAGGAAGGTTTGTTGCTTTTTTAGGGTTTCCGTATTGCTCTTCTACTTCTTTACTATAACATTTGTTGTATTGAATATAGTAAATGTTTTCAGGGGTTAAATAATGACTCCAAAAGTATTTTCTTTCGTTTTTAAGGTATAAGGGTATCTCTTTCATAGAAACTAATGAGGAGTTTTTGCTATTAAAATTTTCAATTCTTAATGTGTGAGTTTCTATTTTTCCTTTTTTGTTTTCAACTTCAAAACTGATCAAATCATCTTGTATAATTTCAAAGTGTTTTAATAATTGTATAGAAATTAATAGTTGAGGTATGGTTTTCTTTATCTGAGCTTCATTATCAATAGTTAAAATTGAGCTTAATCTTTTTATAATAGTATCTATGGTTATACCATTGATTTTGTTGATTTTTTTGCCTAGTATTTTCTTGTTATTATTAGATGCTTTAATAATGTATATTCCGTCATCAAACCAAAGAGGTTTTATCGGAATAATTTTATTTTTATCTAAATATTTATTCCACTTTATAAGAGTATGACTATCACCAAAACCAGCAATGATTTGTTGGAGTTTGATGGCTATATCAAAATCGGAAAGTTGGGTAAGTTCAGATTTTAAGGTGGTAAGTTCTTTTCCAAAATCATTTTTACTCTTTTTAAAAAAGAAATTTACATGTGTGTTGGGTAATTCTGTCTTTAAAAAATCAATATCCTCGATCCATTTATTTTTACTCGTTTGAGTAAAAGAATTTAGAGTAAATAATAGTAATGTAATTAAAGAGAGCTTTTTCATTTAGCGTTTTAAGAAAAATGTTAAAAAAAATTATTGGATAGCAATGTAATAAAAAGCCTCTTTATCTAATTGTTTTTAATTTATTTTTATCATTAAAAATCATATCAGTTAATAAATATTTGTAATGGAGTAACTTAAGTAAGGGTAAGTGCTTATTATTGTGTAATAACTTTAGTATGAAAAACAAGTTACAAGTTAAAATATTAGTTTTCTTATTATCAATTTTTTTAGGTTATAAAATCCTAGATATGTATGCTACGCATAAGATTGACACTTATTTAAAGACAAATTTTGGAAAAACTAATGCGCTTGAATATGATGAAATAGAAATTAATTTTTTATTAGGAAATGCTGCTTTAAAGCAATGTAAAGCTATTCAAGATAGTGTTACATTTGAATCTGAAAAAGTTGAAATTAATAACTTTTCTTTCTATCAATATTTTATAAATAATAAAATTAAAATCGGATCTTTTACTGTCGAAAATTCAAAAATTACAGGGAAAATCATAGATACAAAAAAAGAAGAAAAAAAGTCATCTAAAAGTTGGTATGAAGAAGTAAATATTGAAGAAATTGCATTTAAAAATTTAAATATCAACTTAACGAAGCAAAATAATTTTCCATTATCTATAGATAGAATAGATGTAAACTTGAAAGATTTTACTTTAGATAATCCGTCCACTGCATCTATACCATTTGAGTACTCAGCATTAAAAACAACCATTAAAAAATTTAAAAGTCAGTTTTCTAAAGTACAAGCAGTAGGTTTTTCAAACTTTACGTTTGAGAATGAGAGAATTCAAGTTGATAGCTTAGAAATTATACCCTTAAAATCGAGAGAAAATTATATTTACCATGTTCCTTATGAAAAGGATCTACTAACTCTTTTTGTAAAGAAAATTACGGTTCCTTCTTTTAAAATCCATAATAAAAAAAGATTGTTTTTTGAATTAGATACCATTTTTATCGATCAAGGTGATTTTAATGTGTATGGAGATAGAGTTGTTTTAGAGCATCCGCATCAAAGAAAAGATCTTTATAGTAAATCGATGAGAAATTTACCCTTTGATATTGATATACATAAAATTAACATACAAGATACACAAATTGTTTACGAAGAGTTAACAAAGAAAAACGGAACTCCTGGATTAATATCTTTCAATTCGATACATGCAGAAATTAATGATTTAACAAATGTAGAAAGAGAAAATAAATTTCCTAGAACAGTTATACATATAGACTCTAGTTTTATGAATACATCTGATCTGAAAATAGATTGGAGTTTTAAAACAGATAATTTAAATGATGAATTTAATATAAGAGGAAGTTTGCTAAATGTGCCAAAAGAGAACATTAATTCATTTATGCGACCAACAACAAATGTAGAGGTAGAAGGAAGAATTAATCAATTGTTTTTTAATTTATATGGAAATGATGATGTTTCTAACGGAGATTTTGAAATTGATTTTGATAATTTTAAAATTAATCTTTTAGAAGATGGAAATGAAAAAAAAGTACTTTCTTGGATTTTAAATTTATTTATTAAAAATTCATCTAAAAACGGACTGATAAAAACTGAAATTAAAGACCTAGAACGAGATAAAACACGTTCTTTTTGGAATTTCTTTTGGAAGAATATAGAAAAAGGATTGAAACAATCTTTAACTTAAAACCTCACCTCCCGAAACTTCGGGATGGTGAGGTCTTGTGTTTTGTCATTCCTGTGCAGGCAGGAATCTGTTTTTTATGATGAGTTTCCCGCTTCCGCGGGAATGACAGTTTATTATAAATGAATCACTTCGTCATAAGCATCAGCAACCGCTTCCATAACCGCTTCACTCATGGTAGGGTGAGGGTGGATAGCTTTTAATACTTCATGACCAGTAGTTTCTAATTTACGTCCTAAAACAGCTTCAGCAATCATATCGGTAACTCCGGCACCAATCATATGGCAACCTAACCACTCACCGTATTTAGCATCAAAAATTACTTTTACGAATCCGTCAGGAGTACCCGCCGCTTTTGCTTTACCAGAAGCAGAGAATGGGAATTTACCAACTTTCAATTCATAACCTTTTTCTTTTGCTTGGTCTTCTGTTAAACCAACAGAAGCAATTTCAGGAGAGGCATACGTACATCCTGGAATGTTTCCGTAGTCGATAGCTTCGGTATGTAAACCTGCAATCTTCTCTACACAAGTAATTCCTTCAGCAGAAGCAACGTGTGCTAATGCAGGACCAGGAACAACATCACCAATAGCATAATACCCAGGAATATTCGTTTGGTACCAATCGTTTACTAAGATTTTATCTCTATCAGTAACAATACCTACTTCTTCTAAACCAATGTTTTCGATGTTGGTTTTGATACCTACTGCCGATAATAATACGTCAGCTTCTAAAATTTCTTCCCCTTTTTTGGTTTTTACTGTAGCTTTTACTCCATTACCAGAAGTATCTACAGATTCTACAGCAGAATTGGTCATTACTTTAACTCCTGCTTTTTTGAAGGAACGCTCAAATTGCTTAGAAACGTCTTTATCTTCTAACGGAACTAAGTTTGGTAAATATTCAACAATAGTAACCTCAGTTCCCATTGAGTTGTAGAAATGTGCAAACTCAACTCCAATAGCTCCAGAACCTACAACGATCATAGATTTTGGTTGTGTTGGTAAGCTCATAGCTTCACGGTAACCGATTACTTTTTTACCATCTTGCGGTAAGTTTGGTAGCTCACGAGAACGTGCTCCGGTAGCAATAATAATATGGTCTGCACTGTATTCAGTTACTTTTCCGTCAGCGTCAGTAACATCTACCTTTTTACCCGATTTTACTTTACCAAAACCATCGATGATATCAATTTTATTTTTCTTCATTAAGAACTGAACACCTTTGCTCATTCCTTCAGCAACACCACGACTACGCTTAATAACCGCTTCAAAATCTTTATCAATAGCTTCTGCTTTTAAACCGTACTCATCAACGTGCTTTAAGTAATCATATACTTGAGCCGATTTTAATAAAGCTTTGGTAGGAATACATCCCCAGTTAAGGCAAATTCCACCTAGGTTTTCTTTTTCAACTACTGCGGTTTTAAATCCTAATTGCGATGCTCTAATAGCTGTTACATATCCACCAGGACCACTTCCAATAATTAGTACGTCGTATTTCATGTTGTTTATTTTTATCTTGTTGTTTGTTTAATTTTTATTGATTCTAAAAGCATAGGGTTAAACACTATATCAGTAATATTTAATTTTTTAGACATTAAAGTTAATGTTGCATGAATTAAATAATGTATAACAGTTAGCCCAAAAAACGCTAATAATGGTAAATTTAATATCTGATAGGGCCAATAGTATGTCCATGTAC
Organism: Tenacibaculum sp. IB213877; assembly: GCF_034043975.1. Lineage (NCBI taxonomy): Bacteria > Pseudomonadati > Bacteroidota > Flavobacteriia > Flavobacteriales > Flavobacteriaceae > Tenacibaculum > Tenacibaculum sp. IB213877. Next base: position 22,328 of record NZ_JAXCHH010000011.1, on the reverse strand, counting down.
CTAAATTAATAGCAATCATTTCACCTAAAGAAGGGAAGAAAAAAGCCATAAAAAGAACCAAAAGTTGTTTGTTTTTATTAGTTAAATTAGGGTAATTTAAATTAATTTTTGCTTCGATACCATACATTAAAACAAAAGCTCCTACCCAAGCAAAGAATAACCAATTAGGAAGTTGTGTGTTAACCTCATGATATTGCCAATGTCCATATTCAGTACCAATATATTCAGTTAACAAACCAATAAGACCAGTAAATATCATTCCAATAATAAATATAATACTGTAAGTATTGTTCTTTTTAGCCTTATATATTGAGTGAATTATTTTTAAAAATAATAATACAGCAAGTAAACTATCATATTTGTGTAAAACACCAATAATAATACCTCCAATAACTAATTTTAATGTGCCTTCTAATAATATTTTCTTCATAATGATTACATCCTTTCAGGAACTAGAATACCTAATAAACTAAATGCTGATTTTATAGTATTGGCTACCTTTTTAGATAACTGAACTCTAAATACTTTTTTATCTTGATCTTCTTCTCCTAAAATAGATACGTTTTGATAGAAAGAGTTAAACTCTTTTACCAAATCATACGTATAATTCGCAATTAACGCAGGTGAATAATTTGCTGCAGCTTGCTGAATTACCTCAGGATATAACTCTAATTGCTTAATTAATTCTTTTTCTTTTTCATGTAAATCGATGCTCACGGCTTGTGAATAATCAAAATCGGCTTTACGTAAAATAGATTGAATTCTAGCATAGGTATATTGTACAAACGGACCTGTATTTCCTTGGAAATCTACCGATGCTTGCGGATCGAATAAAATACGTTTTTTCGGATCAACCTTTAAAATGAAATACTTTAAAGCTCCCATTCCGATGATTTTATACAATTCTTCTTTTTCTTCGTTGGTGTATCCTTCTAACTTTCCTAATTCTTGAGAAATTTCGCGAGCGGTGTTTGCCATTTCTATCATTAAATCGTCTGCATCTACTACAGTTCCTTCACGAGATTTCATTTTTCCTGATGGTAAATCAACCATACCGTAGCTTAAATGGTATAGTTGTTCTGCCCAAGAATAGCCTAACTTTTTTAAGATTAAGAACAGTACTTTAAAGTGGTAATCTTGCTCGTTACCAACAGTATACACCATTCCGTTTACTGTTGGATAATCTTTTACACGTTGAATGGCAGTACCAATATCTTGTGTCATATAAACCGCTGTTCCGTCTGAACGTAACACCAGTTTTTCGTCCAATCCGTCTTCGGTTAAATCACACCAAACTGAACCATCTTCTCTTTTGTAAAAAACACCTTTAGTAAGTCCGTCTTCAACCACTTCTTTACCTAAAAGGTAGGTGTTACTTTCATAGTATAAGGCATCAAAATCAACACCCAAGTTTTTGTATGTAACGTCGAAACCATTGTAAACCCATTGGTTCATTGTTTTCCAAAGTGAAGTCACTTTTTCATCACCTGCTTCCCACTTACGTAGCATTTCTTGAGCTTCCAGTAAAAGAGGAGCTTCTTTTTTAGCATCTTCTTCGGTTTTACCTTGAGCTACTAAATCAGCAATTTGCTTTTTATATTCTTGATCAAATTTTACGTAGTAATTTCCAACCAATTTATCACCTTTTAATCCGCTAGATTCAGGCGTTTCTCCATTTCCAAACTTTTCCCAAGCCAACATCGACTTACAAATGTGAATTCCACGATCGTTGATAATTTGGGTTTTATACACATTTTTACCCGATGCTTTTAAAATTTCAGCAACTGAGTATCCTAACAAGTTGTTACGGATATGACCTAAGTGTAAAGGTTTGTTGGTGTTTGGTGATGAATATTCAACCATAACGGCATCGTTTTCCGAAGGATTCACACATCCGTAATTTTCATCCGCATACATAGCATTGAAAAAATTAGTGTAAAAATTATCACTAACCACTAAATTCAAAAATCCTTTCACTACGTTAAAAGCACTGATTTCTGAAATATTATCCACTAAATAGTTTCCAAGATCTTCACCTATTTGTACCGGGTTTCCTTTTTTGTAGCGTAACAAAGGGAAGATTACCACAGTAATATCTCCTTCAAAATCTTTACGGGTTGCTTGAAATTCTACCGACGGAATTTCGGTTTGGTATAAACTTAAAAAAGCTTCTTTTACTTTCGCTTCGAGTAACGATTGAATGTTCATTGGTTGTTATAACCTTTTAAATTACTAAAATAAGTAGCAAAATTACATAATTTTATTTGTTTAGCCCTCCCTTTTTAGCCGATAATAATTGTAGTTTTGCAGTATGGATAAAGACTTAGAAAATCTTAAAAAACTATCGCAAGACAAGTTACAAGAGAATAAAAAATACTTTCAAAAACTTAAAAAGCGTACACCAAAGAATTTAGATTTGGTGATGCAAGAGATTCATGAGGAGGAGTTTGAACGTACCGATTGCTTAACTTGTGGTAATTGTTGTAAAACTACTTCGCCAATGTTTACCTATAAAGATATTGAGCGTATTGCAAAGCATTTAAAAATGAAAGTAGCCGATTTTACAGCGCAGTATTTAATGATAGATGAAGATGATTTTCATGTGTTAAAAACAGCACCTTGTCCGTTTTTAGATTTGAATGATAATATGTGTTTTATTTATGATGTGCGCCCAAAAGCCTGTGCAGAATATCCGCATACCAATCGTAAAAAGTTTATTCAGTTAGCTAACTTAACTATTAAAAACACTGAAGTTTGTCCTGCTACCTATAGAATGGTGGAAGAGCTTAAAAAGCGTTTACCTCAATAAAGGTTCCTAGATTTTGTTAACAGTGATATAAAAATATTTTTTGATGGAAATCCTCTCTGAATCAGATCGTCAATTACTATATAAGTTCATCCAGTTGGCAACTCCCATAAGTGATGATTTATTTTCTGAACTAGTTACATATTTTAAAAAAAGAACATATACAAAAGGAGAAACTATTTTAAAAGAAGGAGAGATAGAGTCTAAATCTAATATTGTAGCTAAAGGTGTGGTGCATCAGTTTTTTTATGATGAAGACGTGCCAATTACCACAAATATTACTCCAAAAGGACTTCCATTTAATAGCCTTAAAAGTTATATTAACAAAACACCTTCTCAAGAAATTCAAGAAGCGATTACAGATGTAGAAATATTATCTATAGAGAAGAAAGATCTTGAAATGCTTGCTCAAAAATGGGCAGAAATGGGTTTTGTTTTATATAGAATTCATGAGTATATTTTACTGGATAGAGAAAACAGAATGAGTTTGCTTCAGTACAGAAATCCTTCTAAAAGATTTCAACTTTTTCATGAAATAGTAGGGAGGTCAAATTTAATGCTTGAAAGCACACCTGATAAATTTATAGCTAGTTATTTAAATATGACCCCTCAACAATACAGTAAAGAAAAACACCTTCAAAACGTATTAAAAAAATAATATTTTATTAAAAAGTTGCTCTAACTTATCTGAGGATAACTTTAGTTTTGTATAAATAGTATTATTTAGCCTCATCTTTAAAACAATTTAAATTTAGGCTATGTTAAAGCATGCAAATCTTATTTTAGTATCCGTTATTTTATCTTTACTTTTTTTAACCTCATGCGGTAAAGATGATACCCCAGTTTTAAGTAACGAGAAAGAAATTATAAGTTTTGAGTTCAAATCGCAAAACAATGCTATTCTGAATTCAGATATCGTTGCTCAAATAGACCAAGACAATAAAACTATTACAGCTACTGTGCCCAACGGAACAGATGTAACAGTTTTGATTCCTACAATTCAGGTATCTGCAGATGCAATTTTTTCTCCTGAAGGAACACAAAATTTTACAGAGAATGTAATATATACAGTAACTGCTCAAAATCAAACTTCTACGGATTATACTGTTATTGTTGAGGTTGAACCTCTTTCACAAAAAGAAGTTTTGATGGCTATTTACAATGCGAATCCTGAAAATTATTTAGACTGGGATTTAGAGAATGATGATGTGAGCACTTGGAGTCGTGTAACGGTTGATAGTGAAGGTTATGTTACAGAATTAGATTTTTACCGTGTTAATTTTGGAACAATTCCGCCAGAAATTAAATATTTAACTCGTTTAACGAAGTTGAGTTTTTATGATAATCATATTCAAACGCTTCCTACTGAAATAGGTGATTTAGTAAGTTTGACGTACTTGAGTTTATATCAAAACCAGCTGAATGCTCTTCCTATTGAAATAGGAGAATTAATAAATTTAACATATTTAAATGTTGCAGCTAATAGTATACAAACACTTCCAGAAAGTATTGGAAGCCTTATCAAATTAAAGGTGTTAGAAGCTTCTTTAAACGGAATAGGGAGTTTACCTAAAGAAATAGGTAATATGGAAGCTTTGGTAGTATTAAGTGTAATAAATAACTCAATAACTCAAATTCCAGATGAAATTGGAAACCTTTCTAATTTAATAGAATTACTTTTATCAAAAAATCAATTAGCTTTCATTCCTAGCTCTATAGGGAATTTATCAAAACTAGAAAGGTTAAGTCTATCTTCAAATCAAATACAAAATATTCCCGATGAGGTATATTCACTATCAGAATTAACAAGTTTAATTTTACATTCTAATCAGCTTGCGGAAATCTCTTCAGAAATTGAAAATCTAAATAAGTTGGAGTTTTTGTACTTAGGAAGTAATCAACTATCTGAAATTCCAGCACAAATAGGTGGTATAACTACCTTAAAAGGACTGTACTTACAAGAGAATCTTTTAGAAAGTTTACCTGCCGAAATAGGAAATTTAACTGGGTTGGAACAGTTGTATATACAAAGTAATACGTTTACTGCAATTCCACAGGAAATTTGTGATTTAGAAAATAATGGTACAACTATTACTAAAGATAATGAAGTTACCTGCAATTAACAATTTAAAAACTAACTATTAACAACAAAACTCAGGTTCTTCCTGAGTTTTGTTGTTTTAAATAGAGGGTTATGATAAAATTTGCTGTTTTTTTGTGAAATTTTATTAAAGTAGTATTTTTTTGTAGGTATTTTTGTGTAATGGATAAAAATGCATTGAGAATTATGATGAAAATCCTTATTTTAGAGGAAAATATTTTATCCCTTGGAAACACTAATTCATTATTTTGAAAATATTCCTTCTTCCCACAGAAGTATCATTTTAGTAGGCGGAATCACTTTTTTTTGGTTGCTGGAAGGAGCTATTCCGTTGTTTAAATTCAATTATAAAAAATGGAAACACGCATGGCCTAATTTGTTTTTTACAGCGACTACTGTGGTAATCAATTTTGGATTGGCTTTTTTATTGTTGAATACGGCAGATTGGGTAAAAGCGAATGATTTCGGGTTGATTAATTGGTTGCCTGAAATGCCTTTATGGTTATATGTATTACTAGGTGTATTGTTTTTAGATTTCTTCGGAGCCTATTTAGCGCACTTAGTTGAACACAAAGTAAAACCTTTGTGGATGGTACACTTGGTACATCATACCGATCATAATGTAGACACTACTACGGCTAACAGACATCATCCGTTAGAAAGTGTCATTCGTTTTACGTTTACGTTGTTAGGGGTGTTTTTAGTTGGGACTCCTATAGGAATTATAATGCTCTACCAATCATTATCATTAGTAGCAACACAATTTGGGCATGCTAACATAAAAATGAATAGAAAGGTAGATAAGTTATTAAGTTACATTATTGTATCTCCAGATATGCACAAAGTACATCACCACAACCTATTACCATATACCGATTCTAATTTTGGAAATATTTTTTCTATCTGGGACAGATTGCTTGGAACATATATGGAATTAGATAGGGATAAAATTGTGTATGGGGTTGATACTTTTCCAGATGAAGTAATTAACAATGATTTAAAAGAGTTATTAAAGCAACCATTTCAAGGATACAGAAAGCCAACTAATTTAGAGGAGTTGACTTAAAGTTTTTGTTTTTCAATCAACCTTAAAACATGTTTCCCTCTAGCTTCACAGCCTTTGCTTTCATGGATTACTTTAGTTTTGATAATATGCTCTAGTTCAGGATGAACCCAGTCAATTTGTTTACCGAACAAAAATAAAGTTGTCATAGTATACGCTTTTACTGCTATTTTTTGATTGCCCATCAACCAATCGAAACCTACCTCTATAATTTTATCAATTTGTTCAGAAGTTAAGTTACTTTTAATTGGATGTTCTTGTTCTAAGTCATATGCTATAGCAATATGTTCGCAAATTTTAGCACAAGGTCTCGTAGCGCTATCAAATTGAAGTGTATGTAAGTTTTTAGTAAAATATTCAAGGTGAGGTAAAAGTTTATCCAATCCGTAATGCGTACAAATCCACTCTAAGATCCACGCAGCTTTTATAGAGAGTTTATCATCTGTTTTAAAAGTATATTCTACTAATTGAGAAAATAATTCAGTATGAGTTAATACCGTGTTGGCAGCTTTTTCTCTGTTTTCTCTAGCAGCATTTTGGACGTTTGTTAAAGTTGAGGTCAAAAAATCTTCCTTCACCTTGGTATGGTTTGTGTATATTTGTTTACAAATTATTTTCAATCATGATAAAGATAAGAAGACAATTTATAGCAATTACCATAAGTTTATTATTTTTCTCAATAGCAATAAATGCTCAAGAAGTTAATCAATTAGATGCAAATGGTAAGCGTACAGGAGTATGGCGAAAATACCATGATAATGGAAAACTTCGTTATACAGGTCAGTTTGAAAACGGAAAAGAAATAGGAACTTTTAAATTTTATACCAAATACTCATCAGTTCCCTCTATTATTAAAGAGTATACAGTAAATTCTGATACGGCTTTGGTTAAATTTTACACCAATAAAGGAAGACTAAAATCCTTAGGTAATATGATTGGTAAAAATAGAGTAGGGTTGTGGAGCTATTATTTTACGAACGGAAAGATTTTTTCTGAAGAATATTATGTAAATGGAAAGTTAGAAGGAGTTGTAAAGAATTTTTATGCCAACGGTAAAGTAACTGAAGAAACCAATTATAAAAATGGTTTAAAAAACGGAGTTTCTAAAATTTTTACAGAATCAGGCATTTTAATAGAAGAAGTACAATACGTGAATGGGAAGTTAAATGGAGAAGCTAAGTACTACGATTTAAAAGGAAATTTAAAAGAAAAAGGAATGTATAAAGATGGTTCCAGAGATGGGAAATGGGAATTTTACATTGATGGAGAAATATCCGACAAACCTAAAAGAACTACACATACCATAAAAAAACAACAATAAGTTTTATTGATTTATCTATCAAAACTAACAATCAAATAAATCCGTAACAAATTCGTAAATTTGCACCTCTAAATTTAAGAAATGAAAAGAGTAGTTGTAGGACTTTCTGGAGGTGTAGATAGCAGTGTAACCGCATACTTGTTAAAAGAACAAGGTTATGAAGTTATTGGCTTGTTTATGAAAAACTGGCATGATGACTCGGTTACTATTTCTGATGAATGTCCGTGGTTAGAAGATAGCAATGATGCTATGATTGTTGCTGAAAAACTCGGAATTCCTTTTCAAACAGTTGATTTAAGTGAGCAATACAAAGAGCGTATTGTAGATTATATGTTTGATGAGTATGAGAAAGGTCGTACTCCAAACCCGGATGTGTTATGTAACCGTGAGATTAAGTTTGATGTTTTTATGGATATCGCTTTAAGCTTAGGAGCAGATTATGTAGCTACTGGTCATTATTGCCGAAAAGCTGAAGAAGTTATTGACGGAAAAACCGTTTATAAATTATTAGCAGGAAAAGATAAGAATAAAGACCAATCATACTTTTTGTGTCAGTTATCACAAGAACAATTATCAAAAGCATTATTCCCGATAGGTGAATTAACGAAGCCCGAAGTTAGAGAAATAGCAAAACAAGCTGATTTAATTACTGCAGAAAAGAAAGATTCTCAAGGGTTATGTTTTATCGGTAAAGTGAGATTGCCCGATTTCTTACAACAAAAATTACAACCAAAAGAAGGAGTAATTGTACAAATTCCAGAAGATTTTACAGATTATACTAAGTCGATTCCTCGTTTTACAGATAAAAAAGCTGAGTTAGACTATTTTTCAACTAAATATAAGTATCACCAAGAGGATGGTAAGGTGGTTGGAAAGCATCAAGGAGCTCATTATTTTACCAAAGGTCAGCGTAAAGGATTAGCAGTGGGTGGAACCAAAGAACCACTTTTTGTGATTGAAACCGATGTTGATGAAAATGTAATTTATACAGGAGAAGGTAAAAATCACAAAGGTTTATATCGAAGAGTCTTATTTGTTACGAATGATGAATTGCACTGTGTACGTGAAGATTTAGCTTTGAAAACAGATGAAACTATGGAAGTAGAAGCACGTATTCGTTACCGTCAACCTCTAGAAAAAGCAACTTTATATAAAGTAGAAAACGGATTGTTTGTTGAGTTTAAAAACCCACAGTCGGCAATTCAAGAAGGACAATTTGTAGCGTGGTATAAAGGTGATGAGTTGTTGGGTTCTGGAGTGATTTCATAAATTTTCAACCAAATAATAATATTAAACCTCGATTTTTTCGAGGTTTTTTTGTGCCTACTATTTAATGATTGTACATTTACGTTATGCAAAACAAAATCACCAAACTTTTTAATATACAATACCCAATTGTTCAAGGAGGAATGATTTGGGTTAGTGGTTGGAGGCTAGCTTCAGCAGTTTCTAAGGCAGGCGGATTAGGTTTAATTGGAGCAGGTTCTATGTATCCAGATGTGCTTAGAGAACATATTCAAAAATGTAAAAAAGCAACCGATAAACCTTTCGGGGTTAATGTACCTATGTTGTATCCAGATATTGAAAAAATCATGGATATTATTGTAGAAGAAGGAGTGAAAATTGTATTTACTTCCGCAGGAAATCCAAAAACATGGACATCTTTTTTGAAAGAAAAGGGTATTACGGTTGTGCATGTGGTAAGTTCGGTAAAGTTTGCTTTAAAAGCAGAAGCAGCAGGAGTAGATGCTGTGGTTTGTGAAGGTTTTGAAGCAGGTGGACATAACGGACGAGAAGAAACTACTACGTTCACGTTGATACCGATGGTGAAGGAACAGGTTAACATTCCTGTAATTGCCGCAGGTGGAATAGGATCGGGTAGAGGTATGTTGGCAGCTATGGTATTGGGTGCTGACGGAGTTCAAATAGGAAGCAGATTTGCAGCTACAGAAGAATCTTCTGCACATGAAAACTTCAAAAAAACAATTGTTGAGGTAAAAGATGGTGATACGCATTTAACCTTAAAAGAATTGGCTCCAGTACGTTTAGTGAAAAATAAATTTTATAACGATGTTCAAGCGTTGTATCAACAGAATCCTACTGTTGAAAAATTGAAAGAATTATTAGGTAGAGCTCGCGCTAAACGAGGTATGTTTGAAGGTGATTTAGAGGAAGGAGAGTTAGAAATTGGTCAAATAGCAGGATTGATTCATGAAATAAAACCTGCAAAGCAAGTTTTAGAAGAGGTTGTGGCTGAGTTTAACGAAGTTAAATCTTCAGTTACTAATTGGTAAAATTATATTGATATAAATAAAAAGAGACCGTTTTTACGGCCTCTTTTTTATTGTTTTATTAATAGTTTACGTAATCTACAATTTCCAATCCGTAACCAATCATACCTACACGTTTTTCTTGTTTTGTATTAGAAACTAAACGTAGCTTATGAATGTTTAGATCGTGTAAAATTTGAGCTCCAATTCCAAAATCTTTGTTGTCCATAACAATTCCAGGGGCTTTCATTTCACCACTTTCTTGATTTGATTTCAGTCCTTTTAATCGGTTTAATAAATTTAACGATTGATTCTCTTGATTAATAAAAATAATCGCTCCACGACCTTCTTCATTAATCACTTGAAACATTCTATCTAGCTTTTGATCTGCATCATTGGTTAAAGTCCCAAGAATATCATTATTTACTAAAGTAGAGTTGACACGCGTTAAAATAGGTTCGTTTTTGCTCCAAGTTCCACGCGTTAACGCAATATGAATTTGATTATTGGTGGTTTGTTCGTACGCTCTTAAGCGGAAATCACCAAAACGAGTTTGAATATCAAAATCTTCTTTCTTAACAATTAAAGAATCGTGCTCCATACGGTACGCCACTAAATCTTCAATAGAAACAATTTTTAAATCAAATTTTTTAGCTACTTCTACTAGTTGAGGTAAACGAGCCATGGTACCGTCTTCATTCATAATTTCAACGATAACCCCTGCAGGTTCTAATCCGGCTAAACGAGCAAAATCAATAGCTGCTTCTGTATGACCAGTTCTACGTAAAACACCACCTTCTTTAGCTTTTAACGGAAAAATATGTCCAGGTCTAGCTAAATCAAAAGGTTTGGTTTCATCGTTTACTAAAGCTTGAACGGTTAAAGCTCTATCACTTGCAGATATTCCTGTAGTAACACCTTTTCCTCTTAGGTCAACAGAAACCGTAAAAGCAGTTTCCATTGGATCGGTATTGTTATTTACCATCATGCCTAATTCAAGATCTTTACAACGGTTTTCTGTTAATGGTGTACAAATTAAACCACGACCATGAGTTGCCATAAAGTTGATCATTTCTGGAGTTGCTTTTTCAGCAGCAGCTACAAAATCACCTTCATTTTCTCTATCTTCATCATCAACCACAATAATAACCTTTCCATTACGTATATCATTAATGGCTTCTTCTATGGTGTTTAATTGTATTTTTTCGGTAGTTTGTGTTGTCATTTTATAATGTTTTCTCCTTTTTAGAGAATATATTTTTAAATAAATTGGTAATTCTACTAAAGAAACTGTTGATATCAAACAATCCTTTATCTTTTGTTGCTCGAGTTGTTAAAATTATAGCCAAAGGTAACATTAATGCTACTGCTAACCAAGAGCCTGTAATAGCAGATAATGAGCTTTCTTCTGCTAAATTACGTCCAAAAGTATTTGAAAAGAAATATAAAACGTAAATGGCTATTGCTAAAATCATAGGTAAGCCCATACCTCCTTTTCTAATAATAGACCCTAATGGCGCACCAATAAAGAAAAGTATTAAACAAGAAAGTGAAAAAGCCACACGATTGTAAAATTCAATATCGTAAAGATTTAAAACTTTCCTCTTATATTTAAATGTGTCTTTGTTGGACTGGATATTGTTCAGAGTTCTGTCTACTTTTATGATGGCAGTGTTTAAAATATTACGTTTATCAATATCTTTAAAATTTTCAAGAATATCAGATGAAACTTCTTTATTAAGTAAAGAATCAGGATGTTTGTATAAATCTTCAGCATTTACATTTAACAATAAATTTCTTGCTCTTAATTTTACGTATTCATCATAATTTTGTTTAAGCGTAGGAAGTGTATCTTTTAACTGCCCTAGACTTAGCATATTATAATTACTTTTATATTTTAAATCATTTAAATCATCATCAGAAAAGGAAGAAATATCTATATTGATTGTATATTCATCAAAATCGGCATAGGAGGCAGGCATTTTTTTTCTTTTCTGATAAGAAGTATTATTATTGATATGATGTTCAAAAAAATGACCATTTTTTAAAACTAATGTCATGTATCTACTTCCTTCTTCAGAAACTAATTCGCCTTCTTTTGCAGTAATAATCTTATTGTTTCCTTTTTTTGAAGATAAATCGTAAATCATTACATTTTTAAGTAGATTATCTTCTTCACCATACTTTTCATCAAATTTTATTTGATAATCTGGAATTTCGGTGTTGAAACTACCAGGAACTAGTGCTAATGCTGGTTGTTTCTTTTTAATGTTCATTTTTAAGTTCAACTGTTTTAATATGGCATACGGATACACATAATTTAAAAACAGGAAATTGATAGAACTTAAGAAGATGGCTAAAAACACCAAGGGTCTTACCATTCTTTGAAGTGAAACTCCTGCTGATTTTGCTGCGGCAAACTCATAGTTTTCTGATAAGCTACCCAACGTCATAATAGAAGAAAGTAATACTCCAATGGGTAAGGCTTGCGGAGCCACTAAAAGCATGGTATACCACAAGAACTTTAAGATAAAAAATAAACTGATACCTTTTCCGGCTAAATCGTCAAAAGCTAACCATAAAGCTTGCATTACTAGTACAAATAGTATAATAAAGAAGGTAGCTAAAAACGGAATTAAAAAACTTTTAAGTATGTATTTATCTAATGTTTTCACTAGCACAAAGGTAGTAAGGTTCGTTGTAAAAAACACAAAAGTTTTGTTAATAGACTTTAAAAATCATTAACAAAACTTTGTTAGGTATTTATGCACTATCAATTAATCAATTAAATAGCCTTCTTTTTGATACTTTGCTTTATCAAAGCTGAATAATTTTTTTGAAATAGGCTTATTACTTTCAAATTTAGTAATGGTAAAAGTGGTTTCTGCTCCATTTGAACCAATTTGTACTAATTTATAGATGTGTTTGGTTTTTGCATCTACACCTAATTGTACTTTAACAATATCAGAGTTGCTATCAATTGGAGTTAAATCAACCATTTGAATTTTTCTTCCGTTAGTGTTTTCTAATTTACCCATTTTGTAGTTGTAACCCTCTTTGTAAAAAGTTAATAGCTTAGAAGGGTAAATAAATCCATCTTCTTCTTCTAAATCACCATTAGTAATACTTACTTCTTTTTCTTCTTTGTTGATAACTACTAATTTTTTACCGTCAAAAACAAACTTATTACCTAAGTAGTCTAAGCTATATTTTTCCCCTGCTAGTGTAATGTTACCTCTAATAGGAGGATCATTTGTAATTCCTGCTTCTTTATTTACTAGAGTAGAAGAGAAGCCAATGGTCATGTTTTCATAAGCACCCATTTTAGTTGATACTTCATCTAATAAAGCTTTTGCTTTTGACGAAGAATTTTGCGCAACTATGTTTAAACTAATAAATAATCCTGCTAATACTACTGCTACTTTTTTCATTTTATTTCCTTGTCTTGGAGTGTTTGTATAAATATTAATTCTTTTCGTTTTCTAATAATTGGTCAAGTGATACTAGGTCTGATACTAACACTTGTCTAGCTTTGCTTCCTTCAAAAGGGCCAACAATTCCGGCAGCTTCTAATTGATCTATCAATCTACCAGCTCTGTTGTAGCCTAGTTTAAGTTTTCTTTGCAATAACGATGCCGAACCTTGTTGTGCGGTAACAATAATTTCAGCGGCTTCTTTAAATAACTTATCTCGGTCTTGAATATCAATATCAAGATTTGTGCCACCTTCTTCACCTACATATTCAGGTAAAAGATATGCTTCTGGATAAGCACGTTGAGAACCAATGAAATCTGTAATTTTTTCAACTTCAGGTGTGTCAACAAACGCACATTGAATACGAATTATTTCACTACCACCAGAGTATAATAAATCTCCTTTACCAATTAATTGATCTGCTCCAGGAGCATCTAAAATAGTTCTACTATCAATTTTAGAGGTTACTCTAAAGGCAATACGTGCAGGGAAATTAGCTTTAATAATACCTGTAATAACGTTTACTGACGGACGTTGAGTAGCTACAATTAAATGTATACCAATAGCACGTGCTAATTGTGCTAAACGTGCAATTGGAGTTTCAACTTCTTTACCCGCGGTCATAATCAAATCTGCAAACTCATCAATAACCAAAACAATGTATGGTAAAAATTGATGTCCGTTTTCAGGGTTAAGTTTTCGAGCTTTAAATTTTGCGTTGTACTCTTTTATGTTTCTAACCATTGCTTTTTTAAGTAAATCATAACGGTTATCCATTTCAATACACAAAGAGTTTAATGTGTTTACTACTTTAGAAGTATCAGTAATAATGGCATCTTCACTGTCTGGTAATTTTGCTAAATAGTGGCGTTCAATTTTATTAAATAAGGTAAGCTCTACTTTTTTAGGATCTACTAATACAAATTTTACTTCTGCCGGATGTTTTCTGTATAACAAAGATGTAAGTACAGCATTTAATCCAACCGATTTACCTTGTCCGGTGGCACCCGCCATTAATAAGTGAGGCATTTTAGCAAGATCAACCACAAAAGTTTCATTTGAAATGGTTTTACCCAAAGCAATTGGTAACGCCATTTGACTTTCTTGAAACTTCTTTGAAGTGATTACCGAATGCATAGAAACAATGGTAGATTTTTTATTTGGCACTTCAATACCAATAGTTCCTTTACCCGGAATTGGCGCAATAATACGAATACCTAAAGCTGATAAAGACAAAGCAATATCATCTTCTAAATTTTTAATTTTAGAGATTCTGATACCTGCATCTGGAACAATTTCATAAAGAGTAATTGTGGGACCTACAGTAGCCTTAATTTGTGCAATACCAATTTTATAATTTTTGAGGGTTTCTACAATCCTGTTTTTATTAGCTTCAAGCTCTTCAGGATCTATAGAAATACTTTCATTGTATTGCTTTAAAAGATTAAAAGTTGGAAACCTATAATCGCTTAACTCTAGTTTCGGATCAAATTCGCCAAAATCTTTTACTAATCTTTCTGAAAGGTTTTCTGAAGAGTGTTCTTCTTCGGCTACTTTTTCAATAGCTATTTCTACTTCATTATCTTTATTGTTGTTTTTCTTTAATGTTGGCTCTAAATCTTCATCAAGATTTAATGAGACAGAAGTAGATTCTTTGGTTTCAGATTTTTTTTCTGAATAATTAGAAATGGTTGGTTTTAAGTTTTCTACAGATAACTCAAATTCTGACTTCTTATCACTTATAGAAGACGTGTTTGCAGTGTCAGAACTTGTATCAACAGTAAAATCATCAGAAATACTTTCTGAAATTTCTTTTTGCTTGCTTTTAAGTTTTTCTGCAATTTTTTCAGGAGTTATTCTAAAGCGCATTACCAAATAAGCAATAAAGAAAAAACCTAATATAATAGCTAACCCTGTTTTACCTACAAAAGTTTGTAAATAATCATTTATTTCATAGCCTACTAAACCAGATAAAACTGCATATTTTTTGTTTACATAACCTAATGCTATTGCTAACCATAACATACTTAATAATCCCCAGTTCCATGAGGTAACAATACGTTTAGGATTTGATTTTAAAATAAATCCTACACCAGTTATTAATAATAAAAAGGGAAATAAAAAAGCACCTAACCCAAAACCATTGTAAATAAGAATATGACTAAGTTTTGCTCCTATTTTACCTAATAAATTTTTGGTAGTAATACTTCGGTTAGCAAACTCTGTTAAACCACTTTGGTCTTCTTGCCAAGAAAAAAAGAAAGAAATAAAAGCTATGATTAAAAATACACCAAATAACATTAAAAACGCTCCAAGAATGGTTTGGGTTTGTCGGTTTGTAAAGAAATCTGAGAATTGCTTAAAAAAGGATTTATTACTAGTTTTTTTTGTTTTTGTAGTTTTTTTTGCCATTAAGTGTGAAATTGTTTTTGTAATAATTTACGTTAACAATAACGTAATTTTAGGTAAATAAATTATACCTGCTATAATTAATGCAATGATAGTAGCAAAAGCAGGAGCACCAGCAGCAATATCTTTTATAAAACCAATTTTTTCATGATAGTCTGGATGCACAAAATCGGCTACTTTTTCAATCGCTGTATTTAAAGCTTCTGCAACTAAAACCAAACCAATAGCTAAAAATTGAAACATCCATTCTGAAGGAGAAATTGAAAAGATATAACCTAAAAAGGTAACCAAAATAGCGATTGTAAATTGAACTTTTATGCTGTCTTCTGTACTAATTAAAAGCCATAACCCTTTGAGGGCAAACTTTATACTTCGAAGTCGTCCTTTTACAAAACCATCATTTGGGTTTTTCATGCTAAATGTTATTTAAGGCATTGCTGTAATCAGGTTCGTCAACAATTTCAGGAACTTGTTCAGTATAACTTACATTTCCATTTTCATCAACAACAACTATACAACGAGAATGTAATCCAGCTAACGGACCATTCTCAATTTCTAGTCCGTAGTTTTTACCAAAATCACCAGTAGCGTAATCAGATAACATTACTACATTATCTATTCCTTCTGCACCGCAAAAACGTCCTTGGGCAAAAGGTAAATCTCTAGAGATACATAAAACAGTAGTGTTTTCTAAACCAGAAGCTTCTTTGTTAAAGTTTCTTACAGATGTAGCACAAGTGCCGGTATCTACACTAGGAAAAATATTTAATATTAGTTTTTTTCCTTTAAAATCTGATAATGATTTACGAGATAAATCTACCCCAACTAAGTTGAATTCAGGAGCTTTTGATCCTACCTTTGGTAAGGTTCCACAAGTATTTATTGTATTTCCTTTTAATGTAATTGTTGCCATTTTTGGTTGTTTTTATTCACTTCAAAAGTAATTAAAATCTATCAAATTAAACTATCTTCGCGGTCTTAAATCAATTACTTCATTGTGAATTTATCTAGCTATACATCAGAATTTAAAAAAAATCTAAAAATAGCATATCCTGTAATGTTAGGGCAATTAGGACATGTTTTGGTGGGGTTAGCAGACAATTTAATGGTAGGTAAATTAGGTGCAGCGCCATTAGCTTCAGTTTCTTTAGCAAACGGATTAATGTTTATTTTTTTATCTCTGGGTATTGGGTTTTCATTTGCAATTACACCTTTAATGGCTGAGGCAGATGGAGAGCAGAATATAGAAAAAGGAAAAACCATTTTTCAGCATGGAATCTTTCTAACCATTATTTTAGGATTTATTATTTGCGGGATGTTGTTAATAGCTCAACCTTTAATGAATTTTATGCAGCAACCGTATGAAGTAGTAGAATTAGCTAAACCTTATTACCAAGTAATTGCTTACTCAATGATACCGGTTATGATTTTTCAGGGTTTTAAGCAATTTGCAGATGGTCTTTCAATGACAAAATATGCAATGCAAGCAACAATCATAGCTAATATTATTAATGTGTTTTTTAATTATGTGTTAATATATGGAAAACTTGGTTTCCCTGCATTAGGAGTAGTAGGATCTGCATACGGTACGTTGTTTTCGCGTTTTTTTATGGTTGCTTTTATGATTTATATTATTAGTAAAACAAAACAATTTAAACCATATATTGATAAATTTTCATTTGTACATATCAAAAAATCTGTGTTGAAAAGAATTTATAATTTAGGTTACCCAACAGCTTTACAAATGTGGTTTGAAGTGAGTTTATTTGCATCTGGAGTCTTTTTAGCCGGAGTGTTGGGTACAAATGCACAAGCAGCAAATCAAATAGCATTAAATTTAGCGTCAATGACTTTTATGATTGCCGTAGGGTTAGGAGTAACGGCAACTATTAGAGTTGGAAATCAAAAAGGATTAAAAAACTATAAAGAATTAAGAAGAATAGGAATATCAATTTTTTTATTAATGATAATTATTGATTTGTTCTTTGCTTTAGCTTTTATTCTTTTTAAAGATATATTGCCTACATATTACGTGCAAAATATAGATGTAATTGAAACAGCAGCTATATTGATTGTTATTGCAGGTTTTTTTCAACTTTCAGACGGAATTCAAGCTGTGGTTTTGGGAGCATTAAGAGGTTTGCAAGATGTAAAAATACCTATGTTAATTACTTTTATAGCTTATTGGGTTATAGGTTTTCCTATATGTTTTTACTTAGCATTGCATACTTCTTTAAAAGCTACAGGTATATGGGTGGGGCTTTTAATTTCACTCACAGCATCAGCAATTATGTTGTATCTTCGTTTTAATAAATTAACACATAAATTAATTGTAGAAAAACATGAACTTACCTAAGTTTTTATTAGCAGATAATAGTAATCATCCTGAAGATATTTTTGTTTTACATACTGAATATCCTCGTTTTTTAATTAACCTAAAAGATGATTCGATAGAATGGTTTGAAGATCTTTCTAATGAAAATGAGCAAGATTTGGCAAATGAGCTAGAGCAACTCATTGAGCAAGCGAGTACTTTTTATGATACAGAAATGGATGGCTTGCTTTAATAAATACCTAAAATAAAATTGACTTTATTTTAGGTATTTATTAATCATTATAAGTTCTAATTCGGGAGTATCTTTAATAAGTTGGTTCAATATTTTTAAATGTCCTTGTCCGTAAATTACCAAAACTCTTTCAGAATTTGAATCAATTAATTGTCTTATATTTTCAAATATTTTAATATTAGATTTATACCAATCTCCGACAGCTTCGGCTCCTATTTTATTTTGTTTATTTCCTATTTGACTCAATAAAATATAGCTATAATGATTCTTATCTATTGCTTTATGGGTATTAAGATAATAAATAGCTTCTTTGATTGTTTTTTTCTCAGCTATTTGATCATATTCTTTAGCAAGTTGCTTAGCGTTTTTTGTAATAGAATCAATTAAATAAGATTGCCCGTTTTTTTTAGCAAAAACAACAGCTGAATCAAAAGCATATTGAACAGGTGAGTGTACTAAGAATAAACGTTTGTGATTTAGTTCTTTGGCTAATCGAAAAGCAATTTGATCGGTTTCTTCTGCGGTTAATTTGTAGGAACCGTTTAAATAATTTCTGTAATTATTATTGAGCTCATTTTCTGATTTATAAGGGCGCTCAACAGCTATTTTTGTAGGATTATACACTTTTAATGATTGAACGATATCTTTAATCTCTTGCTGTCTTCTTATATCTTTTACATCTGTAAAATTTTGATTGATAGTATTATTTTTAGAAACAAAATGTAACATTCCCACAACAGCTACTTGAGGTAATTTTTTTTCTTTTCTATAGATGTTTTTGCTACAAGAGACTAATAAAATAGCAACATAAACAATGCTTAATTTTAAAATTATATAGAAATATTTCATTTTAATCATTGTTGAAGGTATAGGTGTAATTTATTTCTATACTAATATATTGAAATATATCAAATACTAATTATTTTAAGAAGTTTTCAGCTGTGTAAATTTAGACCATCATTTAGTTATCTATAAAAAAACAAGCCCTAAAAAGGCTTATTTTAATCTAATTTTTTTCGTTTTTACACATTTGTGCAACGGTTACCATTGTTGTAACCAGTTATTTTAAACTAAAATGATTAATTGGGTTGTTTCCTTTTCCCAAAATCATGTTTTTTCCATTATTGATTGCTTGATTTACATAGTCGCAACCTTTTTTAACCGCAACTTCCAAATCGAACCCTAAACATAAAAAAGTAGCAATACTTGAAGATAAGCTACAACCTGTTCCATGGGTGTTGTTCGTATTGATTTTAGGGTTAAAAATTTCAAGGATTTTATTCGTTTTTACATTGAATAAAACATCCATCATTTCATTGGTTTCTTTAACCAAATGCCCACCTTTTAATAAAACAGAAGTATTGTATTCTTTACCAATTTCAATTGCAGAGTCTTTGAAATTTTCAAGATTGATTTTGTGTCTGATTAATATTTCTGCCTCAGGAATATTGGGGGTAACTAATCTGGCTTGAGGTAATAAACCCTTCAAACATTTAATTGCATTTTCCGATATCAAATTATCGCCTGAAGTAGCAACCATAACAGGGTCTAAAACAATAGTATTGACATTGTAAGCTGCTAATTTTGAGCTAACGGTTTTTATCACATCACAAGAATGTAACATCCCTATTTTTACCGCACCAAATTGAATATCGCTCAACACAGCATCCAACTGTTTTTCTAAATGAGCAATGGGAATGGCATGGATATCATAAACGCCTTGTGTATTTTGTGCCGTAGTTGCCGTAATAACACTGGCTGCATAAGCACCACAGGCACTGATGCTTTTTATGTCTGCCTGAATTCCTGCGCCTCCACCAGAATCGCTTCCGGCAATGGTCAATACGCTTTTATAGTGGGGTTTTATAGTTTCCATGATTCTTTATTATAAGCACTGTCCCAAAACATCCATTCTAATTTAGAAGCTTTTTCGAAAATCATTTCCATTTTGGTTAAAATCTCGTCTGATGCGGTTTGTGCATGTTTGTTAGTGATTTCAACTGCTTTTTGTACAGATTTTGCAAAATCCTCGCCACCATAGGTATTAATCCAATTTTGATAGGGGTTCTTTATTGTATTGGTTTGATGTTTCAAAATATAGTCGCCCACTTGCTTGTAAATAGTAAAACAAGGCAATATGGCTGCAAGACTTTCTTCTACAGAATGGGTATGTACAATTCGGGATAAATAACTGGTGTAAAGTTCACAAGTTGGTGAGGGCACCGGATTAAACGTTTCTTGTTTTAAAAATAAATTATGTAAAGCATTTTCTACATGAATGACGCCAGTAGCAGCATCTAAAAAAAATTGAGTATCTGCCTCATCCGAACATTTTACGCCTGTGACAGACAGTATTTTTTTGTATTCTGATAAATACAACGCATCTTGATTAATATAAAAATG
The DNA here is from genome assembly GCF_034043975.1 of Tenacibaculum sp. IB213877. Classification (NCBI taxonomy): domain Bacteria; kingdom Pseudomonadati; phylum Bacteroidota; class Flavobacteriia; order Flavobacteriales; family Flavobacteriaceae; genus Tenacibaculum; species Tenacibaculum sp. IB213877. Next base: position 1,914 of record NZ_JAXCHH010000011.1, on the reverse strand, counting down.
AAACACATCTTTGGGGAGCGTTCCATCCATCAGTTCATTGATAAATGGATGTTCCTTTATTTTCCGTAAGATATAATCTGTTTGATTATTTATTTTTTTGTACCAGTTTTGCATATACTATTTTTTAAAGTTCTTGTTTCTTTTTCAGGGCTTATAGCTTGTGAAATAGCAGAAATAACGGCAATTCCATCGGCCCCATTTTGAATGACACTAGTTGTATTTTCTTTATTAATTCCGCCAATACAAACAATTGGTTTTGTACTAATTTCTTTAATTTTTATTAAGCCATTCAGCCCCAATGGCTCGTCTAAATCTATGGTTTTGGTAGCTGTACCGAATATGGGAGATATACCGATGTAGTCAATTCCCTGAGTGCTAGTGTCAATAGCTTGTTGCGTGTTGCTTACTGACAAACCAATGATTTTATCTTTTCCTAATAATTTTCTGGCTATGCTAACGGGCATATCTTTTTGTCCAATATGAACACCATCTGCATCAATTGCCAAAGCGATATCAATTCTGTCATTAATGATGATTGGAACCGCATATTTATCACATAAGGACTTTGCTTTTTTAGCCCGATTGTAAAATGTTTTTGTATCAAGGTTTTTCTCCCTTAATTGTATTATGGTTACTCCACCTTCAAGGCTGGCTTCTAAAATGTTGAAAAACAAAACATCATCGGTTATTCTTTCATCCGTTACATACATTAGAGAATAATCTGTCTTTTCCATTAAAGTTCTTTTAGATTGTATAAACTATCTATAAAATTCATTTGAAAGCTACCCGGACCACTTGATATTTTTGCAGCTTCATTACCCGCTCTACCCATAATTTTCATAGCAACAGTTGAAGCTAAATGATAATCAGGTTCTACTGAGATACATGCGCCAATGATAGCGGTAGCGGTGCAGCCCATTCCTGTAACTTTTGCCATTAAAGGACTCCCTTCAGTTACTTCATTAATTTGATTATTGGTAATGATATAATCAGTAGCTCCACTAATAACAATGGTGTTGTTTAATTCTTTCGAAAGTTTTTGTGCAGCCGTCACTGCAGACTTAGAATTCACGGTGCTATCAACGCCTTTGGTACTATTGGTTACTTGAGCTAGAGCCATAACTTCCGAGGCATTTCCCCGAATTACATTTGGCTTAGCTGCATTTATTATTTGCATTGCGGTTTCTGTTCTGAATCTAGAAGCTCCCACACCCACGGGGTCAAAAACAAAGGGTTTGTTCAATTGATTTGCTTTTTTAGCTGCTAAAATCATGGACGCAATCCACTTTTTACTAAGAGTTCCCATGTTGATGACAAGGGAAGAGGAAATGGAAACAATATCTTCTACTTCTTCCTTCGCATGTGCCATTACTGGTGAAGCACCAATTGCCAATAAAGCGTTGGCCGTATTGTTCATTACTACATAATTCGTGATGTTGTGTATCAATGGAGATCGATTACGTAAATGGTTTACAACGGTATTGAGTTTATTTTTTTCAGACATAGAATCTATTTTTGTTTAATAAAAAAGCCACTTTCACAGCTGTGAAAGTGGCTTGTATAAAGAATTAATCTATTTTACAATCTTCGTTTCCCTTCGCTGTTATTACACTTATCAGGTTCATAGGGTATAATCTCAGCCATATTTAGGCACCCCTAACGATTTTGGTAAAGTTACTTGTTTTTCGCTTTCTTGTTATGTTATTTTTTTCGTTTGTTTTTAATTGGTTACAACGCTTTGCATATGGCTTTGTGGCGGTTTCGGTGGACAGAAAGTGCCCCGAAACCGAACTTGGCTACGGAACGAAAATCTTGCTATCAGCCGTTTTTCCTCCATAAGCTATATGCTGTGTGTCTGTTGCACAATTATGTAAAAGTAGTAATTTTTTGTATTTTGAGGTATGCAAGGCAAAA
>NZ_JAXCHH010000010.1:0-110408 GCF_034043975.1 Tenacibaculum sp. IB213877 | reverse complement strand
CCGATCGATAATACGTAACACTAAACTTCTTCTCTTTTGCTGTTTTTCCTAAGCAACTACTCGATAATACACAGCCTTTACATTGCTGGCTGGATCCTCGATATTCCTTTAACATTTCAGACTACGAAAAAGCAAATTTTAGGATTTTGTACAATAGCCGTAATGTATAACCTAATTTACAACATATTATGTTTTACTTGCTCTTCTTCTGTAACTTTAGATAAATTAATAGCTGTTTCTATTAGTGCTAAATGAGAATAGGCTTGTGGGAAATTACCCAACAGTCTTTTGGTTTTAAAGTCTATATCTTCACTAAACAACCCTAAGTGATTACTATAGCTTAGTAATTGATCAAATAGCTTTTTTGCTTTATGCTCTTCCCCTATTTTATATAAACTATTTATAAACCAGAAAGTACAAATAGTAAATGATGAAGATGGTAAACCAAAATCATCCACATTTTTATAACGATATAACAATCCGTCATTGCTCAATTCACGTTCAATACCTTTTACAGTACTTACATATTTAGGGTCTTTAGCATTTATAAAACCATACGATTCCATTAATAATACAGAGGCATCTAAATATTCAGAACCATAAGATTGCGTAAAGGCCTGTACCTTATCATTCCATGCATTTGTATAAATATCATCTTTTATAGTAGCTTCCAATTGCCTCCATTTATCAGCTTTATATTTTTTACCCATAATTTCAGCAACTTTTATAGCCTTATCAATAGCAACCCAACACAATACTTTTGAAAAAGTAAAATGTCGGTCTTCTGTTCTAAACTCCCATATTCCTTTGTCTGGTTCTTGCCAATGTTTGCTAACAATCCAAACAATCCCTTTAGTTATGGTCCATAATTCTTCTGCGTTTTCTGCATCAATACTAAAATTCAATATTTCTTGATGAATTACATCCATTAAAATTCCATAAATATCATTTTGCTTTTGCATGTAAGCGGCATTACCCACCCTTACAGGTTTAGAGTTTTGATATCCATTTAAATGATCTAACGTTTCTTCGGTTAATTGTTTCTCTTTGTTAATGCCATACATAATTTGTAATTTCTCATCCTTATCTGGTATTAAATCAATAACAAATTGTAAAAAATGTTTGGCCATTTTTTTATGCCCTAGTTCAGAAACCACTTTAACTACCATAGATGCATCTCTTATCCAACAGAACCTATAATCCCAGTTTCGTACTTCTCCAATTGTTTCAGGTAACGATGTTGTGGCAGCAGCTAAAACGGCTCCTGTTTTATCATAACTCAATAGTTTTAATGTAAGTGCACTTCTTATAATTTCTTGGTTATATCTTTGGTATGTAGGTGTATTATCTACCCAATTTAGCCAATATACTTTGGTTCTTTCTAGTTCTAAATAGATGTTTTTTAGTGTAGGTTTAAAAATTTTCTCATTATATCCTAATAAAAAATATCCATCGGAAGTAAGTGTGATTTCTTCTGAATTGATTACTTTTTTCTTATCAAAATCGGTATACAAAAACAGAGTATCAAACTTTTCTTGTTCAGTTAAACTAACTATAAAATCGGATTTTACATGATGCTCGGTTTCTCCCAAAGCATATTCTAACTTCGGATCATAGTTAACTTTAAACTTTGGTGTACCCGATATGTATTTTATATATCTAATAATTTCTGGTGGTGCATGATAATGTTTTCCTTCTTTCTCATATCGAGGCATAAAATCTAACACTTCAAAAGCATCTTTACCGTTAGTAAATGTGGTAATTAAAATACAAGTGCTGTCAAAATATTTTTGTGTAGTGGTATAATTTTCATCGGTTAAAAAACTAAAGCTCCCTCCTATTTTATCATCTAAAATTTTAGCGAATACCGAAGAAGAATCAAACTCGGGTAAACAACACCAATCTAATGAACCTGTTTCAGATATTAATGCAGCACTTCTACAATTTCCTACTATTCCATAATTTAAATTATTCATAAAACTTTTCCTTTCATAAGGTTAAACTTAATTTTTTTTTTAAATTAACAAAAATCAATGACCAAAACCAAAATAGTAGATGAATAAAACAATAATTGTTTCTAACAGACTGCCACTACAAGTAAAAAATGAAAACGGAGATTTCACCATAAAACCTAGTGTTGGTGGGCTTGCTACCGGTATGAAATCAGTACATACAGAAGGTAATGGAATTTGGATTGGTTGGTCTGGATTAATCGAAGAAGAACTTAACCCAGAACTTTCAAAAAAAGTAGATACTGCTATTCAAAAAGAAAAATGTGTAAGTGTTTCACTAACTGAAAAAGATGTAGATAATTTTTATTTTGGCTTTAGTAACAAAACATTATGGCCTCTTTTTCATTACTTTATGGAGTTTACTGAGTTTGAAAAAGAACAATGGGTTTCTTATAAAGAAGTTAATCAAAAGTTTGCTGATGTTGTTTTAGAAAATTTAAATGACGGAGATACTGTTTGGATTCACGATTATCAACTACTATTATTACCTCAACTTATTAAAGATAAAAAACCGAATATTTCTATTGGTTTTTTCCTACACATACCTTTCCCTTCTTTTGAAATTTTCAGAACTTTTCCTTGGAGGGAAGAACTTTTAAGAGGAATATTAGGTGCTGACCTTATTGGCTTTCACACCTATGATTATGAACGCCATTTTTTAAGTTCTATAAAACGTATTTTACATTTAGATGTTAATTTTAATGAAATTACCTACCAAGATAGAATTATTAAAGTAGATTCTTTTCCTATGGGAATTGATTATCAAAAATTTTACAATGCTGCTTTAGAACATTTAGCCAAGGATAAAAAAGAAAGATCTGAATTACAGCGCAGGTTAGACAATCATTTTCAAGCTTCTGATGACACCAAACTCATTCTTTCTATAGATCGGTTAGATTATACTAAAGGAATTCCAAATAGAATTAGAGCTTTCGAGCATTTTTTAAATAGATATCCTCAATTTAAAGAAAAAGTTAGGCTAATAATGTTAGCAGTTCCCTCAAGATCTAACGTACCTCAATATCAAAAATTAAAAAGTGAAACGGATGAATTGGTAGGAAGAATTAATGGAAAATTTGCCACTGTAAGTTGGACACCCATTTGGTATTTTTACAGATCCATGCCTTTTGAAAATCTTATCGATTTATATACATCTGCAGATATAGCTTTTATTACTCCCGTAAGAGACGGTATGAACTTAGTAGCTAAAGAATATGTAGCAACAAGAACTCAACAAGATGGAGTATTGATTTTAAGTGAAATGGCTGGTGCTGCAAAAGAAATGAATGAAGCGCTATTAATAAACCCTAATAATTTTGAACAAATAGCAGACGTTTTAAAGCTAGCAATTGAAATGCCTTTGAAAGAGCAACAAAACCGAATGCAATTCTTACAAAAAAGATTAGAACGATATAGCGTAGAAAAATGGGCTAATGAGTTTATAAAATCATTAGAAGCAACCAAAAAATACAATACTACTATTGCAAAGGAAATAAAAGAAAATGCATTAGATGAAATGCTTGTCAACTTTAAAAATGCTGATAGAAAATTACTCTTTTTAGATTATGACGGAACATTAGTAGGATTTAAAAACAATCCGTCTGACGCTAAACCCGATGAAGAACTACTTCTTCTTTTAGATAAGCTTAACGAAGAAAAAAATACAGATATTGTTATTATTAGTGGTAGAGATAGAGAAACTTTTGAACAGTGGTTTGGTAATAAAAATTACAATTTAATTACTGATCACGGAGTGTGGCTAAAGAAAAAAAACAAGGATTGGAAAATGCTTGAGCACATTAAAAACGATTGGATGCCCAACATCCTTCCCATATTAGAAACATTTGTTGATAGAACTCCCGGAACCTTTGTTGAAAAGAAAAAGTATTCCTTGGCGTGGCACTACCGAAAGGCAGACCCTGAATTAGCTCAAATAAGAACTATTGAATTAAATACCGTACTAACCAGTTTAATTGCTAACAATGATTTATCCGTTTTAAAAGGAAATAAGGTTACAGAAATTAAAAGTAGTAGCGTTAATAAAGGAAGAGCTGCATCTAGATGGTTAACCCAAGCCAACTATGATTTTATTTTTGCTATTGGTGATGATTGGACAGATGAATATATGTTTGAAGAACTTCCTGATTCTTCTTATACTGTAAAAGTAGGCGCAACCAAAACAAAGGCTAAATATTATGTAAAAAATAATAAAAGTGTTAGAGAACTTTTAAAATCTTTTATAGTTTCTTAAAAAGAAAAGAGCTTACATTTTGTAAGCTCTTTTCTTTTATTGTTTGTTAGTATAACTCTATTCTAAAGCCCCTAAATAACGTTCAGCATCTAAAGCTGCCATACAACCTGTACCTGCTGCTGTAACTGCTTGACGGTATTCTTTATCTTGAACATCACCTGCTGCAAAAACACCAGGTAAATTTGTTTTGGTTGATTTTCCTTTGGTAATTAAATATCCAGTCTCATCCATATCTAACACACCTTTAAATAACTCTGTATTTGGCTTATGTCCAATTGCAATGAATACACCAGTAACTGGAATATCAAGTTTTTCTTTACTTTGATTATTAACAGCTCTTACTCCTTCAACTACATTATCTCCTAAAACTTCGTCAATTTCAGTATTATATAATACTTCAATATTCTTTGTTTTTTCAACACGGTGTTGCATAGCTTTTGAAGCACGCATATAATCCTTACGAACTAACATGGTAACTTTCTTGCAAATATTAGCTAAATACGTTGCTTCTTCAGCAGCAGTATCTCCTGCTCCAACCACAACAACATCTTGACCTTTGTAAAAGAATCCATCACAAGTAGCGCATGCCGAAACTCCACCACCAATTAAACGTTGCTCACTTTCTAATCCTAAATATTTAGCGGTAGCTCCTGTAGAAATAATTACAGTTTCAGCTTCAATTTCTTTAGAATCATCTACAATAACTATATGCTTACCTCCCACCTCTTTTGAAAAATCAACTTTGGTAACCATACCAAAACGAACATCTGTACCAAAACGTTCTGCTTGGTTTTTTAAATCTTCCATCATGGCGGTACCATCTGTACCATTAGGATATCCTGGAAAGTTATCTACTTCTGTTGTTGTAGTTAACTGACCTCCCATTTGCATACCTGTATACATTACGGGTTTCATATCTGCTCTTGCTGCATAAATTGCCGCTGTGTATCCTGCTGGTCCTGAACCTATAATAAGGCATTTAATTTTTTCACTTGTTTCTGACATGGGGTTTATTTTTTAGAAGTACAAAAATAATTTTTTTGATAAATTAAGGGTGTTTTTTGAAATATAATTTTATAATTCAACAATAAGGAAAAGTAATCATTCAAAAAAATATTTTTTTTGATTTGTATATTGAGTTTTTTTTCTACATTTGCAATCCGAAAACGCAACGGGGTGTAGCGTAGCCCGGTCATCGCGCCTGCTTTGGGAGCAGGAGGTCGCAGGTTCGAATCCTGCCACCCCGACTTAATAAAAAAGCTGAACTAATGAGTTCAGCTTTTTTATTATGTTTCTATTTTCTTTAAAAAAAACTCTCTGTAGCTAAGTCCAATAGGTATTCTTTTACCTTCAATTAAAATTCTATTTCTTTGAACAGAAGTTATATGATTAATGGAAACTATATATGATTTATGTACTCTTATAAAGTTTTCATTTTTTAATTTTTCTTCAAAACTCTTTAAACTGCTAAGGGTTAAAATGGGTTTGTTTGCATTTGTGTATATTTTAATATAGTCTTTTAAACCTTCTACATATTTGATGTCATTTAAATTTATTTTTAAGTTTTCGTACTCAGATTTAACAAAAACAAACTTGTTGGTTAAAGCTACTTCTTGAGATGAGGGTTGTGTTATACTTTTAGACTTTAAGGTGTTGTGTGCTCTTGTAGCTGCTTTTAAAAAACGATGAAACGGTATAGGCTTAACTAAATAATCTATTGCGTTTAAATTAAAACCTTCAACTGCATAGTGTGAGTAAGCAGTTGTAAAAATAAACATAGGTTTTTGCTCTAATGACTTAATAACTTCAATACCTGAAAAATTAGGCATTTCAATATCTGTAAAGATTAAATCTACTTGTTCACTTTGTAAAACTGTAGTTGCTTCAAATCCGTTAGAACATGAGGCTACCAATGTTAAAAATGGTATTTTTGAAATAAAATCTTCTAATAATTCTAATGCTAAAGGCTCATCATCAATTATAATACATTTCATCATTATTTTTTTAATTTAATAGATAAATTTACTTCATAGCTATTATTAATTTGTGCAATTTTTAGACTATGATTATTTGGATATAATAAATTTAATCTATTCTTAATATTTTCTAATCCAACTCCTGAATTTTCTTTTTTTGTGGTTTTTATTGATACTTTGTTATATACATATAAGTTTAAAAAATTATCTTCAACACTTATTTTAATAGTAATTATAGTATTTCCTTTAAAATCTGTACCATATTTAAATGCATTTTCAATGAAAGAGATAAGTAATAAAGGTTCTATTTTATAATCTAGATTACCATGTGCATTAAATTTAACATTACTTGAATCTTTTAATCGTAAAAGCTGTAATGAAATATAGTTTTTAACATAGTTAACCTCTTTTTCTAAAGAAACCAACTCTTGATCTGCTTCATAGATCATGTACCGCATTAACTCTGATAAAATTACTATTGCATTTGTTGTGTCTTTTGATTGTTTATGTGCTAGTGAATAAATACTGTTTAGTGAGTTGAATAAAAAGTGTGGGTTTAATTGAGCTTTTAAAAAAGATAATTCGGAGTTTACTTTTTGTGTTTCAATTAAGGTTCGTTGTTTTTCTGTTTTATACCATTCAATACCTAATCGTATACTTGTGCTTAATGCAATCATTAAAAAAAACAAACTTCCTAATGGAAAAAAGCCTCTTGTTAATTTGCCTAAAAATGACATACTTTCTTTTGGTTTAAAGAAAGGTGGCTGCTTATTAAAATTTCCATCGGCATTCATATGAAAGTTTGGAAAGTCTTGAGGCTTTGATATAAATAGCTCAATAGTTTGTACAAAAAGAATACTTAATACAAAAATTAGTATTAAGTATATAATTATTCTATTTGCTAGTAGCAATTTAGGAACCAGTAAAAAGTAGTTTAAATAAAAGATGATGATTAGTATACAAAATCTCAGAATAAAATCTACTGGAATTATATCAAACCTATAATAAATTTGAGAAACATTAGCTACCAAAAAAAACATCCATAAAAGAGTATGGATTATAAATGGATGTATTTTTTCAAATAAATTATTCAAAAAGTTTTTTTTCAAAGTTACTATTTAGTTTTGTAAATTGTAAAATAAGGCTGACCAAGAAAATTGAAAGGATTACAGTTTTTCAATGATTAAGAGTTCTTGGTTCAACCTTATAAAATGTTTGGATTACAATTTGTTAATCATCATCATCTTCTAATTCATCTGGTTTAAACTCCCAAACATCATCAAAATAATAACTACTACTTCTTCCCATTAAGACAAAGGCTGTGTTTTCAAAAGTAAAGGCCGAAGCATCTTGACGAGGGGTTCCTTCAAAATCAGGAACTTCATCCCAAGTATCTGTTAATGGCTCATATACCCAACATTTACTAGTTAATGAACCTGATATTCCTGTAGCAAAATATCCTTTACCATTTATTGAAAAACCAACTCCACTACTTAAATACAAATCATCATCATCATCATTATAATCTTCTAAATCTTGTAGTTTTGTCCATTGATTACCATCAAAGGAGTAAAAATCTAACTCATTAGATCCGTTATGAATTCCTGTACCTAAATAGGCAATTTCATCAATTACAAAAACAGCTCCATTTTGTCTTTTTTCTCCACTGAAACCAAATATTTGTTCCCAAGTATTATTTGATGGATCATATTTCCAAAAATCTTTTTGTTCACTTCCGTCATATCCTGTTCCTATATATCCTACTCCGTTTATTGAAAAACCAATGGCTCCATATCTGGCAGTTCCAGCAAAATCTGTTTTTTGTGTCCATTCATCTGTTTCTGGATTGTATTCCCAAAAGTCTTTTAACTTATCATTACCGTCATATCCTGTTCCTATATATCCTTTTCCATTTATGGCAAATCCAACAGCTCCACTTCTTGCTACTCCCGGAAAGGTCGCTTTTTGCACCCAGTAATCTCCTTCTAAATTATACTCCCATGTGTCAGCTAAATAATCATCTCCATTATATCCTGTTATCAAGTAGCCTTTATTTCCTATAGTGAAAGTAACTGCATTTCCTCTTGAGTTACCATCAAATGTTGAGCTTTCTACCCAATTTCCGTATTCATCACTTTCTTCATCTCCACTACAACTAAAGAAGAAACTAGTTGTTAGAATTAATAACAAAAAACCACTTTTTTTAATTCTGTTCATTTAATATAAATTTTTAGGTTCTTCTACAAATGTATATACGTTTAAGAATTGAATTAACTAAAATAGACAAACAGGTAATTTTTATATATTATTTAGTAATTCATATCCATCAAAATAATATTGAGCGGCCTGTGTAGTTTTTTAACACTTTTTTACACTGTTATCTATAAAACTTTCTAGTTAATCTATTTAATAGTTTTTTGAAAATATCCTACCTATACTTTTATCTTCTAAAAGTTTAAATCATGAGAGTTATTATATTTTTTATTATATCCTTATACATATTTATATCATGTACAAGTGAAACTAATTATTATCCTGTAGGAAATAATTTTATTGACACCGACATCAATATTAAAGTAATAGATACTTTTTTAATTAAAGCGGGTACTTTTAAATTTGATTCTTTAGTTACCTCAAATACTAACAGACTTTTAACAGGTACAATTATAAATGATGATTTTGGAAAATTAACCTCCCAACCTTATTTTCAATTGAGTCTTTCTAATTTTTCAATTCCTGATAATGCCGTTTATGATTCTATTGGTTTTGTACTGAACTATGATACTTATTTTTATGGAGATACTACAAAAACTCAAACTTATAAAATACATCGTGTTTTAGAAACTGTTAAACATGATGATGGTAGTTTTTATAATACTTCAGGATTAGAGTTTGATTCTGAATCTCTCGGTCAAATACAATTTACTCCGAGGCCTAATAAAAGTTCTGATTCTTTATACATTCCAATAAACCGAGAGTTAGGTGAAAAAATTTTCAATAAAATTAAAGATAATGACATTAATAATTCAGATGATTTCCTTCAATATTTTAAAGGATTAACCATTGTTTCCGATACTTTATCAAATAGCCATGTGCTAGGATTTAAATATCAAACAAGCTCTGCAGAATCAGGAAGTTCTTATTTAAGGTTGTTTTATACAGAAGATGACGATGATAGCGAAGATAATGATCAAAAAATAGATCTATATATTTCATCTGCAAGTAAACAATTCAACTCCATAAAAACAGACCTCAATAATACTTCTATTAACGAATTAAATGATGTTGAAACTGTACTCTCCAGCTCACAAACTGATGATTTAATTTTTATACAAGCTGGATCTGGAATTTCTGCTAGAATTGAAATACCATATCTTAAAAAGCTAAACGATATCTCAGACAAAAGCGCTGTATTAAAATCTGAACTACGCTTTTCCCCTTTGTATAATACTATAGAAAACTACAATTCTTTAAAAGATTCTTTAGCTGTTTATGTAATAGATCATAAAAACAGACTTATAAGTCAGTTAGCTGATATTGATTCAAACCCTAGTTATGCTATTCTAAATAAAGAGAATGATGAATTTAATCAAAATGCCTATTACAGCGTTGATATGAGTGGTTTTGTTGAAACGGTGTTAAATTCAACATACGATCTTAACTATGCGCTTATGGTACAATTTGTTAATTATAACAAAACTGTAGATCAAGTAATTATTAACAACTCAAATAACCAAAATAACACAATAAAACTTATTGTTCATCACTTAAATTACTAATACAATTTACATGAAAAAATTATATTTAATTATATTATGTTTTGTTCCCTTATATTTTTGCTCAGCTCAAAATGACACAAGCTCTCCTTACTCCTTATTTGCTTTAGGTGTTGAAAATAAAACAGCTACAAGTGGTTTAACTGGTTTAGGAAATTCAGGGATAGGACAAAGGTATGTTGATGCAATAAATATATACAACCCAGCTAATTTAGGTAATATACAGCAAAAAACATTTTTATATGAATTTGGTCTTAATGGTAGTTATTCTGTTTTAAAGAACCAGGATGAAAATCAATCTTTTATTGATGGTAACATATCGCATGTAGTTATTGCTTTTCCTTTACAAAAAAATATTGGTTTAAGTTTAGGGCTCCTACCCTACACTAAAGTAGGATATAATGTTGACATTATTAATACTGTTGAGGGGTCTACTGACAAATACATATCTCGTATTAGAGGTAATGGAGGCTTAAATAAATTTTTTATTGCTAGTGGTTTTAATATTGATAACAATCTTTCTTTGGGGTTAGATTTTTCTTTTTTATTTGGATCAATAAACCAAGAAACTATTATAAGTTATCAAACTTTAACAACTATAACTGATAATAATCATTACACAGGAGTTAAGTTTAAAGCCGGATTACAATATACATTACCAACCATTAAAAATAAAGAAATTACATTAGGTGCAATTGTTGAATTTCCTACAAAACTAAGTGGCTCTCAAATACGAAATTCTTATAAAGAAACCACTAGCGGACAAGTAACAATTGATGATAATATTGAAACTGATTTAAATGATTTTGAATTACCTATAGCTTATGGCTTTGGTGTTTCATCTAAGTTAAACAACTTTATTACTACTAATTTAGATTTTAAAAGACTACATTGGAATTCTACAAATCAATATCAAAACAATGAAAGATATATAAATCAAAATATTTATGCTTTAGGGTTAGAATATACACCACTAAATAAGTTAAACACAAAAATATGGAACAGAATGAAGTATAGGTTTGGGATTAATTATAATACTGGTTTTTTAAATATTTCTAAAACAAAAATTGATAGTTATTTCACTTCCTTTGGACTTGGAATACCTCTATCTAAATATAAAAACGATTGGTTAAATATTAGCTATTCCTACGGTAAAGAAGGAACAACTTATAATAATCTTATTCAAGAAAACTTTCATAAAATAACTCTTAATTTAAATTTTGTAGGAAAATGGTTTGCTGAACGTAAAATAGATTAACATATTATTTTCTATTTTCTAGATCAAAAAAAATCCCGATGAACCATAAATTCATCGGGATTTTGAAATATAATAAAGTTTAATTAGAATACAATTTGTAAAACTATTTCTCCTATATATAAATCAGACCCTTGTGTAAAATCAATTTTTGAAACTGCAGTTTGCAATTTTAAATTGTTACCATCAAAATATTTTGTAAATCCAAATGTATAACTCTTTGAATCCTGTAATAAAGAATTAGTATAACTTGCAAATTCTGGCTCAGTTTTTTCATATCTGAAATCAAAACTAAGTCCTTTTGAAGTAACATAGCCTGTTTGTAGGCTATAGCTATCTCCTAAAACTAAATATTCACTAATTTGTTGAGGTGCTAAAACACTTACACCGTTTGCATCTATATAACTTTGCCCTAAATTGCTTGCACTGCTACTAGCATATTCAGCTAAGAACGAGAATCCTTTATATTTAAATAAAATATCTGTAAATATTTGTGAGTAATCTGGTAAGTTATTTTTTCCGTTAGCATCATACAACATAAAATCTCCATGACCTTCTCCTGTAGCATTACTTGCTCCATTATTTTTACTTGCTGCTACACCAACTAATACTTTTGGAGTTTGCTCATGTGCTATATCTGCTGTATATTGATCATTTCCTGAAGTAAAAGCACCTGCTGGATAAAAATCTACACGACCTCCTATTTTTACACCTCCTAAGTCTGCATCTCTAGAATCTGCTCCGAAGGAATTTCTACCATCTCCTGAAGTAACTGCGAAACTTGGTGCTATTATAAATCTTTCTCCGAATTTAGTTTCAATAAATAAACCAAATTCTCTTCCTGTTTTACTATAAAGTTGACTAAATCTACTTCTTTCTGTAAATTGTAATTTGTCTTCTCTATAAATCATTTCTCGGTTATTCAAAAAACTTTGTTTTTGACCTGCTGTTAAGGTTAACCAATTATATGGATGGTATGCAACCCAAGCATCTAATAAAGGTTGAGCTAAACTAAAATCGGTTTGTAATAAAAAACTTACTTTTTCATTTACTGCTTTACCGCTCAACATAAAAAAGTTTCTTTTAGAATTGAATGCAAAGTCTGAATCTAAACCTTTGGTTTTCTCATAACTTATAGTTGGTTGAATAAACCCTGAAACCCTAAACTGATAAGCTCCTTCATTAAAAGAAAAATTAAGACCACTACCTAGCTTAAAATCAGCTTTATTTTTAGTATTTGTTTCCTGTGCGTTTATGATAGTTATACAGAAAAATACAGCTAAACATAATATTTTTTTCATATTTGATTTCATTTTTTAATTCTTTTTAGGTAATCTATATATTGGTAATTCGTTATTTAATTCGGTTTCTAATACACCAAAACTCACAAAACTATTAGGCGCTTCTGGCTCTAAAACTTCAGTAATCATGGGTGCATTTTTTTGATTTGTGGTAACCACAAAAGTTCCTTCTGGAAAAGTGATTGTTTTTTTAACAAGCTTCGCTTTAACCTTTTGACGGTTTACTTTTTCATACAGCTTTTCATTTTTATCATATTTTGTAATGATGTATGCTTCAACGGTAAACTGTGTATCTTGTTCAAGAATATCTGTTTCTACTCCCAAAACAATCAGTTTTTTTATCAAATCTCTGTGGCTATTTTTAATAAAGTATGCTTTAGGTCTTTTGCGTGTTAAAATTGGAGAGGATAACAACCCGTCTCTAACAGTAATTTCCATATTCATTAAATTATCAGTATCAAGATCTATAACTTCTATAGTGTCTTTATAAACTTTATGAATACTAGTAACTGTTACATCTTCAGTAAATTTTTGTGCTTTAGCAATTTCCTCTTTAACTCTACCCATGTTTTTATAGGCTGTTTCTAAATAAGACATACCAATTAAATAGGTTGTAGCTACTCTTCTTTTAAAAGAGGTTCTTCCTAGTTTAACCCCTCTAACCTCTATTAAACTAGAAATAGCATTAGTTAAAGCATAAGATGTTGCACTTGACCGAGCATTATTAGCTCCTTTTTTAAAATGAATTTCTCCATGATAATTTCCAGTTGACATGTAGCTTTGATAACGCAAGTTGTTTTTTGTTAACACTTTTCTAGCATTTTCTACAAAAAGCGTATCTGTCATTTGTCTCATGTTTTCAGGAACATTTAGATTTCCACTGTATAAAAACATGATATCATATAAAGCAGCTATACCAAAAGTACCTAATTTGGCAAAATCTCTACGGTATGGATTGTATTCATGAAAATCAACGGCAACTTCAGGGTTAAAATCTGAGTAAGCTTGTTTTAAAGCTACACTTTCCGGTGCCATCAATTTGGTTTGATCTCTGTTTAAATCTAATCCATTAGATGCATAACGGCTTTGGTTTAAGTAACCATCAATATTAGCCATAGGTACTATAGCTAAATCAATCTTATCTAACAAATAATTGTATTTAGGATTATTTATTAATTGATATACTAAGTATAATAAGCCTTCGGTACTTGCTGGCTCATTACCATGCAAACCACCTTGCATCCATACTTTTATTTTCTCTTCGTTTGAGTTTGTATTTGTTACACTAAACATAGGAATTCTAAATCCTTCTTGACTTTTCCCTATATAACTCATACTAACATAATTAGGATGTTTAGATTCCAAATCATAGAAAAAAAGAAGCACCTCTCTATAGTCGGTAAATCCTTTATCCTTCATTAAAGCAGGAGTTACATTTTCTAGGCTATCTGCATCCGGAAAAAAACGTTTTGTAATTTTCTTTGATTGCGGACTTAATTGCCCAAAACTACTTGTTAGGGTTAACAAAAAAACTATTACTATTGTATATTTTTTGTTCATTTTTAAAATGAGAATGTTAACATTAACCTACCTATTAATTCGTTTCTATCAATAGGGTTTCCATCAGTATCATTAATTGCAGTATCAACATAAGTAACAGAAGTTTGAATCTTAGCTCCGTAATTACGTCCTAAATACTTACTTAAACCAATAGTGTAATAATTAGGTCTACTGTAAAATGTTTCATTATTTAAAAAGGAATATTCATCAGCCTCTAAATGGGTAAATCTTCCATCAAGAGAAATTCCGCTTTTAAACACATAGCCTGCTTGAATATTATATCCTTCTCCTAACATCATACGTCCTTTTACATAATTTTCAACATCCTGAATAGAGTTTCCATTTTCATCTTTACCTATTTCAAAATTTGTTGAAATTGAACCGCTATCTAGTATTCTTTGAGTGATATCTGAAGGTACTGAAGCATAACTTTTTACAAATTCTCCTAACATTGAGAAACCTTGATATTTAAAGAGAAAGTCTGCTCCAATTTTTGTGTAATTTGGTAATGACTCTTTACCGTTTTCATCTAAATAAATTCTAGTACCACTATTTCTACCTCTACGGCTACTCATACCTAAATTATTACTAAAATTAGCACCAATAACTAACTTAGGGGTACGCTCTCTCATTACATCTGCTTGCCTAAACTGTCCGAAATTAGTAAATAAACCGAAAGGCAAATAATCTATACGACCTCCTATTTTTATTGATCCGTGATCTTTATTAAAAACATTAGCCCCATCACCATTTGTTACTACTAAATATGGTTTTAGATAGCTTCCTTTACCAGTTCTGAATTTTCCTTGTAAGAATAATCCAAACTCTCTGATAGATGCAAATGCAGAGGTCAACCTACTACGTTCTACTAATTGAAGACTACTTGAAGCCATAAACAACTCACGGTTATCTGTATATGTAGAACGTTGACCAAAAAGAACTGTTAATTGTTTAACCACTTCATACGACACATATGCATCTAATAAATAGTTACTTGAAGCATTATCAGATGTATTATCAACTTCTGAAGAACCACTTAAATCAAAATGCACACGATAGTTGAATCTTTCATCTTTAGAGCCACCGTCTATTCTAAATCTAGCGCGACGTAATCTAAATCGGTTTTCGGTATCAAAGTCTTCCGAATCTGTATAGTGTTTTGCTTCAAACAAAGGTTGTATATAACCACTGAGTTTAATTTTTTTACCTCCTTGGGTAGTAAATTGTAGTCCTTCCGAAAAACGGTAAGAACTCATTTTAATAGATTGTGCTTGCACCTGACCTAAAGCCATTAACAAACAAATAAATGGGATTATTTTATTAAATTTCATGTTAATTTTATTAAAACTATGATTCAAAATTTCCTTTTACTATTAGGTTTGTATTACTCATTAATTGACTACCTTTTGCAAAGACATCTTGTAGTTTAAAATCTTTATCAAAAGCACATAAATCTGCATCATAACCAACTGCTATTTTTCCTTTAGTTTGTAACCCTAAATTTTTAGCTGGGTTTATAGTAATAAGTTTAAATGCCTCTTCTATAGGAATACCTCCTTTTTGTATAAGCTGTATTACTTCCTGTAAATTTTTATTTAACGGTGCTTTCTTTGATCCTATGATATTTTGATCTTCATCAAATACTGTAAGTCCTGCATTACCATCTGAACTGAATGTAATATTATCTATAGAAGCTCCTTGTTTTAGAGCGTATAAAACAGATTTATACGGGTCTGTGTATTTAGATGCTCCTGTAGTAATATCAATCATACCTCCTAGTTTCGCAAACTCAATTGCTTGATCAAACAACTCTTTGGTTCTTCCTACATGAGTTGGAGATATATTTTCAATAGGGAATTGATATTTATTTACTAATTCAAAAAGAACATCCATTTTAGTATCTAAATTTCCTAGATGAATATGAAGAATACCTTTTTTATTACCAATACTTCCTCCTACTCTAACATCTCTTAATTTCCTTAACAGTTCAACTGCTGTAGGATATGAAGATCTTATGTCGCTAATGGCTATTTTACATCCTAAAACTTTATCAATAAAAATCATATCTCCTTGAATGCTATCTGTTATTGTAACAGAATCTACTCCGTAATAACCAGAGAAAATATATGCTGACATTCCTTCTTGCTCAAGAGACTTGGCTTTACCGTAAAGTGTTCGAAGACTTCTAAGGGTTCCGTCTGTACCTAACAAACCAACTGCTGTGGTTGTACCACAGGAAATAAATTCGCTCAAAGAAACTTCTGGTGTCATTGATGAAAATCCATTTTTACCTCCGGCTCCAATAATATGCACATGCTGATCTATTAATCCTGGAGTTACAATCTTCCCTTCTGCATCCCAAACATCACTTACTTCAGGAAAAGAGCTTTGTAAATTATTTGAAATGGCAATAATTTTTTCTCCTGCTATTAGAATGTCTTTTTTTCCTAAATATGATGGAGTATATAATTCAGCGTTTTTAATAAGTTTTAACATAAGACTATATAAAGTGGTAAAAAAGCATTATGATTAATGCTACTACTAAGGGAATAAAATTTCTTTTTACAATTGCTAAAGTTGATACACCTGCTATTTCAGAAACAGCTATAATAACTCCTGCTACTGGTGAAATAGCTCTTCCCATTGATGCGGACAACTGCATTGGTAAAATTATTGAGGTACTTTTAACTCCTAATTTTGTTGCTATTTTAGGCACTAAAGGACCAAAAGCAAAAAAAGAGGCATTTCCGCTTCCCATTAACATTGAAGCTAAAAAAATCATTACCGTCATTACAACTCCAATACCTACTGCTTCAAAACCTAAGTTTTGTGAAGCCTTTAATAAACCATCTATAAATCCTAAACTAATAAGACCTTTAGCAAAAATATCTGCTGCTATAATTAAAGTGACTACAGATTTGAAGATGTTGCCCATTCCGTTCCAAAATATTTTTAAAGACTCTAGCACCATTTTAACATTCTTTGTCCTAACTAACTCAAAGACCATAGCTATAAATAAACTAATAAACATTGCTGTTGTAGTATCTAACACTATAGGAGTACTAAAAAAATTAAATAGTTCTGAAAACAGAATTAATAACAGTATGGGAAGTATAGGAATTATAGCATAGGCCATAGGAACATTTATCGTTTCCTCTTCTACTCTTACATCATTTGTTTGATTATATTCTTTTTTATCATAATATCTATTTACAAAATAGTAAGTGATCATCATTGAAATACTTAAGGGTATTACTAAAGGAATTTGATTGTTTACAAAAAAAGTTATAATATCTTCATTAGCAATGCCCGTTGCACTAACAGTGATTGCAGATGCAGGCCCTATACCAAATGCAGTACTAGCCGTAATTACAGAAGCTGCTGATATTTTACTTACACCTAACTTTGTTAAAATTGGAAATAAAGATGCCATGAGCAACAAGCTTAATCCTGCTGCTGAAGGTATAGCCACAAACAAAATTTGTCCTATAGGTATTACTAAAGAAGCTGCTAAATATGGTTGAGCTTTAAATAACTGTAAGGGTTTCATGGTTACATGAACTAACATTTTAGAAGCTCCAATTTGATCAATATATGCTACAAAACCTCCAATTGCCATAATCATTAACCCAACTCCTGCATTTGTTTTACTAAATGACTCTTTTATATGTTTGAAAAGATCAAAACCAATAAAATTAGTTGAGGAAGCAAGTGGAGGTATTTTATAATTTAAACTAGATGCCAATAACAACATTAAAAGGCCCAATATTATCAATACAGAATGGGGATTACGCTTTTTTAATAACAATCTTGCAGTAATAATTATAAAAATAACCGATAATAAAGGGCCTATACTAGTCATATTAATTTACCTAAATTTAGAATAAAGAACCGTCTACTTTTGTTCCTGGAGAAAATAAGGCTCCGTTTGCTTCAGGAACATCTGCTCCATGCTGAACGAAATCTCCTGTTAAATCTGGATATCTTGTATAAGATTCATCTGGATTGCCAGAAAGAGGTTCAATATCAAACGTAAGAAGGTCTTCTCCGTTTGTATTTTTTAGAGATACTACATCACCAGAATTTGTCATGTTTATTTGCCCTTCAGATGCTGTTTGCACAATAGCTCCTCCAAAATTTCCTGTAGGAGTTCCTCCTCCAAACAACACTAACACTCCATTATTTGGAATAACTGTACCTTGTGGAAATGTGTGTCTTACTTCAGCTCTATCTGAAATAGTATACCCTGAAATATCTAGTGCTGTACCAGAATTATTATAAAATTCAATAAATTCATCTTCATTTGCATCTCTAGTACCATCACCATTAGCATCTCCTGCTGAACCTGAAGCAGGATCATATAAGATTTCGTTAATAATTAATGAAAAAGGGCACCCATTAAATGCTCCTGGAGTTTGCGGACAATCATCTTCTGCATCTATAAAACCATCATTATCTGAATCTACAAAAGTATCATCATCAATAAGAGAAATATTAATATTGTATGCTGAATTTATAATTACATTACTTGTGGTACCTAAACTTAATTCAATAGTTTCAATTCCTTCTACATCTTCATCTTGTATACTATTTATAGTAATTTGACCTGAGCTTTCGCCTTTATTTATTACCATTTTTGTTGATGATATAGTATAATCTACATTGGTAGTTGCTGTACCTTGTATAACTAAAGGTATCATAATTTCATCAGCAGCAGCACCATTTATAGTTGCTGTTACTGTAATTGCGCCATTTTCTTCAGGCAAACTTGTCTCACTAGTATCCACCTCTACAAGTATTGGTAATACATCTTCTGTAGAACAAGAAAAAATAGTAATTAAGAGTAATCCTAGATATAAAGATCTAGAGAAAAAATTTTTGATTTTCATTTTAATTGGGATTTTAATTAAATGTATTATGTAGTTTCAAAACTAGCGGAGTTTGAGCGCAACAAAAGATACCAATATTAAAAAAAGAATAATACCAATTTTATTTTTGTATAAAAATTTAAAGGTTTTATAAAAAAACCGCGCTTTTTTTAACTATTAATAAAAATTTGAATTGAAAATTAAATAATAAAAAAATATAAATATGCACTCTATATAATTGGGAAATTTTTGCTTTAAATAGTGTTTATATAAAACTAGCTATTTTTTTAATTTTTTGTTTTAAAACTGTTGGTCTTACTGATGAATATCCTAAAATTAATCCGTACTCTTTTTTAGACGTAATATAGCATTTACTTAAAGGAAAAGCTATTACATCGTGCTCTGTAAGTTTTTTTATAATTTCTGTCTCATCTTCTTCTGTTGCTGAGTATTTGAAATAAGCTATTAAATGAAAACTAGAAAAAGGTTTTTGTTGTATAAACATGTTTTTACTTACCAATTCAAACTCAGATATAAACAAATCATATCTCTCTTTTGCAACTTCTATGCTTGTTTTAATGTGTTTGTATAAATAATTTTTTTCAATAAACTGATTCATAACCACCTGAATAGATGGAGATATAAAACGATGAGAGTGTTCTTGTAATGCTTCTATAGTACTTACTAGATATTTTGGCACAACCATATAGCCTAATCGGATTGAAGGATGCAACAACCTATTAAATGTTCCCATATAAATGGTTCTATCTTCTGTATCTAAACTATAGATAGTAGGAATATTTTTAAACGAATTTGCTATCTCATTCTCGTAATCATTTTCTATAATAAAACTTTTATTTTTTGATGCCCATTGCAATAGTTCTTTACGCCTTTTTAAGCTCATTTGGACACCTAACGGATAATGATTAGATGGAGTAACATGTATAATTTTCGGTTTCTTCTCAACTAATGCATTCATTTGGTCTATACTTATTCCTTCATGATCCAAATTAATGGGCAGTAAATTAGCTTGAGAACTTTTAAAAATAGAATGAACATTTGGAAAAACAGGATTTTCCAACACAACAGAATCTCCCTTATCAATTAAAGCATTAGTAATTAAATATAATGACTGTAATGAGCCTGAAACAATAACAATTTGTTCTGGATTGCATTTAATATTTCTACTTACATTTAAATAATTAGCTATACTTTTTTTTAATTCTTTAACTCCTGTTGATTGAGAGTAAGAAAGTCCTGATGATTTTATATGACGCCAATAAGTATTTAGTAATTTTTTCCATTGATTCACAGGAAAAACATCTAGAGGAGGCAACCCAGGTCTAAAAGCTATACTTGTATTAGGCTGTCTATTAATAAGAGGTATATTTTCCAAATAAGATTTTCCCTTTTGAGAAATTACCGGGTATAAGTTTTCGTTTAAAACTTTTGTTTTTTCAGAATCCTCAATGTCTGTGATAGCACGATCATAATTAATACGGTTCCCTGAGCCCTTTTTTGAAATAATAAGCTTTTCAAGTAGCAATAGCTCATAAGCTTTAATAACAGTTGTTCTTGACAAGTCCAACTCTTCAGCCAAGATCCTCGTTGCTGGTAATAGCCAATTATGGGGTAACTCTACATCAACAATACATTGCTTTATTGACCTATAAAGTACTATGTACTTATTCTGTGGTTTTATTTTCTTTTGAATGTTGAATGCTTTTTGTATTCTTTCAATTACAAATTTATTATTGGTATTCATTTTTTGTAATAATTGGTATTGCTAATGTATTGAATTTTGATTTTCTTTTGCCTCATCTATAACTAATTCTTTTAAAACATAAAAATTATGAAAATTAAAAAACTAACCCTATTTATTTCTTTCATTGTACTGTTGGTTTCTTGCAGCAAAGATGAATCAGGTACTCCAGCAACTGACCTACCAACAGACATTAATTTAGAAAAAGGAGCTGGAGTATTTACTTATAATTATAAATCAACAGAAGTAAACACTTCCTTAAATGTTTACTACTATATTCCTCAAAACATTACTACCACAACTCCCCTATTATTTGTTTTCCATGGAGCTCAAAGAAATGCTGATGAATATAGAGACGCTATGATTTCAAAAGCAAATGAATTCGGTTTTATTGTTATCACTCCAGAGTTTACTAAAGAGAGTTTTCCTGGAGGAGATGGCTATAATTTAGGAAATGTCTTTGTAGATGGTGATAACCCTACTGTAGAATCTTTAAATCATGAAAACGAATGGGCATTTTCTATTATTGAACCTTTATTTGATCATACTAAGAAATTGTTAAAAAATGAAAATCCTACGTATAGCGTATTCGGACATTCGGGTGGAGGGCAGTTTTCTCACCGTTTTATAATGTTTAAACCCAACGCAAGAATAAATAAAATGGTAACTTCTGCATCTGGTTGGTATACTTTTCCAAATGTTGCTGTTAAATTTCCTTATGGATTTGATGAATCCCCTCTTACAGACATATCCTTAGTTAACTTATTTTCAAAACAAATCTATGTGCAAGTTGGTGATAATGATGATGATCCTAATGCATCAAGTTTAAGACACAATGAATTTGCAGATGCTCAGGGATTACATAGAAAAGAACGTGCTGTTAACTTTTTTGAATACAGTAAAACATTATCAGAAGAAAATCAAATTCCTTTTAATTGGAACTTTGACATTGTTGAAAATGCTGATCATGACTTTGTTAAAGCTTCAGAAAATGCTGCTGATTTACTTTTTAAATAAAAAAATATTACTTTTTTAATAGATTAAATAATTTAACTTAAACATGAATGGGCAAATAAGTTAATCATCATAAAAACAAAAAATATACCACCTTAAAAAAAGGTGGTTTTTTGGGATAAAGTAAACTCAACATAAAAATGAATATATCAAGTAAAAAAATAGGATTGTTTTTAGGACCTATATTGTTTATAGTAATTAAATTATTTTTCCACCCTGAAGGCTTAAGCATGCCTGCCAATGCAATTCTTGCTTCCACCCTATGGATAGCAATTTGGTGGATTACTGAAGCTACTTCAATTTCAGTTACGGCTTTACTTCCTATAGTTTTATTTCCTTTAACTGGTGGTATGACACTAAGTTCCACCACTGCTTCTTACGGCCATAAATATATTTTTCTATTTATAGGGGGTTTTATATTGGCTATTGCTATTGAAAAATGGAACTTACACAAACGTATTGCTCTTACTATTATTAAAATAGTAGGCACTAACGTGAACAGAATAATATTGGGCTTTATGATAGCCACTGCTTTCTTATCAATGTGGATATCAAACACAGCAACTGCTGTAATGATTTTACCAGTAGGTATGGCAATAATTGCGCAACTAAAAGACAATCCTAAAACGAAAGAAGATGAAAATTTAACATTCGGAAAAGCATTAATGCTGGCAATTGCTTACAGCGCATCTATTGGCGGTATGGCAACTCTTATTGGTACACCACCTAATTTGGTTTTAGCAGGAGTTGTTGAAAAAACATATCACACAGAAATAACTTTTTATCAGTGGTTTATTTTTGGATTACCTATAAGTATAATTCTATTGTTTATTTGTTGGACTTATCTAACACGTTATGCATTTAAATTCAAGCAGAAAAGTTTTCCTGGAGGAAAAAATGAAATAGAAAAACAACTAAATGAATTAGGCAAAATGACATACGAAGAAAAAGCTATTTTAACTGTATTCTCTTTTACTGCACTAGCTTGGATTTGCAGATCCTTTTTATTATCAAAATGGTTTCCAGCTATAGATGATACCATTATCGCTATGATAGCTTCTGTAATTCTATTTTTAATTCCAAGCAGAAAAAAATATCAACCATTAATTTCTTGGGAAGATACAGTAAAATTACCTTGGGGAATTTTACTCCTTTTTGGAGGAGGAATGGCATTAGCGCTTGGTTTTGAATCAAGTGGTTTAGCAAATTGGATTGGTAGCCAATTAACAAGTTTAAATGGTATTTCTATTTTTATTATTGTATTTATTTTAATTGCTTCTGTAAATTTTTTAACAGAAATTACTTCAAACATGGCCACCACAGCAATGCTATTACCTATATTGGTTTCGTTAGCTCCTGTTATCAATGTTCATCCTTATATTTTATTGGTAAGTGCTACTGTTGCTGCTTCATGTGCATTTATGCTACCTGTAGCTACCCCTCCTAATGCTGTGGTTTTTGGCTCAGGTTATTTAAAAATTGAAGACATGGTTAAAAAAGGAGTCTGGATGAACTTAGCGTCAATTATTATACTAACCCTAATTGTTTATTATGTATTACCATTGGTTTGGAATTTAACTTAAACTATTCAGACTAATATTTTTATCTGATGTTTTTTTATTCATTGTTCAATTTGAAATCTAAATTAATTTTGTTTAATTTTTTATTATATTTGTTAAACAACTATTGTTTTAGATGAAAATTCTTATCACAGGTACAACTGGTTATATAGCAAAACGCTTAATCATAAAGCTTCATGAAGAAAAGCATGAATTAACCTGCTGTGTTAGAGATTTAAACAGGATACCCGATGAAATTCAAAGTTTAGGTAATATCGCGTTCTTAAAAGTTGATTTTTTAAACACTTCTAATATTCAATTTCCAAAAGATATAGATGTAGCTTATTATCTAATTCATTCCATGACTTCTTCAAAAGGAAATTTTGAAGCTAAAGAAATACAATGTGCATATAATTTTAAAGCTTTAGTTGAAAAAACAACTTGCCAACAAGTTATTTACTTAAGTGGTATTGTAAATGATAATATCTTGTCAACACATTTACGTTCAAGGTTAAATGTTGAGAAAACATTAGCTTCAAAAAAGTATGCCCTTACCACCTTCAGAGCTGGAATAATAGTAGGTAGCGGTAGTTCTTCTTTTGAAATAATTAGAGATATTGTTGAAAAGCTTCCCATTATGGTGGCTCCTAAATGGTTAAATACCAAAACACAACCCATAGCAATAAGAGATGTTATTAGCTTTTTAACAAACGCTTTATTAAAGGAAAATCTATACAATAAGTATTATGATATTGTGGGGCCAGAAGTTTTAACCTATAAACAAATGCTGTTACAATTTGCTGAAGTAAGAAATTTAAAACGGCATATTATAACGCTTCCAATTTTATCTCCCCGATTATCTTCATATTGGCTATATTTTGTCACCTCAACTACTTTTAAATTAGCCCAAACTTTAGTAGACAGTCTTAAAGTGGAAGTTATAGGTAAAAAAAGCAACATTAACTATATTTTAAATATTGAGCCCATTTCCTATAAGGAAGCAGTATCATTAGCATTTCAAAAAATTGAACAAAGTGAAGTTATATCAAGTTGGAAAGATGCTATAAGCAGTGGTGTATTTAAAGATCAATTATCCAAGCACATTCAGCTACCTCAATTTGGCTGTTATAAAGATGTAAGGTTTAGAGAAGTTAACGACCTAAATTATACACTAACAAAAATTTGGTCAATTGGTGGAGAAAACGGTTGGTACAAATTTAATTGGTTATGGAAAATAAGAGGAATTATTGATAAAGTATTTGGAGGTGTTGGATTAAGAAGAGGAAGAACACACTCAAATTATCTAGAAGCAGGAGATCCTTTAGATTTTTGGAGAGTTTTATATGCAAATAAAACAGAAATGAGATTGTTACTCTTTGCTGAAATGAAATTACCCGGTGAAGCTTGGTTAGAGTTTAAAATTGTAAAGAACAGACTATACCAAAGAGCCGTTTTTAGACCTAAAGGTTTGTTAGGCAGAATGTACTGGTATACGGTTTTTCCTTTTCATGGATTTGTTTTTAGCGGATTAATTAATGAATTAACAAAAAAATAACATCAAAATCTTAATATATTATGAATAATGTAAAAAGTTTTTATATATTTGATTTACTGTTGATTTTTATCAGTAGTAAATTTTTCCTTAAAACTCTACCCTACATTCTTAAAACTTTTGATTGTTATACAATCAATATACATAGAAAAAATCAATAAGTAGATTATTGAAATTTATGGTTGTTTGCAAAAAAAATTAATCCATTCCCCTACATTTGCAAATCCCCATTTTTAAATAGCAAAAAACCTAACTAACTATTAGTTTAGAAAATAAGTGAAATTGTTGAATTTAATTTAATAGAATTATGTCAATCATTGAAAAAGCCCTTGAATTTGAAAATAGAAAGTTAAAATTTCCAACCACTAGCGATCGAATTTTAGCTTCAAGAGAAGCTAAAGATTTGATTTTATCTTTAAACGAGGTTTATAAAAAAACAAAAGACAATGAAATAATGGATATTATGAAACGTCTTACTGCTATTAAGCAGCGAATAGAAAAAAGATTAAAAGGAAAACCATTAACAGAATAAATTTTGAAAAAATTAAGTATTGTTAGAGGAAGTAAAGAATTTTTGTTAACTAAATTTTTCTTTACTTCTTCATCAAAAACTTAAGTAATTTTTTTAAAACAAAAGAGTAAAGTAAACCGTACTCTACTTTAAAAAGTAACTGTAACTATATATCATTTGATTTCAATGATATAAACCCTTGCTATATGAAAACTTTATATGTACTACCGTTTTTAATATTATCTCTTTACTCTTGTAAATCACAAACCAATAAAAACACCACTAATATGTCTGTATACAATGTAAAAATTAACACTTTACAAGGTAAAGAAATAAATTTTTCTGATTATCAAGGAAAGAAAATTTTATTTGTAAACGTGGCTTCTAAATGTGGTTTTACTCCTCAATATGAAGGTTTACAAAAGCTTTCTGATGAATATAGTGAAAAACTTGTGGTTATTGGTGTTCCATGCAATCAATTTGGAGGACAAGAACCCGGAACTTCCTCTGAAATACAAGAATTTTGTCAGGTTAATTATGGAGTAACATTTCCTATTACCGAAAAAGTTGATGTAAAAGGAGACAATCAACATCCATTGTATAAATTTTTAACTGATAAAGATTTAAATGGTAACAAAAACTCATCAGTAAAGTGGAATTTTCAAAAATATTTGGTAGATGAAAATGGTAATTTAATAGATTATTGGTACTCAATTACCAAACCTCAAAGTAAAAAAATTACCAAATACTTACAATAAATGTTTACTAAAAAAGGTAAGCTTTTCTTTCTATTTTTAGTAATAAACCTTTTGTGTTTATATATTGGGACTGTATTAATGGATAATGGTCCTCAACAAAAGTGGTATTTAAGCTTAAACAAAGCACCATGGACACCACCTGGTTGGGTTTTTGGAACCACTTGGGTGTGTATAATGATTTGCTTCTCTTTGTATTCATCACATTTATTTAATAAAAATTCTTCAAAAAAAACTTATGTAATTTATGCCTTACAAATAATATTAAATATTAGTTGGAACTACATTTTTTTTAATCAACATTTAATATTAGCTGGTTTATTTATACTCTTTTTTCTTTTTGCTACTATCTTATACTTTTTTTTAAATTTTAAAAATGAAGTAAAAAAACTACGATTTTTATTAGCCCCATACATTATTTGGCTTGCTATAGCAATATCTCTAAATTTCTACATCTTAATTTACAACTAATGAAAATTTACCAACTACATAAGAAACAAAAATTACCAATTAGTGTTGATAAAGCTTGGGATTTTTTATCTGACCCTAAGAATTTAAAAGTTATTACTCCAAACTATATGGGGTTTAACATTTTATCTGGAGCAGAACGAAAAATGTATCCTGGTCAAATAATTCAATATATAGTTACTCCTGTTTTAGGTATAAAAACAAAATGGGTTACAGAAATCACACACGTAGTTGATAAAAACTATTTTGTTGATGAGCAGCGTTTTGGCCCATACTCGCTTTGGCATCACAAACACTTTATAAAACCAATTGATGGAGGTGTTGAAATGGAAGATATTATTGATTACAAACTTCCCTTAGGTATTCTTGGACAAATCATACATCCAATATTAGTAAAACCTAAATTGGAAGAAATTTTCGAATACCGTAAAAACAAATTAATTGAACTTTTTGGAGAATATAATGGATAGTATATCTATTTTTTGGTTTCGTCGTGATTTAAGACTAGAAGACAACCATGGTTTGTTTAAGGCTTTACAATCAGACAGTAAAATACTACCTATATTTATTTTTGATAAAAATATTTTAGAACAACTTCCAAAAAACGATGCTCGAGTAGGTTTTATTCATCAACAGCTTTTAAAAATTAATTCGGTCTTACTAAAACATAATAGCGGTTTAACCACACACCATGGTACTCCTAAAGAAGTTTTTCAAACTCTTACCAAAAAGTTTAAAATAAATGCTGTTTACACCAATAAAGACTATGAACCGTATGCTTATAAAAGAGATAAAGAAATTGAAAATTTTTTAAACTCTCAAAGTATTGAATTTTATTCATATAAAGATCAGGTAATTTTTGAAAAAAAAGAAGTTGTAAAAGATGATGGAACACCGTACAGAGTATACACTCCTTATTCAAAAAAATGGTTATCTATTTTTAACAAACAAAAACCTACTTTTTATTCTTCAGAAAATTTATTAAAAAATTTAGCTTTAGTTGAAAAACCACAACTCTTATCGTTAGAGGAAATCGGTTTCCAAGAATCAAACATCAAAATCCCCAATTTTAATATCAACTCTCATTTAATAGAAAATTATGAGGAAACCCGAGATTTCCCAGCTATAAACGGAACTTCTCATATAGGACCCCACCTTCGTTTTGGAACTATTTCTGTTAGAAAAGCTGTTGATAACGCTCAA
Organism: Tenacibaculum sp. IB213877; assembly: GCF_034043975.1. Classification (NCBI taxonomy): domain Bacteria; kingdom Pseudomonadati; phylum Bacteroidota; class Flavobacteriia; order Flavobacteriales; family Flavobacteriaceae; genus Tenacibaculum; species Tenacibaculum sp. IB213877. The sequence goes on along the minus strand of NZ_JAXCHH010000010.1, from coordinate 82,585 downwards.
AAAAGTAAAAACAATACTTTTTTAAAAGAGCTTATTTGGCGAGAGTTTTTTATGCAAATCCTGTGGCATTTTCCTAAAACGGTTACTGAAGCGTTCAAACCCGAATACGATCATATAAAATGGAGGAATAATGAAAAGGAGTTTGAAAAATGGAAACATGGAAAAACCGGATATCCATTAGTAGATGCCGGAATGCGTCAACTTAACAGCACCGGCTATATGCATAACCGAGTACGAATGTTAGTAGGTAGTTTTTTATGTAAACATTTACTTATAGATTGGCGTTGGGGTGAAGCCTATTTTGCAGAAAAACTTCTAGATTTTGAATTAGCAAGCAATATAGGAAACTGGCAGTGGGTAGCAGGTAGCGGCGTAGATGCTGCTCCTTACTTCAGAATTTTTAATCCTACTACCCAAATAAAAAAGTTTGATAAAGATTTACAATATATCAAAAAATGGGTTCCAGAGTTTCAAGAGCTAACATATCCAGAACCTATGGTTGACCATAGCTTTGCCAGAGAACGTTGTTTATCTACTTACAAAAAAGCTTTAAATAATTCTTAAAATTAGTAGTTTTAAGAAAACAACTTGTTTGGAACAAACGCTAAAAATTAGCATAATAATGTTGTTGAAATTCATGGCGGTAATTTTATTAACAAATTTGTTTTCCTCTGAATGGAAACACAAATTTTAATTTTAAAATTTTAAATCCATTTTTTTCAGAGCTTTTTTTATATTTGCCTTCACTCGGGATGTAGCTTAGTCCGGTTAAAGTGCTGGTCTGGGGGACCAGAGATCGGAGGTTCGAATCCTCTCATCCCGACTTAACTTTTATAAACCCTCAGCTAAAATTTTTAATTTTGGTATATTCAACACAAAAATTTCTTTTCCTTTTAAATCAATCAGGTTGTTTTTCTTGAATTCAGATAACAATCTGATTGCTGACTCAGTTGCAGTACCAATAATATTAGCTATATCTTCTCGGGTGAGATGAATAGAGTTTATTCCTTCTTCTGTTTTAAAATTCTCATGCAGGTATAATAATGTTACTGCTAATCGCTGTTTTACAGTTTTTTGGGCCATATCAACAATAATATTATCTGCATTTTTTAAAGACAATGCTAATTTCTGCATCATACCCATAGTAAAATTCGGATTTCTTTGAAGATTTTTTATCACTTCTTCTTTGGGTATAAAACACACCTCAACATCGTTTAAAGCAACCGCTTTTAAATTTGAAGACTCATTACTTATTAAACTACGTTCCCCTATTAAATCTCCTTTTTTTATTAAGTTGATAATTTGATCTTTACCATTATCACTCATTTTAGAAACTTTACAAACACCATTTCTCACACAATATAAACCGTTTATATGCTCTCCTTCATCAAAAAGAACTTCTCCTTTTTTTATTTCTTTAGATGATTTACATAATGACAAACGAATCAATTCATCCTTAGTCAATTCTTTAAAAGCATTTAATTGCCGAATACCACATTGTTCACATTTACCCATATTATTGTGCCTTTCTACTATCAAAAGTAACTATTGTTAAATCGAATAACATGACAAATATCATATTTTAAACTTACAGTTTTTGTGACTTTTGTTACAGGCAAAAGAGTAAATATGAAAACTACACAATGTTATCATTGCGGTAACGATTGTAATGATGAATCAATACAAATAGAAGACAAGTTTTTCTGCTGTAATGGCTGTAAAACTGTGTATGAGATTTTCGCAGAAAATGAGTTGACTTGTTATTATGATTTCCAAAACAATCCGGGAGCTGTTCCACAAGAAATTAAGGGGAAATATGATTTTTTAGACAATGAAGAAATTGCAAAAAAACTGCTAGATTTTGATGATGGTAACACACAAATAGCTACGCTTTACATTCCGCATATTCATTGTAGCTCTTGTATTTGGGTACTTGAAAACCTACATAAACTCAATGATAACGTAAGTAACTCGCAGGTTAATTTTCCAAAAAAAACAGTGAGAGTTGCTTATAATTCTGAAAAAACTTCCTTAAAAAATATTGTTTTACTGTTAAGTTCTATTGGATACGAACCTTATATCAGTTTAGAAGATTATGAAGTTGGTAAAAAGAAAGTTGATAGAAGCTTAATTTACAAGTTAGGCGTTGCAGGATTTGCGTTTGGAAATGTAATGCTACTGTCATTTCCTGAGTATTTTGAAGTAAATGAATTTTGGCTAGAAAAGTTCAAGCATGTTTTTCGTTGGATCATGTTTGCTTTTTCTTTACCTGTAGTTTTTTATGCTGCTCAAGACTATTTTGTATCGGCCTATAAAGGATTAAAAAATAAAATTTTAAATATTGATGTACCTATTGCCTTAGGGATTTCAGTTTTATTTATCAGAAGTTCAGCCGAAATTATTTTTGATCTAGGATCTGGTTTTCTCGATAGTTTAACCGGATTGGTTTTCTTTTTATTACTCGGAAAATTCTTTCAGCAGAAAACCTATAACTTCTTATCGTTTGAGCGTGATTATAAATCGTACTTTCCAATTGCGGTTACAAAAATAAATAAAGATCAATCGGAAGAAAACATACAAATTTATGATGTTGAAAAAGGTGATAGATTATTGATTAGAAGTCAGGAATTAATTCCAACAGACGGAATTCTAATCAACGGTAATGCACAAATAGACTATAGCTTTGTCACAGGTGAAGCTGATCCAGTTGCGAAAAAATCGGGAGACAAAGTTTTTGCCGGAGGAAAACAAATGGGTGATGTTATTGAAATTGAAGTGTTAAATTCTGTTTCTCAAAGCTACCTAACACAATTATGGAGCAACGATGTTTTTCAAAAAGATAAAACATCAACTTTTAAAAATTTAACCGATAGTATTAGTCAGCATTTTACTATCGCTGTGTTAACTATTGCTATAATTGCAACTTCTTTTTGGCTGTATGTTGATGCATCCAAGGCATTGAATGTTTTTACAGCTGTATTGATTATTGCTTGTCCGTGTGCCATAGCATTAGCTGCGCCTTTTACTATGGGAAATATGCTTCGTATTTTTGGTAAGCTAAAATTCTATCTTAAAAATGCCTTGGTGGTTGAGCAATTAGCCCAATTAAACTATTTAATTTTTGATAAAACCGGTACACTAACCACTAACGCTAAAAACAATATTGAGTATCAAGGTAAAGAAATAAAATCCGAAGAAAAATCGATTTTAAAAAGCTTATTAAGAGCTTCTAACCATCCTTTAAGTAGAAATTTATACAATTCATTAGAAGAAGTTTCGGCAATACCTGTTGAAAATTTTCAAGAACACATTGGCAAAGGATTAGAAGGTAACTATCAAGATACTCGTATAAAAGTAGGCTCTTCATCTTTTGTTACAAATGCTAATGAAGTGAATAATTTAGATACATCTGTTCATCTAAGCATCAACAACACTTACAAAGGAAAGTATGTATTTAAAAATAGCTATAGAGAAGGTGTAAAAAAATTATTCGATAAACTTTCAAAACACTTTAAACTAGCTGTCGTTTCTGGTGATAACGAAGGAGAGAAAAAATATTTAACCAATATTTTACCAAACAATACACAACTTCTTTTCAATCAAAAATCAGAAGATAAATTAAATTATGTAGCGCAACTACAAAAAGAAAATTTCAGCGTTGGAATGATTGGAGACGGATTGAACGATGCTGGAGCTTTAGCACAAAGTAATGTGGGAATTGCTTTATCAGAAAACATCAACGTCTTCTCCCCTGCTTGCGATGCCATTTTAGATGCTCAAAAATTCAACCAGATTGATAATTATATAGTAGCTGCAAAAAAAGCTGTTAGAATCGTTAAATATTGTTTTTTACTATCTTTAGTGTATAATATTATTGGCTTATATTTTGCTGTTACTGGACAGCTAACTCCTGTAGTTGCAGCAATTTTGATGCCTTTAAGTTCAATCAGTATTGTGGTATTTACTACAATCAGCACTAATCTAATCGGAAAAAAACTTAATTAGACTTATGAAAATTCAACGTTATATAGATCATACTTTATTAAAACCAACTGCTACTGAGCAAGACATAATTCAACTTTGCAATGAAGCAGCACAACATCATTTTTATGCAGTTTGCGTTAACGGATGCTACGTTCCACTAGCCAAAGAACAACTTAAAAACACTACTGTAAAAGTAGCTGCTGTTATCGGTTTTCCGTTAGGCGCCATGAGTACCGAAGCTAAAGTTTTTGAAGCTAAAAAATGTATTGAAAATGGTGCCAATGAAATTGACATGGTAATCAATGTAGGCATGTTAAAATCTGGCGACAATGAATATGTTGAGCAAGAAATTGCACAAATTAAAGAAGCTATTGGTGACAATGTTTTAAAAGTGATTTTAGAGAATTGTTACCTAACTAAAAAAGAAATTGAATTAGCGTGTCAACTATGCTTGAACGCAAATGCCGATTTTGTAAAAACCTCAACTGGATTTGGAACCGGAGGAGCAACTTTTGAAGATGTTGCAATTATGAATAGTATTGTTGATGGTGAAGCACAAATAAAAGCTGCGGGTGGTATTCGTGATTTAGAAACCGCATTAAAATATATAGAAATGGGCGTTACTCGCCTTGGAACCTCATCAGGTGTAGCATTGGTAACCACTGGTATTGCTGATAAAAACCAATACTAATCTAATTCATTATTAAACTACAAAAAAATTATGAGCGTACATATTGAAGCAAAAAAAGGAGAAATAGCCGAAACCGTTTTATTACCCGGAGATCCAATGCGTGCTAAATGGATTGCTGAAACTTTTTTAGAAAATCCGGTTTGTTATAATGAAGTGAGAGGAATGTTAGGTTATACCGGAATGTATAAAGGTAAAAGAGTATCGGTACAAGGAACAGGTATGGGAATTCCATCTTCATTAATTTATTGCCATGAATTAATTAATGATTACGGTGTTAAAAATTTAATTCGTGTAGGCTCTGCTGGTTCGTATCAAAAAGATGTGAAAATAAGAGATATAGTTATTGCCATGGCAGCTTCAACCAACTCAGGGTTAAACACTATTCGTTTTAATGGTGCTGACTTCGCTCCTACTGCCAGTTTTGAGTTATTTCAAAAAGCTGTTGAGGCTGCTAAAAAGAAAAATATTCCTTTGAAAGCTGGTAATATTCTAAGTTCTGATGAATTTTATGCCGATGAATTTGAAAGTTATAAAAAATGGGCAGATTACGGAGTTTTATGTGTTGAAATGGAAACCAACGGGTTGTACACCGTTGCTGCTAAACACAACGTAAATGCACTGTCTATTTTAACCATTTCCGACAGTTTGGTTACTGGTGAAAGAACCACTGCTGATGAGCGAGAACAAACCTTTAAAGAAATGATACAAATAGCTTTGGAATTAGCTTAAGAGCCAACTCAAAAGAATCAAGAAATTACAACAAGAACATGAGTTCACTTATACAAAAATACAACGTTCCGGGACCGCGTTATACAAGTTACCCTACCGTTCCGTATTGGGACAGCACCACTTTTTCTAAAGAAAAATGGATTGAAAGTTTTAAAAAATCGTTTTACGAAAGCAATACTTCCGAAGGAATTAGCTTATACATTCATTTACCATTTTGTGAGAGTTTATGTACGTTTTGTGCGTGCCATAAACATATTACCAAACGCCACGAAGTAGAAGAAGATTATATCGACACTCTTTTAAAAGAATGGAAATTATACATTGATCTGGTTGATGAAAAACCCATCATAAAAGAAATTCATTTGGGCGGTGGCACACCTACTTTCTTTTCAGCAGAAAATCTACAGAAGCTAATCAACGGATTATTAGCAAATGCTAAAAAACATCCAAATCATGAGTTTAGTTTTGAAGGCCATCCAAACAATACCACAAAAGAACATTTACAAACTTTGTTCAATTTAGGTTTTACACGCGTTAGCTTTGGCGTACAAGATTATGATCTAAAAGTTCAAGAAGCCATTCATAGAATTCAGCCTTTTGAAAATGTTGAAAACGTAACGAATTGGGCAAGAGAAATTGGATATACATCGGTAAGTCACGATTTAATTTTCGGGCTTCCATTTCAAACAAAAGAAAATGTTATTGATACCATTAACAAAACCAAATTATTAAAACCTGATAGAATTTCTTTTTACAGTTACGCTCATGTTCCGTGGGTAAAAGGTGTTGGGCAACGTGGATTTAATGAAGAAGATTTACCCAAAGACGAAGAAAAGAGAGAACTCTATGAAATTGGAAAGCAACTTTTTGCAGATTTGGGCTACGTTGAAATTGGAATGGATCATTTTGCGTTACCAACCGATAGTTTGTATGAAGCTACTCAAACCAAAACCCTACATAGAAATTTCATGGGTTATACTGCCAATAAAACTCAACTAATGATTGGTTTAGGAATGTCAGCAATTTCAGATTCTTGGTATGGGTTTGCTCAAAATGTAAAAACAGTAAAAGAATATCAGCAAATGGTAAATTCAGGAGAAATTCCTGTATTTAGAGGACACGTTTTAACAGAGGAAGATTTAGTTGTTAGAAAACACATTTTAAATATTATGTGTCATTTTTCCACTTCTTGGAAAGATAAAAATGAATCGTTTGGTTTCCTTGATCAGTCTATTGATTTATTAAAAGAAATGAAACAAGATCATCTATTAGAAATTAACAATAACCACTTGATTGTTGAAGAAAAAGCAAAACCTTTTGTTCGGAATATATGTATGGCTTTTGATGTAAGGCTCCAAAAACAAAAACCAGAAACCAAACTCTTTTCCATGACTATTTAAGATTTAAAAACTCGAGGTTTTAGCCTCGAGTTTTTTCTTTTATAAAAAATTCAAACATGACAAATATCATGTTTTAAACAGTAAAGCAAACCTACTTTTGATGTTGTAATTATCAGGCAATAAAAATGAGCGTAATCTATCTATTACTTACCATTAGCATTATAGTAGCTGTACTGTTTTTTATAGTATTTATCATTTCTGTAAAAAAGGGTCAGTTTGATGACACCTATACTCCATCAGTTAGAATGCTGTTTGATGATGAACTTATAAAAGAAGAGAAAAATTAACTAATTAATAACTAAAATCAATTCAATATGGAAATGCAACAATTTTATTACGATAACAAAATCGTAAAAAAATTCGTTTACGCTACAATGCTTTGGGGAATTGTTGGCTTTTCAGTAGGGTTACTTCTAGCTTACATGTTCTTGTTTCCGAATTTAACTGAAGGAATTTCATGGTTAAGTTTTGGTCGATTACGCCCACTACACACAAATGCAGTAATTTTTGCCTTTGTAGGAAATGCAATTTTTGCCGGAGTTTATTATTCACTTCAACGCTTGTTAAAAACAAGAATGGCTAATGATTTTTTAAGTAACTTAAACTTTTGGGGGTGGCAACTTATTATCGTTGCCGCAGCTATCACCTTACCTTTAGGATACACTACTTCCAAAGAATACGCTGAATTAGAATGGCCTATAGATCTTGCCATTGCAGTAGTTTGGGTAGCTTTTGGTGTAAACATGATTTGGACCATTTTAAAAAGACGTCAACGACACTTATACGTAGCTATCTGGTTTTACTTAGCAACATTTGTAACAGTTGCAGTATTACACATTTTTAATAGTTTAGAATTACCAGTGTCATTATCTGGCATGAAGAGTTATTCAGTATATGCTGGTGTACAAGATGCTTTGGTACAATGGTGGTACGGACATAATGCTGTAGCATTTTTCTTAACCACTCCTTTCTTAGGATTGATGTATTATTTCGTACCAAAAGCAGCTAACAGACCTGTGTATTCATACAGGTTATCGATTGTTCACTTCTGGTCATTAATATTCATTTATATCTGGGCAGGACCTCATCACTTATTATATTCTGCGTTACCAGATTGGGCTCAAAACTTAGGAGTTGTATTCTCTGTAATGTTAATCGCTCCGTCTTGGGGAGGTATGATCAACGGATTATTAACCTTGCGTGGTGCTTGGGATAAGGTAAGAGTTGACCCTGTTTTAAAATTCATGGTAGTAGCTATTACCGGTTATGGTATGGCAACTTTTGAAGGACCAATGCTATCGTTAAAAAACGTAAACGCAATCGCTCACTTTACAGATTGGATTATTGCACACGTACACGTTGGAGCACTAGCTTGGAACGGTTTCTTAACCTTTGGTATGTTATACTGGTTAGTTCCTAGATTGTTCAAAAACAAATTACACTCTACTGGTTTGGCAAACTTCCATTTTTGGATTGGTACATTAGGTATTATTATGTATGCTTTGCCAATGTATGTTGCTGGTTTTGTACAAGCATTCATGTGGAAACAATTTAATCCAGATGGTACATTGACGTATGGTAACTTCTTAGAAACAGTCCAAGAAATTATTCCAATGTATTGGATGCGTGCAATTGGGGGTAGTTTATACATATTAGGTGCATTAGTAATGGTATACAACCTTGTTAAAACTATTAAAGCAGGTAGTTCCGTTACTGATGAATTAGCTGAAGCAGCAGCTTTAACTCCGGTCCCATCATACAGAACAAGTAATGAGGGTTGGCACACTTGGTTAGAAAGAAAACCTATCAAATTAACCATCTATGCAACTATAGCTATCTTAATTGGTGGAATGGTGCAAATTATTCCAACTATTTTAGTAAAATCTAATATCCCAACTATTTCAAGCGTACAACCATATTCTCCTTTAGAAATTGAAGGTAGAGATATTTATATACGCGAAGGTTGTGTGAGCTGTCACTCTCAAATGATTCGTCCTTTCCGTAGTGAAGTAGAGCGTTATGGCGAATACTCAAAAGCAGGTGAATATGTTTATGACCATCCATTCTTATGGGGTAGTAAACGTACCGGACCTGATTTATTAAGAGTTGGTGGTAAGTATAATGACAATTGGCACTTAAACCACATGTACGATCCACAAAGTACATCACCTGGTTCTATTATGCCATCATACAAGTGGTTGTTAAGAAATAAACTTGACAAATCGGGTACTGAAGATAAAATGAGAACAATGGTTACTCTTGGGTCTCCTTATTCTGATGAGGAAATTGCCAATGCTCAACAAAGTATGGATACACAAGGTGCAAAAATTCAAGAGAGCTTATATAACGATCCAGATTTTGCTAAAACCTATGAGCAAGACAAACAATATGCAACAGAAAACGGTATTGAGTTTGTTGAAATGAAAGATCGAGAAATAGTTGCCTTAATTGCCTATTTACAACGTTTAGGTACCGATATTAAAGTGAAAGATGTACAAGATAAACTAGGTTCAAAAAACTAAAAAATCATGTTGAAATTTGTTAAAAATCATATGGAGAGCATTGTGGGTATAGAAATATACCCAATCATCTCACTAACTATATTCTTTTCCTTTTTTCTAATTCTTTTTTGGTGGGTTTTCACAGCTAAAAAAGAGCATATAAAAGAAGTTAGCCAAATACCATTAGACAATTAATACGTATCTAAAATGAAAAAATATATACAATCAATAGCATATATTGCTTTTATAGGTATTACCTCTTGGGCAATTATCACTGCTATCAGATCATACGAAAATCCTTTTAGCTTATATGAGCACCCATTAGTATGGATTGCCTTAGTTGCCTTAATACTAGTGGTAGCTTTAAAAGAGTGGTTAAATGTTACTGCGCTTAAAAAAACTGAAGAACTTACCATGGAAAAATTAGGTATTTCTCTTGAAGAAGTTGACAATTGGGCGTGGGCTAAAAAACTTATAAATAAATGGACGAAAGCTCGTGCCATTGAAGAAGAAGCAGATATTGAATTAGACCATAATTATGATGGAATTAAAGAGTTAGACAACTCACTTCCACCTTGGTGGTTATATCTTTTCTATATAACTATGGTTTTTGCGGTAGTGTATTTAGTAAGATATCATATTTACGGCGCAGATAATCAAGCATTAGAATATGAAAAAGAAGTTGCGCAAGCTAAAATAGAATTAGCAAAGTATAAAGCTGCAACACCCGATGCTTTTGACATTAACAATGTTACTTTATTAACTGAAGAAAGTGATTTAGCGCGTGGAAAAGCAGTATTTAACTTAAACTGTGTGGCATGTCATGCCGCTGATGGTGGTGGAGGTATTGGACCTAACCTAACCGATGAATTCTGGATTTTAGGGGGTGGATTTAAAAATGCTTTTCACACTATTTATAACGGTGGTAGAGATGGAAAAGGAATGGTGGCTTGGAACAAAACTCTGAAACCAATCGATATTCAAAAAGTAGCCAGTTACGTAATGTCTTTACAAGGAACTACGCCTGCTGCTCCTAAAGCACCACAAGGTGATAAATGGGTAGAAGAAGGTGCAGCACCTGAAGCTACTCCAGAACAACCCGCAGAAGAAAATGAAACTCAAGCAACAACACAAACTGAAGAATAACAATATCCGAAATTAGTTTTTAATAGTTGATTATGGAAACACCCAAGAATGAAAAGTTTAGAGACAGTATTGGTACAATTAATGAAGAAGGTAAACGTTCTTGGGTGTATCCTAAAAAACCCAGTGGTAATTTCTATAAATACAGATCGTATGTAAGTTACTTTTTATTAGTTATACTATTTTCGGCTCCATTTATTAAAATCAACGGAAATCAGTTTTTACTTTTCAACGTTTTAGAACGTAAGTTCAATATTTTCGGATTTCCTTTTTGGCCACAAGATTTTCATTTAGTGGTAATTTCAATGATTATTGGAGTGGTATTTATCACTTTATTTACCGTAGTTTTTGGTCGTATTTTCTGCGGATGGATTTGTCCGCAAACCATTTTTATGGAAATGGTTTTTAGAAAAATTGAATATTGGATTGAAGGCGACCGAAACAAACAAATAAAACTCGATAAACAACCTTGGAATGCTGAAAAAATTAGAAAGAGGATTACCAAATGGACAGCTTTTTTCATTATCTCCTTTTTTATAGCAAATATCTTTTTAGCCTACATAATTGGTAGTGATGAATTATTAGGTTATATCACAGATGGTCCCTTAAATCACTTAAATACATTTATTGCTTTATTAATTTTTACCGGAGTTTTCTATTTCATTTTTGCATGGTTTAGAGAGCAAGTATGTATCATTGCTTGTCCGTATGGTAGATTACAAGGAGTGTTATTAGACAACCAATCGGTCGTAGTGGCTTATGATTATGTACGAGGTGAAAAAGAAACTGGTAGAGCTAAATTCAGAAAGGATGAGGACAGGGCAACCACTGGTAAAGGCGATTGTATTGATTGTAAACAATGCGTATACGTTTGTCCTACTAACATAGATATTAGAAACGGAACACAATTAGAGTGTATAAACTGTACTGCTTGTATTGATGAGTGCGATACTATGATGGAAAAAGTAGGATTACCAAAAGGATTGATTCGCTACGCAAGCATAGATAATATTGAAAAGAAAACACCTTTCAAATTTACAGCTCGTATGAAAGGATATTCTGCAGTGCTATTCATTTTAGTTGGAGTTTTAATAGGCATGCTCTTTTTACGAAATGATGTTGAAGCAAGAATATTACGTTTACCAGGGCAATTATATCAACATAAAGAAAACGGAATAATTAGTAACGCGTATTCTTACAAAATCATTAACAAAACTGTTGATGAAATAGAAGATGTAAGCTACAAATTACTATCACACAAAGGAAAAATAGAAACAGTAACACATCAAAACTTTGAAGTTCCTAAACAAGGATTAGCAGAAGGCTCATTATTTATTGAACTCCATCAATCTCAATTAACAAAAGAAAAAATGAAAATTAAGATTGGGGTGTATAGTGGTAATAAACTTATAGAAACCACAACCACTAGCTTTTTAGGACCAAGAAGTTATAGATAATTTAAAATTAAAACTTATGAAATTCAACTGGGGCACGGGCATAGTAATTGCAATTATGGCATTTATAGGGTTTATCATGTTTATGGTAGTAACCATGATAACCGACAAAAATTATGATCATGATTTGGTAACAGAAAAATATTACCAAAAAGAGTTATCCTATCAAAAAAATATTGATGCTATAAAAAACGCAAAAAACTTAGAGCATCCTGTTGAATTGATTAAAACCAATGAAGGTTTAAAAGTTTTATTTCCAAGTAATTTTAACCCTACTGAAATAAAAGGTAAAGTGTTCCTATATAGACCATCTAATAAAAAGTTAGATTTTGAACTGCCTATATCAATCTCTAATCCATATTTGCTCGTGCCTGAGAATAACTTATTAGGTGGTCGTTGGAACATTGAAGTAAGTTTCAACTACAAAAATAAAGACTATTTAGTTACTAAAGAACTGATCTATTAACATGTTACTTTCTGCTATCATATTTGGTTTACTAGGAAGTTTTCATTGCATAGGTATGTGCGGACCTATAGCTTTTATGTTACCTGTTGATAGATCTAATCAAGTAAAACAATTCTTTCAAATTATCAGTTATCATTTAGGTAGAATAATATCTTACGGAATTATTGGTTTTTTATTCGGTTTATTAGGAAAAGGATTTCAGTTATTTGGATTTCAACAGCAAGTATCAATAATAACTGGTGCTTTAATGATATTGGCTATAATATTACCAAGTCTGTTCAAAAAAATAAAAATAACCGATTCTTTAAGCAGAATGGTAATCAAACTAAAATCTGCTTTAGGAAAAGAATTAAAAAAGAAAAGAAACGATACCTTTTTTACGATTGGTTTTCTAAATGGTTTCTTACCTTGCGGTTTAGTATATATGGCTATCCTCGGAGCCATTGCTATGTCAACACCTTTAAAAGCAAGTATATATATGGCTTTATTTGGCTTAGGAACAATTCCCTTGATGTCTGCAGTAGTATATGCAGGAAACTTTGCCACAGGAGTTTTCAGAAAAAGAATTCAGCAAATAATACCAATACTAGTTGTTTTTATTGGTATTCTATTTATTTTAAGAGGTTTGGGCTTAGGCATCCCTTTTTTATCTCCACCTACTAATGTTAGCACATTAACTGAAGCTGCTAAAGGATGCCATTAATATTACTTTTTGCTTTTACCACCCATAATTAAAAACAAAACAGCAGTAATAAGTATTATACATACCAATGCAAAAACTGCAATCATTAATGCGCCATTAGACCATGATACTATAGGTAAAAAAAATTGTTTCATAATTTTGTTTAGTTTACTTCAAAAATACCTATCTACAGAGCTCTAAAAAATGACTTTTATCATGTTAGTTGATTATAGAAGTTGTAATTTTATAGTACAATTTTAAAGTCAATGTCATGAAAAAAATTATTGTCCCTGTAGATTTCTCAGACCATTCAGAAAAAGCATTACAAACGGCTGCATCCATAGCCAAAAAACATAATTCAGAAATTTTGGTTGTTCATATGCTTGAGCTATCAAATGCAGTCATAACTCAATCTCAGAGTTATGCACAAGAAGAAACTGCCTTTTATTTAAAAATTGCTGAAAAGAAATTTAAAGACTTTTTAAATAAAGATTATTTACAAGGATTAAAAGTAACCCCTATAGTTAAACATTATAAAATTTTTAGCGAGCTAAATGAACTAGCTAGAGATGAAAACGCCACTTTAATAGTTATGGGATCTCATGGTGTGAGTGGACTAAAAGAAATTTTCGTAGGCTCTAATACAGAAAAAGTAGTAAGAAACTCTTCTGTGCCAGTACTTGTTACAAAAGGAAAATCTGTAGTTACTGATTTTAGTAAGGCTCTATTTGGTTGTGACTTTTCTGATGATGATATTGCTCCTTATCAAAAAGCAAAAGAGTTTTTAGGTAAATTAAATTGTAAACTACATCTTTTACATGTAAATACCCCTTACGGAAAATTTAGAAGCTCAAAAGAAATGAGAGAAAAAGTAGCTAAATTTTTAGCAAAAGCCAATGAAACAGATATCACTTTTAATGATGTGGTATATGCTTCTGACTATACTGTTGAAAAAGGAATTCTAGAGTATGCTCATCAGCAAAGTATTGATTTAATTGTCATGGCTACACATGGTCGTAAAGGATTATCTCATTTCTTTGAAGGAAGCATTTCTGAAGATCTTGTAAACCATTCAAACATACCTGTTTTAACCATTAAAATTTGATTTTTTAAAACTGAACAATATAATAAAAAAGGGAAGTTTACAAACTTCCCTTTTTATTAACCCAAAAACTAAATTAGTGAAACTGTTGTAACAAATAATTAATCAAATCGGTTGTTGTTACAATTCCCACTAGCTTTTCATTCTCTACTACTGGCAAAGCATGAAACTCACGCTCTGCTAAAATTTCTGCAACTTCTTTAATTGTTGCCTCAGAAGATACACATACCACTTTCTTAGCCATAACTTGTTCTATAGTAAATAAACTATTTACAACTGTACCCACTTCTAACTCCACCTCTTCCAAATTATCAGCATAACTCACTCGCATTAAATCTGTATGACTCAACATACCTATTATAGTATCTCCACTTACCACCGGAATATGTCTTATGTGATGCTCCTTAAAAAGAGCCTCGGCAGTAGTTAAATCATCATTATAATTAACTGTTATTAAATTTTTGGTCATTATTGTTGAAACTCTCGCTCGTTTTTTCATTACTTATCTCTTTAGTTTTCAACAAATTTCTAAAACTTTCTAAGATTTTTTTATGATATTAATCATGTTATAAAGCATTTATCTTATTTAAATTTGAATAACCTTAAAACAATATTTTATGAAAACTATTACAACAAATTGGACAAAAAAGGAATTACATGCGTATCTTTTTATTTATTGCATGAATGCCGATTATGATGAAACCGATGATGAATTAGAAATCATTAAATCAAAAATTGATGATGTAACCTACAAAAAAATGCATACAGAATTCGAAAAAGACAATGATTACACAAGTATTCAAAAAATTCAATCTACTTTAGCTGATCTAGGATATACAAAAGATGAAATTGAAAATTTATTCAATGAAATTAAAGTATTATTCTTATCTGATGGAAGTTATGACATCTTAGAACGCAACCTTATGATGGGCTTAAAAAAACTACTTTTATAGTTACTAAAAAAAGAACTCAAATTTTTTAAAAAATATTTGCCAGTATTTAAAAACGTTTTATATTTGCCACGCTTTAAAAAGCAACAGCCGATATAGCTCAGCTGGCTAGAGCAGCTGATTTGTAATCAGCAGGTCGTGGGTTCGAGTCCCTCTATCGGCTCAAACAAAACAAGACATCAGAAATGATGTCTTTTTTTATGCCTTAAATTTTCTAAATTTGTAACAATAATTTTAAATCATGAAAAACATATTTATTATCGGTATTGCAGGTGGAACCGGAAGTGGTAAAACCACAGTTGTAAACCAAATTATTAATGAGCTACCGCCAGACGAAGTCTGTGTAATTTCACAAGATTCTTATTATAAAGCAACCGATAATCTAACGTATGAAGAAAGAACAAAAATAAACTTTGATCATCCAAGAGCTATTGATTTTGATTTATTGGTTCAACATTTATCAGAATTAAAAGAAAATAAAATTATAGAGCAACCTGTATATTCTTTTGTTACTCATAACAGAACTAAAGACAGCATTATTACACATCCAAGAAAAGTAGTTATTGTTGAAGGTATTTTAATATTTAACAACAAAGAATTACGTAACTTGTGTGATATTAAAGTTTTTGTACATGCAGATGCCGATGAACGTTTAATAAGAAGAATTAGAAGAGATATTACTGAGCGTGGACGAGATATAGACGAAGTTTTGAATAGATACAAAGACACATTAAAACCCATGCATCAAGAATTTATTGAACCAACTAAAAACTTTGCCGATATCATCATTCCGAACGACAGATACAATACTGTAGCTATTGATATCGTTCGTACAGTAATTAGCGATCGTTTATAATATGAATTTCAAATCTCTCAAAGAAAAACCTTTCTTTAAAATTGTAACCAATATATATCTGCTAATTTTAACAGGCTTTGTTATTTGGATGCTTTTTTTAGATGAAAACTCCTATCTAACACATAGAGAGTTTAACAAAGAGATTAAAGAACTGGAAACTTGGATTGAATATCACAAGCAAAAAATAGCGCAAGACAAGCAAACCATTCAAAAATTACAAGATTCTCTAGAGCTTGAACGCTATGCTCGAGAGAAATATTTAATGAAAAGAGAAAACGAAGACATTTTTATTATTGAATTTGATACCATAAAAAAATAATGAGCAAGTATTTATTTGATGAGTTTGATAAAGTTTCTCCAAAGCAGTGGAAACAAAAAATTCAAGTAGATTTAAAAGGTGCAGACTACAATGAAACCCTACTTTGGAAAACCAATGAAGGCATAACTGTAAAACCTTTTTACACCAAAAAAGACCAAACACATCAAGAAATTGATTTCTCCAAAAACGGTTTTAATATTTGTCAATCTATTTTTATTGATGATGAAATAATTGCGAATCAATCAGCAATTGATGCTTTGCAAAGAGGAGCTACTGCTATCGAGTTTTATGCAAATTCAGTTTTCAATTATAAAAAAGTACTTGAAAACATTGACACTTCATCAACCAAAATCTATTTTAATTTTGGCTTTTTATCTTCAGATTTTGTGTTAGAAATTTCAAATTTTATCAATTCTAAAAACAGCTTTTTCAATATTGATATTATTGGAAACCTTGCTAAAACCGGAAATTGGTTTTCAAATTCAAAAGAAGATTATAATCAGTTAGAAAAAATAGTTTCTTCAACTGATAATTGTATTAGAGTGGGTAGTTCCATATATCAAAATGCAGGAGCGAATAGTATTCAGCAATTGGCATACGCTTTGGCACATGCCAATGAATATTTAAATCATTTTGGAGAAAGTGTTGCTGAGAAAATCCACTTTAACTTTTCCGTAGGAAGCAATTACTTTTTTGAAATAGCAAAACTTCGTGCTTTTCGTATTTTATGGACTTCACTCCTAAATCAATACGGAGTAAAAAACACCTCAACTCATATTTTTACGCAACCAAGTTTTCGCAATAAAACCTTATACGATTACAACGTAAACATGTTGCGAACTACATCAGAATGTATGAGTGCTATTTTAGGGGGAGCAGACACAATATCAAATGTTGCATATGATGAAATTTTTCACAAACCTAATGAATTTGGTGAGAGAATTTCTCGCAATCAATTATTGATTTTACAGCAAGAAAGTGAGT
Source organism: Tenacibaculum sp. IB213877 (assembly GCF_034043975.1). NCBI lineage: Bacteria > Pseudomonadati > Bacteroidota > Flavobacteriia > Flavobacteriales > Flavobacteriaceae > Tenacibaculum > Tenacibaculum sp. IB213877. The sequence continues at coordinate 65,324 of NZ_JAXCHH010000010.1, read as the reverse complement.
TGGCAGAAGCTCAAAATATTGCTGACGGAGCATATTACATAGAAGCAATCACAGAACAACTTTGTGAAAAAGCATTAGAAATTTTCAAGTTAATTGAGCAAGGTGGCGGATTTTTAAAACAGTTGAATGAAGGCATTATTCAAAAGAAAATTGCTGAATCTGCTCAAAAAGAACAAGAACAGTTTGACAGCGGTGAGTTGGTTTTATTAGGAACTAATAAAATCCCAAATGAAAATGATGTTATGAAGAACGATTTAGAATTATTTCCTTTTGTAAGACCTCGAACTGAAAAAACGATAATTCTTCCAATTATACCAAGAAGATTAGCTGAAAAACTTGAACAAGAACGTTTAGAAAATGAGTAGAAAAGATATATCAAATATTAGTTTATCTAAAAATCAAAAATCAAAGGTAGAAAGTAAACTACACGAAGATTTTATAGCTGGAATTGCTCCTAATTTACGCGGACCTTACTCTACAATGTACGTTCGTCGTCCATGGACTATTCGTCAGTATGCAGGTTTTTCTACTGCTGAAGAAAGCAATGCTTTTTACAGAAGAAACTTAGCTGCAGGACAAAAAGGATTGTCTGTTGCATTTGACTTAGCTACGCATCGCGGTTACGATTCAGATCACGAACGCGTTCAAGGTGATGTTGGTAAAGCCGGTGTTGCCATTGATTCTGTGGAAGATATGAAAGTTTTGTTCGATCAAATTCCGTTGGATAAAATGTCCGTTTCCATGACTATGAACGGAGCAGTTTTACCCATTTTAGCATTTTATATTGTCGCGGCTGAAGAACAAGGCGTAACTCCTGATAAACTTGCAGGAACTATACAAAACGATATCTTAAAGGAATTTATGGTGCGTAACACTTACATTTACCCACCTACTCCGTCTATGAAAATTATCGCTGATATTTTCAAATATACTTCTGAAAACATGCCAAAGTTCAATTCAATTTCTATCTCTGGTTATCATATGCAAGAAGCCGGAGCTACTCCAGAAATTGAATTAGCATATACTCTTGCCGATGGTTTAGAATACATCAAAAAAGGATTAGAAGCTGGAATGGATATTGACACTTTTGCTCCTCGCCTATCTTTTTTCTGGGCTATTGGAATGAACCATTTTAAAGAAATTGCCAAAATGCGTGCTGGCAGAATGTTGTGGGCAAAATTGGTAAAACAATTCAATCCGAAGAACCAAAAATCATTAGCATTACGCACGCACTGTCAAACTAGTGGTTGGAGTTTAACCGAACAAGATCCGTTTAACAATGTTGCTAGAACTACTATTGAAGCCATGGCTGCAGCGTTTGGAGGCACACAAAGCTTACATACCAATGCACTAGATGAAGCTATTGCTTTACCTACGGATTTTTCTGCTCGTATTGCGCGTAACACGCAAATTTATTTACAGGAAGAAACTAACATAACAAAGACCGTTGATCCTTGGGCAGGAAGTTATTATGTGGAACAATTAACTGAAAGTATTGCTAACAAAGCATGGGAATTGATTCAAGAAGTTGAAGAATTAGGCGGAATGACCAAAGCAATTGAAAAAGGAATTCCGAAAATGCGTATTGAAGAAGCTGCTGCCATTAAACAAGCTAAAATTGATAGCGGACAAGATGTAATTGTAGGAGTAAATAAATATCAATTAGAACAAGAAGATCCGTTACATATTTTAGAAGTTGATAACAAAGCAGTGCGTCAATCACAAATCACTCGCTTAAATAATCTGAAATCAGACAGAAATCAAGCTGAAGTTGAAAAATCTATTGCAGATTTAACAGAATGTGCAAAATCAGGTGATGGGAATTTATTAGATTTAGCAGTAAAAGCAGCCAGAAATAGAGCCACTTTAGGTGAAATCTCTGATGCTTTAGAAGATGTTTTTGGTAGACATAAAGCAGTTCATAAAACCATATCAGGCGTGTATAGTAAAGAAATAAAAGACGATTCATTATTTAAAAAGGCAAGTGAGTTAGCAGATAAATTTGCTGAGTTAGAAGGTCGCCGTCCACGAATTATGATTGCCAAGTTAGGACAAGACGGTCATGATCGTGGAGCAAAAGTAGTAGCTACCGGTTATGCCGATTTGGGTTTTGATGTAGATATGGGGCCTCTTTTTCAAACACCAAAAGAAGCTGCAAAACAAGCTATTGAAAACGATGTACATATTTTAGGAATTTCCTCATTAGCGGCTGGTCATAAAACACTTGTTCCGCAAGTAATTGAAGAACTTAAAAACTACGGTCGCGAAGATATTATGGTTATTGTTGGAGGTGTAATTCCTGCACAAGATTATCAGTTTTTATTTGATGCTGGAGCTGTTGGAGTTTTTGGTCCTGGAACTAAAATTGCACAAGCTGCCATTGACATGTTAGAAATTTTAATTGATAGTATAGAAGAGTAAATGCAAATAAAATTCATCGATAGAAAAACAGGAGAAATTAAAACTGAAACTCCACCCGGAGAAGGGTTTTTAAATCTTTTATACAACAATCCGTTTGGTAAAATGGCTCTATTACCATTAGCAAAGCGTAAGTTTTTATCATCGTATTACGGTAAAATGATGGATAAAGTCAAGTCAAAAAAACGAATTGAACCTTTTATAAAACTTTTGGGTATTGATATGAATGAAGCGGAAAAGCTTTCTCATGAATATCAAACCTTTAATGATTTTTTCTATCGAAAATTAAAGCCTAATGCGCGTCCTATACAAAGTGGTTTTGTTTCTCCGGGGGACGGAAAACTACTTGCTTTTGAAAACATAGACGATGTGCATAATTTCTTTATCAAAGGACGTGAATTTACGTTAGAAGAGTTTTTAAATAATAAAGAACTAGCTAAAAAATATGAAAACGCCTCTATGATCATTTTACGTTTAGCACCCAATGATTATCACAGATATCATTTTCCGTATGACGGCGTTCCTTCAGAAACAACAAAAATAAAAGGAAGTTATCTATCCGTTTCACCCTACGCTTTAGCAGCAAACTTTACCAGAGTTTTCTGTGAAAACAAACGTGAATATTGCACTCTTACCACACAAGATAAAGGAGATGTTATTATTGCTCCTGTAGGTGCCACTATGGTAGGGAGTATTTTTTCTACCTACATTCCTAATGAACCCATAAAAAAAGGTGAGGAAATGGGGTATTTTGCTTTTGGTGGTTCTACCATTGTTATTTTGATAGATAAAAACAAACTTAAAATTGATGAAGATCTATTAAAAAACACCCAAAACAAAATGGAAACTTTTGTTAAAATGGGTGAAAAAATTGGTGAGTAAGCATCTAAAAAAACATCTTCTTATTTTAACATAAAAAACCCTTATTTTTAAGGGTTTTTCTTTTCGCTTTACGTAAATTTGCAAAGTTTTTGTCTACGCATTTTACAATGAAAAAATTATTAAATATCCTCTACTCTACCCGTTTAATGGCCATTTTATTTTTTGTTTTTGCCATTGCCATGGGAGTAGCTACTTTTATAGAAAACGATTTTGGCACGCAAACCGCAAAAAAACTAGTATATAATACTTGGTGGTTTGAACTTATCATGGTGTTTTTTGTCATTAACTTCTTTGGAAATATTTTCAAATATCAGTTATATAAAAAAGAAAAATGGGCTGTTTTTATGTTTCATATTGCTTTTTTATTCATCATTATTGGAGCTGGAATTACGCGTTACATTGGTTATGAAGGAATGATGATTATTGATGAAGGTGAAACGACGAACACTTTTTTATCAGATACCAATTACCTAAACGTTATTGTGGACAATAACAAATTTCAAAAAGAAACTAACAATAAGTTATTATTGTCTGCTTTGGGGAAAAATTCAGTAGAATTTTCAGAAACTTTCCAGCCTTCTAAAGATGAACCAGAACATACTATTGATTTTAAATTAGTGGATTACATTCCGTGGGCAGAGAAAAAATTTATTGAAGACAAAACCAAAACTGAACACTTGTTTTTTGTTGAAAGTAGTGACGGCACACGACATGAGCATCACATAAAAAGAGGAACTTTACAAAACATTCACAATATTTTAGTAGGTTTTGATGCTCCTGACAAGAATGCATCTATCAACTTTTTTTATGAAGATGGTAATTTAAAAATGCAAACCAAGTCAAATGGAGATTGGTTACGAATGGCAGATCAAACTCGTGGTAAAATTGTAAAAGACAGTATTCAATACTTTCAATATTTAACGTTACACAACGTTGCCGGATTACAATTTGTGGTTCCTCGTCCTGCTGAAAAAGGAGAAGTGAAAACCGTGAGAGGTAATAAAGACAATAAAAAATATGACGTTGTTGTATTTGACATCACTACAAACGGAGAAACTAAGCGTGTTGAATTTTCAGGAGGACAATTCAACACGGATAATAAAAAAGAATTCTCTATTGGTAACTTGAATTTCAGAGCATGGTATGGTGCAAAACGACTACAAACTCCTTTTAGTGTTAAACTAAATGATTTCCAACTAGAAAAATACCCTGGTTCTGAAAGTGCAGCTTCATACGCTAGTGAAGTTACGGTAATTGATTCGGAAGAAACATTTGATTACAGAATTTTCATGAACCATATTTTAGATTATAAAGGATATAAATTCTTCCAATCTAGTTTTAAAAATGCTGGTCAACCCATTGAACAAACACACCTTTCTGTAAATCATGATTTTTGGGGAATGCTAGTTACCTATTTTGGTTACTCGTTATTATACACTGGATTAATTTCAATGTTATTTGCTAAAAACACTCGTTTTGATGATTTGAAAAAAGGTTTAAAGAAAATCAGAAATAAAAAAGCTACGCTTTCTTTAATAGCCTTCTTTTTTGTCGGATTTGGTTTTGCTCAAGAAGATCATAATCACAACGAGCATGATGGACATGGCCATCAAACTACAGAAGTACACACAACCAATCATCAACAATTAAAAATTACTGATAAAGTTATTGATAGCATTTTAAAAGCTAATTTGGTTGATAAATCTCATGCTGACAGCTTTAGCCATTTGGTAATTCAAGATGCTGGCGGACGAATGAAACCTGCGCATACTTTTGCTTCTGAGTTGGTTAGAAAAGTAGCACAGACTAATAAATTCAAAGGCATGGAACCAAGTCAGGTTTTATTGTCTATTACAGAAAATCCGAGGTTTTGGTTTGAAGTGCCTATTATTTATTTAGCTGACAAAGGGAATAAAGAAATTCGTAAAGTTTTAGATTTACCTGACACTACAAAATATGCTCGTTTATCTGATTTTATTACTCCGACAGGAGCCTATAAAATAAAAGAACAAGTAGACGAAGCTCAGAAAACAAAAATTCAGAATAAATTTCAACAAGATTTAATAAAGGTTGATAGACGTGTTGGTTTACTATACAGTGTTATTGGTGGTGGAATTTTACGTATTTATCCTGTTCCGGGAGACGAAAATAATAAATGGGTTTCGCAACCCGAAACTTTACATGCTGGTTTTAAAGGAACAGACTCTGTATTTGTACGTCAATCTTTACCAGTGTATTTACAATTATTACAAGAGTCAAAAAAATCTGGAGTCTATACTGAAACCAATAAGGTTTTAGAAGGAATTAAGAAATTCCAACGCAAATTTGGCTCAGACGTAATTCCTTCAAAAGATAAAATTGATCTTGAAATCACTTATAACAAGGTAAATATTTTTAAACGGTTATCAAATTACTACCGTTATATTGGTGTTCTATTAACACTTTTTGTGATTTTACAAATATTTTTCAGAAAATCTAAAGCATTAAATTACACTGTAAAAGCATTGATTGCTTTTACTGTTATTTTATTTCTTTTTCACATTATTGGTTTAGGAATACGTTGGTACATTAGCGGAAATGCCCCTTGGAGTAATGCCTATGAAAGTTTAATTTATGTAGCATGGTCAACGATGCTATTTGGTCTCTTTTTAGGAAGAAAATCTGCCTTAACCATTGGGGCAGCTGCTTTTTTAGCATCGAGTATCTTATTTTTTGCTCATCAAAATTGGTTGGATCCTGAAATTGCAAACCTGCAACCTGTACTAAATTCTTGGTGGTTATTAGTTCATGTATCTATTATTGTATCGGCTTATGGTCCGTTTGGATTAGGAATGATTTTAGGAATTGTTTCATTACTCTTAATGGCATTTACCACTAAAAAAAATAAAAAGAAAATGGATGCCAACATCAAAGAACTAACTATCATTAATGAAATGTCACTAACTGTAGGTTTGGTTTTATTTACTGTTGGAAACTTCCTAGGCGGTATGTGGGCCAATGAAAGTTGGGGGCGTTATTGGGGTTGGGATCCTAAAGAGACCTGGGCGTTAATTTCTATTATGGTTTATGCCTTTGTGTTACATATGCGTTTAGTACCAGGATTAAGAGGTCGCTATGCATTTAATTTATGGTCTGTTATAGCTTTTGCTTCTGTAATGATGACATATATGGGCGTTAATTTCTACTTATCGGGATTACATTCTTATGCAAGTGGAGATAAGGTCATTACACCTAGTTCAGTGTACTATTCGATTATTTTTGTAGCGATATTAGGAACTTTGGCTTACTTTAAGTATCAAAAATTTTATAAGAAGTAAGACATTTTGATTTAAAAATGTAATTTTGTGCACCAAAAATTCAAGAAAATATGTTCAATAAAAATATAAAGTTAATTTTAGCAGGATTAGTAACAATTTGGTCGGTATATGAGTTTTCTCAAGGCCATATTATGAATGGAATTTCTATCTTGTTATTAGCGGGAATCTTTATTTTGTTCTACTTTAAAAATGAATTTATTTTATTAGCCTTTTTACAATTACGTAAACAAAACTTTGAAGGCGCTAAAAAATGGTTAGGATACATAAAAAATCCGGAAGCAGCATTAACACAAAGACAGCAAGGTTATTATAACTATTTGCACGGTATTATGTTATCTCAAACTAACATTACCCAAGCTGAAAAATTCCTAAAAAAAGCGGTGAAGCTAGGTTTATCTATGGATCATGATTTAGCCATGGCTAAACTTCAATTAGCAGGAATTGCTATGACTAAACGTCGTAAACGTGAGGCTACCACTTTAATGAATGAGGCTAAAAAATTAGATAAGCACGGTATGCTAAAAGAGCAAATTGCTATGCTAAAACAACAAATGAAGAAAATATAATTATAATAAAAAAACACTTCTGCACATTATAGCTCAATTAATTGTATATTTAGCTGTTTGATATTATAAGGGAATGCTTAGGACTATTTTTTTAAAAGCTTTAAACAAGCATGCTTCACACTGGCTTGTTTTATTTATAGACATACTATTGGTATGTTTCTCATTTATTTTAGCTTATTCCGTAAGGTTCAATGCCTCATTAAACTTTAATACAAGTGACCTTAATTATCAAATACCCTTTATAGCAATTGTTTTTACTGCTAGTTTTTGGTTAGTTGGAACTAATCGTGGTATTGTTAGACATACAGGAACTAGAGATGCCTTTAATGTGTTTTTAGGCGTTACATTAGCTTCTATTAGTGTAATGTTTATAATAGCTATAAATAATGTATTTAATATATTCCCTAATTACACTGTTCCAAAGTCAATTATACTAATTCATTACTTTATAAGCATTTTTGTATTAGTAGTTAGCAGGTTTATATTTAAATCTATTTATGAGATTGTTTCCTCTGAGTTGAAAGACATTACAAATGTAATGATTTATGGAGCAGGAGACTCTGGCCTAATAACATATGGAGCTTTAAATAGAGATACAAAAAACAATTATGAAATTGTAGGTTTTATTGATGACGATGAAAATAAAATTGGCAAAAAAATAGATCGAATTAAAATTTATGGAAGTGATGAAATCACTAAAAAATTCGTAGAGGAAAAAGAAATTAAAGAAGTAATTTTATCTATTCAAAACATCAAATCAGAAAGACTACTCTATTTGACTGATAAATTAATAGAACTTGGTGTTAACCCTAAAATTGTTCCTCCTTTTTCAAAATGGATTGGTGGAGATTTTGATGCAAACCAAATAAAACAAGTTAAAATTGAAGATTTATTAGATAGAGATCCCATAATTATAAACAACCCTATTATTAAAAGAGATGTTAATGATAAAGTAATTTTAGTTACAGGTGCAGCCGGATCTATAGGAAGTGAGATATCAAGGCAGATCAGTAATTATAAACATAAGCATTTAATTATTATTGATCAAGCTGAGTCTCCATTATATGAATTACAACAAGAATTAATAAGAAAAGGAGTTAAAAATTTCACGTCAATAGTTGCAGATTTAAGAGATAAAGCCAGAATTGAGGAAATTTTCAAAACTTTTAGCCCTAATAAAGTTTATCATGCTGCTGCCTACAAACATGTTCCTTTAATGGAAAGTAGTCCTTACGAAGCTGTAAAAATTAATATTGGAGGTACAAAAATTGTTGCTGATTTAGCAGTAAAATATGGGGTTGATCGTTTTGTTATGGTCTCTACTGATAAAGCCGTAAACCCAACAAATGTAATGGGAGCTACAAAAAGAGTAGCGGAAATGTATATCAGCTGCCTAAGTAAAGAAAATCATGTAACCAAATTTACAACTACAAGGTTTGGTAATGTTTTAGGCTCAAACGGTTCTGTTATCCCTCTTTTTAGAAAACAAATTGAAAACGGCGGTCCATTAACAGTAACTCATAAAGATATTACTAGATATTTTATGACTATACCAGAAGCTTGCCAATTAGTTCTTGAAGCTGGCACTATGGGAAATGGAGGAGAAATATATATTTTTGATATGGGAAAATCTGTAAAAATATATGATATTGCTAAAAGAATGATTCATCTTTCTGGTTTAAAATATCCTGATGATATTGATATTAAGATAACCGGATTAAGACCTGGAGAGAAGTTGTATGAAGAATTATTAGCGAATGGCGAAAACACAACTCCTACCTATCATGAAAAAATTATGATTGCAAAAACTCAAAAAATAGATTTTCAAGCAGTTAAATCAAAAATAGAAAATTTATGTTTGAGTAATAAACAAATTGACAACTTAAATACTGTCATTCTTATAAAAAATATTGTACCCGAATTCAAATCTAATAATTCTATATACGAAAAACTAGACAAAAAAATATTAAATTAAATTTAGTACTTTCGCGAAAAATTTTTTTTATGCAAAATTTTAAAAAAATTGTAATACTCTTAACACTAGTTTTTGCTTTTTCTTGTGTTTCTAAAAAAGAAATTGTGTATTTTCAAAATGATGAAATTGAACAAAATTTGGTTTCAAACTCTTATAAAACCGTTTTAAAACCTGACGATCTATTACAGATAACTATTACAGCGTTGGATTTAGAAGCCGCAAAGCCTTTTAATTTACCTGCTGTTAGTTATTTAACTACAACAGATAGAGCTACAGGAACACCTCAACAGCAGTCTTACTTGGTTGATAATAATGGAGAAATTGATTTTCCTGTTCTTGGAAAAATTAAAATAGGAGGATTAACTCGTACTGAAGCTATTGAATTCTTAAGAAAAAAATTAGATCCTGATTATATTAAAAATCCAACAATAAATATTAGAATTGCAAATTATAAAGTTACTGTTTTAGGAGATGTTAATAAACCAGGAACATACACTATACCTAACGAAAGGATAACTATACTTGAAGCTATTGGTTTAGCAGGTGATTTAAAAATTACTGGTAAAAGAAATAATGTATTTGTAATGAGAGAGGTTGAAGGAAAAAAAATCAAATATGAAATTGATTTAAGATCTAATAAAATCTTTACTTCCCCTGTCTATTATTTGCAGCAAAATGATTTTGTTTATATAGAACCGAATAAAGCCTCTTCACAGGATGCTGCTTACAACAAAAATAGAGCTTTTTATATTTCCGTTGGATCTATAATACTTTCTTTACTTACATTTTTAACACGATAATAAAGAATGGATAGTCAAAAAAATTACACTCACCAATTAGAAGTAAACGATACTATTAATATAAGAGCGGAAGTTGAAAAATATTTAATTCATTGGAAGTGGTTCTTACTAGGTATTCTTTTATCGCTGTTAGGTGCCTATTTATATTTAAGATATACTACTCCAAAATATTCAGCTTCTACTACTATTTTAATAAAAGATGATAAAAAATCGGGTATTTCAGCTGAACTTGAAGCTTTTAAAGATTTAGGTATTGTAGGCGGAACATCTAACAATATAGATAACGAAATTGAAATACTAAAGTCAAGAAAAATTATTAACGATGTTGTTCATAAACTCGATTTAAATATTGTATACATAACTGAAGGAAGAATAAAAAACTCAGAAGTGTATAACACCTCTCCTGTAAAATTTAACATCTCAGATTCTATAGCTAACAACATTCTAGAAAACACTTCTTTCTATATTGAAATTAAATCAGAAAATCAATTTGATCTATTTGATTTTGAGGATGAATTAATTGCAGAAAACAAAGGTTTTAATGATTCCTTTTTCATTGAGAATATAGGAGACGTATCAATCAACAAAACTTCATTTTTTTCACAGGAAACTATAGGTAAACATATTTTTATTGGAGTTTATACTATCAATAATACAATTGATAAATATATATCAGGAATATCAATATCTCCTATTAATAAAAACTCAAGTGTTTTAAAACTTTCCCTAACTGCTCCGGTAGTAGAAAAAGCCGAAGATATTTTAGATGAAATAGTTGAGCAATACAACCTCGACGCGATTGAAGATAAAAGTCAAGTTTCAGAAAAGACAAATGATTTTATTAAAGAGCGTTTAGAAAATGTTGGTAATGAATTAGCTTTGGTTGATGATAATGTTAAAAGTTTTAAAAAGAAAAACAACATTACCGATATTCAATCAGAAGCTCAATTATTTTTACAAACTAATGCAATCAATCGTCAAAAATTAATAGAGGCTAATACCCAATTAAGTATTGTAAAATCTCTTAATAATGAGCTTAAAAAATCAGAAGATGATTTACTTCCTGCTAATTTGGGTCTTGAAGATCCGAACATTGCTAAGGCTATTGCAGAATATAATGATTTAGTAATTAATAGAAATAGACTTTTAAATGGAAGCGCTGGTAAAAAAAATACTGTTGTAATAGAATTACAAAGTAATATAAACAATATCAAGCAATCTTTATTGTCTAGTTTAAAAAATCAACAGCAATCACTTCAATTAAACGTAAACAACTTAAAGAACGAAGCCAATAGGTTTAATTCTCAAATATCATCTATTCCTGCTAAAGAAAGAGAGTTTTTAGACATCGCACGTCAACAAGAAATTATTGCCGGATTATATTCTTATTTATTAAAGAAAAAAGAAGAAACTGCCATTTCATTAGCCGTAACTGTACCTAATGCTAAAATTATTGATAAAGCATACGGATCAAACTTACCTGTAAGTCCTAAAAAGAAAATTATACTATTAGCAGCTGTTTTGTTAGGATTGTTAATTCCATTTATATTAATTTATATCAGAGATTTACTTGATAGCAAAGTACATACTAAAAGAGATATTGAAGAAGCAACTAATATTCCTTTCTTAGGAGATGTGCCTCATTCAGAAACTAAAGAAAAAATAGTAGTTAATTCTGATGCAAGATCTAGCACAGCAGAAGCATTTAGACTAATTAGAACTAATCTAGACTTTATGCTTTCTAATGTAAATCATGAAAGAGGTAAAACTATCTTTATTACTTCAACAACAAGTGGAGAAGGAAAATCTTTTATATCTATTAATTTAGCTGCTTCTCTTGCTTTATCAGGGAAAAAAGTCATATTAATTGGTATGGACTTAAGAGCTCCTAAAGTAACTGAATATTTAGGTATTCCGGATAGAAAAGGTATAACCAACTTTATTACTAATGAAAATATTTCTTTAGACTCTTTAAAATTTAGAGTGTCTGAATTAAAAGATTTGGATATAATATCTTCTGGAGCTATCCCTCCAAATCCTGCAGAATTATTAATGACCTCACGTGTTAAGGAAATGTTTGATATTTTGCAAGACAGTTATGATTATGTGTTAGTAGATACTGCTCCTGTAAACTTGGTTACAGATACACTTTTAATATCTAAATATGCAGATGTATTTTTATATGTAACACGTGCGAATTATTTAGACAAGCGTATGTTAATTGTACCTCAAACATTATATAAAGAAAAAAAATTACCAAACATGTCTATCGTTTTAAATGATACCGATATGAATAGAGGTTATGGTTATGGATACGGATATGGTTATGGATACGGATATGGAAATGCTACGCAAGATAACTTACCTTGGTATAAAAAAATATTTAATTAGATAAATTAAAAAAAGGAAGCAGTTGCTTCCTTTTTTTTAATTATAAAATTTTTGATTATTTATTAATAAATGATGTATATTTTTTTTAATCTTTTCCGTGCCTATTCTTTTCAACAAGTGTAAATGATTTTGATGATGAGTATCTGTACCTACAAAATCATACATATTTTCTTTTAATAATTTTTCTGCTGTCTTCTGCACACTTTTTCCATACTGCTCTGTTAATGAAAGAAGGTTCAACTGAAAAACACATCCTGCTTTTTTAAGTCTATAAAAATTTTCAAAGTCGTTATGATAAAAATTGTAACGTTCTGGATGTGCTAATACTGGTTTATAACCTTTCAACTGAATTTCAAATAACACATCATACAAATTATAAGGTGCATTAAAATATGACATTTCTACCAAAATAAAATTATCTTTTAATGTTAAAATATCATTTTCTTGTAACCTTTTCATAAACTGCTCATCCATCATATACTCAGCTGCAGCATTTATGTGTATATCATTTAAACCTCTTTTTTCCAATTCATCTTTTACTAATTGTAATTTATTTTTAATAGTATCAGACGAATTAGGATAAACATCTCCTAAAACATGGGGAGTAGTAATAAAATTAGTAATACCATACGATTTCATTTTTGTAATCAATTCAATAGAATGATTTAAATCCTTTGCTCCATCATCAATACCCGGTAGCAAATGAGAATGTATATCAACAAACTTTTCAGGAAATAGTTCTTTTAAGGGGATTTCTTTTTTTTTAAAAAAAAACATGTTTAATTATTTAATTACAAATTTAGCGCTTTACTATAAAATATTTTAACAAAAAATGTACCAATTAATAAACGAAAACGATTGAGTTTTTGTATGCTATTGTGTATAAACTTTTGAACATCTATATTTGATATAACAACAAACCTTAAACTATGATTTTAATAGCAGATGGAGGCTCTACAAAAGCAGATTGGATTGCCTTAGATAATAATAGAAACGAAATTTTTAGAGTTCGAACATTAGGTCTTAATCCTGCTGTTGTCCCTCAAGACGAGCTTAAAAACCGTATTGTTAACATGTTTCAACTTATTAATATTAAAGATGAAGTAACCGAGGTGCATTTTTATGGAGCTGGTTGCGGAACTCCAAAACCCGTTGAAATCTTACATGAAGTAATGACTGAAATCTTTAGCAATGCAAAAATTTTTATAGCTGAAGACATGCTTGCTGCGGTATATGCTGCCACTGGTAAAGAACCTGCAATTGTTTGTATTTTAGGAACCGGATCTAATAGTTGTTACTTTAACGGAACTGAAATGGAAATGTTAGTTGCTTCTTTAGGTTATACAGTAATGGATGAAGCCAGCGGTAATTATTTTGGGAAACAACTATTACGAGATTATTTTTATAAAAGAATGCCTAAAAAAATAGCTAAAAGTTTTGAATTACAGTTTAATATGGATCCTGATTATATAAAATTAAATTTGTATCGTCAACCAAATCCTAATATGTATTTAGCAACTTTTGCTAAGTTTATGTTTGATTTTAAAGATGAAAAATACATTAAAAAAACAATTAAAAAAGGATTTCAAGAGTTTTTTAGCTGTAGAGTTCTACCCTATAATAAAACTGCAGAAACTCCTATTTACTTTATCGGTTCAATTGCTTTTTATTTTAGTGATATCCTTGAAAAAGTTGCCAATAAACACGGACTTACAATTACAGATGTAATTCAAAGACCTATTGATAACTTACTTGATTATCATAGAAAAAATATTAATTAATCAAATCTATACAACGCTCAAGAGCCATTCCTCTTGAGCCTTTTATTAAAATTACCTCTTCTTTAATAGGAGTATTTAATAAGTATTCTTTAAAATCATTAAACGTTTTAAATTTAAATTCACTTTGAGTTTTAAAGAAATTTTCTCCAATAAAAACTGTTTTCAACCCAAGTTTTAATGCGTAATTAACTATTTCTTGGTGCTCTTTTAAACTATCTTTTCCTAACTCAAACATATCTCCTAAAAAAGCTATTTTATTTTTATCTTTTAATAATTTAAAATTATCTAAAGCTGCTTTCATACTGGTAGGATTTGCATTATAAGCATCTAAAATAATACGATGTGTATCAGTTTGTACAATTTGAGAACGATTGTTTTGTGATATATAATTTTCTATAGCCTGTTTAATATTTTCTTCACTAATTTTAAAGTATTGACCAATTGAAATTGCTGCTGCAATGTTACTATAATTATAACTTCCTATTAAATTACTTTGAATTTCATTTGCTTTGTATTGTATTTTAACAAAAGGATTAATTTCAATAAACTTTATATTTTCATCAAAAAACACCCTGTTGGCGTTATTTGTTTTTTCTAATTGAATTGCATCTTGTTGGTTTACAAAAACTGTTTTGTTATTTTTTATTAAATAATCATATAATTCTGACTTTGCTTTGATTACACCCTCTACAGAGCCAAAGCCTTCTAAATGTGCTTTTCCAAAATTGGTAATATATCCATAATCTGGCTCTGCAATAGAAGCTAAAAAACCTATTTCATTAGCATGATTTGCTCCCATTTCTACAATACCTAATTCTGTATTTGGCTTCATAGACAATAAGGTTAAAGGAACTCCAATATGATTATTTAAATTACCCGATGTAGCCTTTGTTTTATATTTTGTTGATAAAACAATATTGATTAACTCTTTAGTAGTGGTCTTTCCATTACTACCTGTTAAAGCTATAATAGGAATACTTAATTGATTTCTATGGTAATTGGCTAAGTTTTGAAGAGTTCTTAGAACATTTTTTACTAATATAATTCTATCATTCGTTTTATATTTTAAATCATCTACTACGGAGTATTTTGCTCCTTTTTTAAGTGCTTCTTCTGCAAATTTATTTCCATTAAAATTTGCACCCTGTAAAGCAAAGAAAATAGTGTTTTCTCTAATACTACGTGTATCAGTATCCACCAAGTAATGCTGAATATATAATTGATAAATTTGTTCTATGTTCATAAAGTAAAAATAAAAAACCTCGTTGATATCAACGAGGTTTAATTTTAAATTTTATTGTATAATTATTACTTTCTTACGTATCTTGGGGTAGCTGTTTTCTTCTCATTCATCATCATTGGACCTACTTTGTCTGTAGCACATCTAAACCCAATATAATTTGTAGCAATATATTCTGGGAAATATCTTCTTTGTGCCGGATCTAGCCAGTACTCTCTATCTGCCCAAGAACCACCTTTGTATACTCTTGTTTTATTACTAATTAGAGTTGTTCTTTTCTTCTTATCGTATTCAAACTGATTAACAACATTTCCTAATGTATCCAATTCTTTCTCCGGTTTCTCAGGCGAATTATACATTCTAGGTGTTCCTTCTAACTGCTCTTTATCTAGATCAAAAAACTTAGAGGAACGTTGGTCTCCATCTCCTAAATCTGAGTTATCTGCAACTATATAATTTCTTCTCATAAATGTATCATCTCTAGTAATAGGAATATACTTTACACTACCTGGTAAGCCTTTGGTCATAATTTTACCATTTACTAAAGTGTCATATTCAATTTCTCCATCTCCAAGAATAACTACTTTACCATTTTCATCTATCTTTTTCTTTGTAAAAATATTTCCTCTAAAATAGTTAAAATCATTTGCTTCTGAATCTATAATAGGACGATACACATCAGAAACCCATTCAGAAACATTCCCTGACATATCATATAAACCAAATGCATTAGGAGGGTAACTTTTTACTTTGTTAGGTATATCTGAACCATCACTACTCCAACCTGCTATACCACTATAATTACCTTTTCCTTGTTTGAAGTTTGACATTTGATCTCCTCTTTTTGCTCTACTTCTATTTCTTGTATATTTTCCAGACCAAGCATATTTTTTTCTACCTCGAATATTGTTATATTCTCTATTTTCAAAAACTGCTTTTGCCGCATATTCCCATTCTGCTTCTGTAGGTAATCTAAATTTTTGAGATAAAATACCGTCTGAAGAAGTGATTTGTCTACCCGTAAAAGCATCTTTAGGAGGTTTTGGATCTCCTTTTTTACGAGGTACAGGCAATCCTTTTTTATAGATAGAAGTATCACCATCAAACAATGCATAAGGATCTGTTAAATAAGCATCGGTATCAAAATTATTTTTTCCTTTAAATTCAATAGAATCTTCTTTAAAAATATTTTTAATAACACCTTTATCCATTAAAATTTTCAAATTAACAGCATTGGTTCTCCATTTACAGTATTCATTAGCCTGCAACCAGCTTACTCCTACTACAGGATAATCTGCATATGCTGGATGACGTAAATAATTTTCTGATAAAAGATTGGTATTCCCTAAACCTTTTCGCCAAACCAAAGTATCTGGCAATACAGATTCGTATACATGTTTAAAGTCTGGTTCTTCCGGAGGGAAAAGATCTTTAGTATATTGTAAAAACAATCCATATTCTGCATTGGTAACCTCTGCTTCATCCATATAAAATGAACGCACATGCATTTGTTTTGGGGTTGTATTCCAATCAAACATTACATCATCTTGCACTAATCCCATAGTGTATGTACCTCCTTCAATATGAACCATTCCTGGGGGTACACTACCATCTTTAAATTTTCCTTTAATATAACTACCGTAATTAGGATCATTAAAATTCCATCCTGTTAAATTAGATTTACTAGAACTTCCACTTCTTGAACTTTGACAAGAGGTAAAAATTACGCTAGTGAGGATTAAAAAACTAAATAACTTTACCGTACTTTTCATGTATTTTTTATTGTTTAAGGGAGTGGCAATTTACAATATTTATATTTTACCACAACTTATTTATATCAAATTATTTTACAATGCTATACCTAAGCATTTATAGTAACGATCGTTTTTTTTCTTTATTATGTTACTTTATAATAACAACAAATTATATTCGTTATTTTAGCAGCGTATATGAAAAAACAACTACTTTTTGTTTTAACAATAATATCATTCAGCCTTTCAGCACAGAATACTAACTCTGTTTTAACAACAGGAAAATGGTATAAATTTGCTGTTAATACTACTGGTATTTTTAAAATTGATGTAACTTTTTTACAAAATTTAGGACTTAACACCACATCCCTAAATCCGAAAAATATTAAAATTTTTGGAAATGGAGGACATTTATTGCCAGAAAATACATCTGACTTTCGTTTTTCTGGTTTACAAGAAAATGCCATTTATGTTGAAGGTGAAGATGATAATGTGTTTAATAATGATGATTTTATCTTATTTTATGCAAGAGGACCTCATAGTTGGAATGTAAATACTGTAACTGGAAATGCCAATCATATTCAAAATATATATACAGACAAAGCTTATTACTTTTTAACTGTTGATAACACTCCTGGAAAAAGAATTACAACAGAAGTCCCTATAACAATTACTCCTTCTATAATTATAACTGAATTTGATGATTACATTTTTTATGAAAAAGAAGAAGTGAATCTCATCGCCTTGGGAAGATTATGGTTTGGTGAAAGCTTCGCTATTGAAAATAACCAAAATTTTAACATTCCATTTCATAATGCTGTACCTAACTCAAATGTTTTGGTAACTGTTTCTGCTGTTGCACAGTCCTCAACTACCTCAACAATGAGTGTAAATGCAAATTCTCAAAATATAACCCCATTAAATTTTCCACCTGTTTCATCGTCTACAACTTCAGGTTTAGCTAGGTTATCAATAGGAAGTGGATCCATCTCGGCATCAAACACAATTAGTGTAAATTTAAATTACAATAATAATGGAAATCCATCTGCTAAAGCTTTTCTAGATTATATAGAAATTGTTGGTAAAAAACAGTTAACAGCAAGCGGAAATCAATTTTCTTTTAGAAGTTTTGAAGCAGCTAATTCAATAGGAACAATTGCTTTTGAAATTCAGAACACTAATAATATTTTTCAAGTTTGGAATGTTACAGACCATATAAACCCCAAAAAACTTCAAAACCAAAGCAATACAAATTCTTTTTTGTTTAACTCTAATGGTGGTAGTTTACAAGAGTTCATAGTTTTAAATTCTAATGATTACTACACTCCAGAGCTTCTGCCAAATTCATTAGTAACAAATCAAAATTTACATGCTTTAAGAAATATTCAATATTTAGTTATTACTAATGATGAATTACTTTCAGAAGCTCAAAGATTAGCTAATTACCATCAAGCTAATTCAAATTTATCCACTAAAGCAGTTACTTTAAACTCTATTTATAACGAATTTTCTTCTGGCGCTCCAGATATTGTAGGAATTAGAGACTTTATAAAACATCTATACGATACTTCTTCTACTCAAAGAAAACCTCAATACATATGTTTTTTTGGTGATTCTTCTTATGATTACAAAGATCGAATTACAGGAAACAATAATATAGTTCCAACTTTTCATGCTGTTCAAAGTTTTGACTTAACCTCATCATATGTTACAGATGATTTTTACGTAATGATTGATGATAATGATGGAAACATGACTGGTTCAGATAGTATTGATATAACTTCTGGAAGAATTCCTGTATCCACCACTCAAGAAGCAAGAAATGTGATAAACAAAATTCTGGGTTATTACGATTCAGAATCTTTAGGTGATTGGA
This sequence comes from Tenacibaculum sp. IB213877, assembly GCF_034043975.1. Lineage (NCBI taxonomy): Bacteria > Pseudomonadati > Bacteroidota > Flavobacteriia > Flavobacteriales > Flavobacteriaceae > Tenacibaculum > Tenacibaculum sp. IB213877. The sequence goes on along the minus strand of NZ_JAXCHH010000010.1, from coordinate 46,327 downwards.
GAAATACTATTACGCTAGTTGCTGATGATATTGATGCTAATTCTGATATTACCCTGCAAACCGGTATGGAAAAAATTGCTGATACCATAAAAAAATACAAACCTATTTTTAATATTAATAAAATATATACCGATGCTTACCAGCAACAAACTTCATCAGGAGGTGAAAGATATCCTGATGTTAAAACAGCCATTTCAAATGCTATAGAAAAAGGAACATTGGTTTTTGATTATTTTGGTCATGGTGGTGAAGATGGTTTAGCTTCTGAAAGAATTTTAGAAATTCCACAAATTCAAGGTTTTAATAATTCAAAAAAACTTCCACTTTTTATTACAGTTACTTGTGAGCTATCCCGTTTTGATAATCCTTTAAGAAACACTGCTGGTGAGCAACTTTTTTTAAATCAAAATGGAGGTGCTGTAAGTATGATTACTACAACAAGAGATGTATTTATTACAGTAGGTGAAGAATTTAATACAAAACTGACACCTTATGTTTTTAATTTTGATGAATCAGATTCATCTATAGCACAAAACTTGGTTAAAGCTAAAAATGAAACCACTAGTAATCAACGCTTTTTTATTTTCTTTTTTGGTGATCCTGCTATGAAATTAGCTATTCCAAAACCTAATGTAAAAATAACACGAATGAATGGCGTTGATATCTCTCAATCAACTGATACTTTAAAAGCTTTATCTAGAGTTACCTTTGAAGGTATTATTACTGGCAATCAAGACAATATTATACCCAATTTTAACGGAACGGTATCAACTACTATATTTGACAAACCTATAAATAAACAGACTTTAGATAATGATAATTTTGGAATCATTAATACCTTTGACTCACAAGAAAGTAAGTTGTTTAGAGGAAAATCTTCAGTTCAAAATGGAAATTTTACTTTCGAATTTATTGTCCCTAAAGATGTAAGAATAGCTTATGGAAAAGGAAAAATAAGTATGTATGCTGAAAATCTGTTGACAGATAAATCAGGTGCAAATTTTGATATTACTGTTGGAGGCATAAATGAAAATGCCCCAGAAGATACTACTGGACCTGAGATGCAATTGTTTATGAACGATGAATCCTTTACAGATGGAGGAAATACAAACACATCACCAAACCTAATCGTAAAATTATCTGACGTTAGTGGAATTAATACTTCTATTACAGCTGTAGACCATGATATTATTGCTATTCTTGATGATAATCAGGCAGAGCCTATTATTTTAAATGATTATTATGAAACGGAGTTAGATGATTTCACAAGAGGTTCAGTAAAGTATCAACTCAGAGATTTATCTACAGGTTCACACACTTTAAAAGTAAAAGCTTGGGATACTTATAATAATTCATCAGAAGTTACGTTAAACTTTGTGGTTATTAGTGATAACGGTTTATTGTTAGAACATGTATTAAACTATCCTAATCCCTTTGTAAATTACACAGAGTTTTGGTTTAACCATAACAAACCAAATGAACCTTTAGAAGTTCAAGTTCAGATATATACTGTTTCAGGAAAACTTGTTAAAACTATAAATCAATTAGTTCAAACAGCAGGAGCATTATCACGTACAATTACTTGGGATGGATTAGATGATTTTGGAAACAAAATTGGTAAAGGTGTATATGTTTATAAATTAACCGTTAACTCAACAATTAGTAATTTATCATCAGAAAAATACGAAAAATTAGTCATACTGCAATAAAATCATATATTTGCCAAAATAATGTTAAAACTTACAATGAAAAAACTATTATTCTTTATTTCTCTATTCTCTTTAACCTTTAAAATTCAAGCGCAAGAAGAATCAAAATCTATAACAACTTCTTTACCTTTTTTATTAATTTCTTCTGACGCCAGAGCTGGAGGTATGGGAGAAGCTGGAGTTGCAACTTCCTCCGATGCATTTGCATTATTTCATAACCCCGCTAAAATTGCATTTAATAAAAATGCTCTAAGCATAGGGGCTAATTACGTTCCTTGGTTAAGAAACCTAACAGAAGATATTTTTGCAGGTAACCTTTCTGTTGTACATCGTATTAATGAAACTTCTGGTTGGGGTGCCGATCTTAAATACTTTTCTTTAGGTCAAATTGAAAGAACAAATGAAGATGGTTTACCTACTGGTTATACCAATCCAAGTGAGTTTGCACTTTCTGGTTATTACGCAATGAAATTAAGTGAAAAGTTTTCGATGTCTGTTGGTTTAAAATACATTAACTCTAATTTAGATATTGATGATTCTTTTAGCGCTATTAATAGCTTTGGAGTAGATATTTCAGGTTATTATCAATCTGATGAAGAAAATTATGGAAGTTTTAATGGTCGTTACCGTTTAGGATTTAATATAGCTAATATTGGACCAAAAGTAGAATACACCGCTGGAGAAGAAAATTTTATACCAACTATTGCAAAAATTGGTGGAGGTTTTGATTTTATTTTTGATGATTTTAATACTCTAGGTCTTAATTTAGAATTTAGAAAGCTATTAGTACCATCAAGCGGAACAGAATCATCAAGAGGATGGTTTGAAGGAATGTTCACTTCATTAGGAGATCGTAACTTTAGTGAAGAGTTACAAGAAGTAAATTGGACCTTAGGCGCAGAGTATTTATACAACGACGCTTTTGCTGTTAGAGCAGGATATTTCCATGAAAGTGAAGTAAAAGGAAATCGACAGTACTTTACTTTAGGGGCTGGTTTTAAAGCCAGAGCCTTTTCTTTAGACTTATCTTACTTAATGAATGCTTCTGATGTTAACAACCCTTTAGAAAATACTTTACGCTTTTCTTTGGCTTTTGATTTAGGAGAAATTTATGAAGATTACTAGGATATCATTTTTTTTTAGTAATTTCGAATCAAACATAACAAGCAGTCCTTTTGACTGCTTTTTTTGACGAAACACTATTCATGAAAAAAATAGAAGTAACAACTTCAGCAACTATTTTTGATGATTTTTCTCAACTTTCTTCTGAAGATCAATCATTAATGCAAAAAGCAATTGAGGCAAGAAAAAAAGCATATGCTCCTTATTCTAAATTTAAGGTTGGTGCCGCTTTATTATTAGATAACGGAATTGTTATATTAGGTAATAATCAAGAAAATGCTGCATACCCATCAGGTATGTGTGCTGAAAGAGTTGCTATTTGGAAAGCCGGTTCAGAATACCCTAACTTGAAAGTTAAAAAAATTGCTATTACAGCAGCCTCATCTCAAACCGAAGTTAACAAACCTGTTGGCCCTTGTGGAGCATGTCGCCAAACTCTTTCAGAATACGAAATCAATCAAAAAGAACCTATAGAAATTTTATTTATGGGAGAAGTGGGTCAAATAGTAAAAACAGAATCATTACTATCTCTCCTACCCTTTTCTTTTGACAGCTCATATTTATAAATGAAACCCGACATCACTTCAAGAGAAGATATTAAACTTATCATCATTAAATTTTATGATAGTTTACTTTCTCATGAAAAGATGTTTCCTTTTTTTGAAGAAATTGTTAATCAAAATGAATTGGAACATCACTTAGAGATCATCATTGATTTTTGGGAAGACCTTCTTTTTAATACATACAAATACAAAAACAATCCAATGCAAAAGCATTTGGATTTTGCTAAAAGAATTCCCTTCACAAAAGAACATTTTAATTTGTGGCTGTATCAGCTAACTCAAACCATTGATTTTTATTTTGAAGGAGAGAATTGTTCTACTATGAAAACTAGAGCAAATTCAATAGCCACTATAATGCAAATCAAAATGAAATTATTTGATACTTAAAATGTAAAAATCATTATTAAACCGCCTATTAAAGAGAAAAATTCAAAAAATAATTCTATTTTTTAGTATATTAATAAATATTTTAATTTTTATTAAAAATAATAGGTAACTCATAATAAATCTTATTTATTTGCTGTTATACTAGCTTAAATCTAACTTAATTATGAATGCAGCAATAACAGGAACAGGAAGCTATATTCCTACTATCAAAAAAGAAAATGCAAAATTTTCAGGAAATCGTTTTTTAAATGCCGATGGAAGCTCATTTCAATCAGAAAACACCGTTATTATTGAAAAATTCAAAACCATTACAGGTATTGAAGAAAGAAGATATGCCGAAAATCATTTTAATGCTTCTGATCTAGGCGCTTTTGCTGCAGAAAAAGCCATTGAAGATGCAGGCATCAATCCTGAAGAACTTGATTATATCATTTTTGCTCATAATTTTGGTGATGTTAAAAATGATGCTATCCAAAGTGATATTTTACCAAGCTTAGCTACAAGAGTTAAACACTTACTGCGAATTAACAATCCAAATTGTGTAGCATATGATATTTTATTTGGTTGCCCTGGTTGGGTAGAAGGAGTAATTCAAGCACAAGCTTTTATAAAAGCAGGTATTGCAAAAAAAGTATTGGTTATAGGTGGTGAAACATTATCTCGTGTAGTTGATAAGCACGATCGTGATTCTATGATATATAGTGATGGTGCCGGTGCATGTATTGTTGAAGCATCAGAAAGTGAAGAAAGCGGCATCATAAGTCATGCTTCACAAACCTTTGCTAAAGAAGAAGCGTATCATTTATATTTTGGAAATTCATACGATAAAAATGAAGATCCGAACGTACGTTATATAAAAATGTATGGACGAAAAATTTATGAATTTGCTCTAAACAACGTACCAAATGCTATGAAAGCAGCCTTAGACAAAGGTGGAATTTCAATAGATGAAGTAAAAAAAGTATTTATCCACCAAGCTAATGAAAAAATGGATGAAGCTATCATTAAACGTTTCTATCGTTTGTATAAAAAACCTATCCCTGAAGGAGTAATGCCAATGAGTATTCATAAGTTAGGAAACAGTTCAGTTGCTACCGTTCCTACTTTGCTAGACTTGGTTTTAAAAGGGAAAATTGACAATCAAAAAGTAGAAAAAGGCGATGTAATCATATTAGCTTCTGTTGGTGCTGGAATGAATATTAACGCTATTGTATACAGATATTAAAATCTTCTAAAAAACATCCGCAAAAATAAATTCAAACTTATTATTTTTGCGGATGCAACAACACAACGTACTTATTTTAGACTTCGGTTCGCAATACACACAGCTTATTGCTCGCCGCGTAAGAGAATTAAACATTTATTGTGAAATTCATCCTTACAACAAAATTCCTCAGAATTTAAACGATTTTAAAGCAGTAATTTTATCAGGAAGCCCTTCTTCTGTTCGCTCTGAAGAAGCACCTCATCCAGATTTATCTGAAATCAGAGGCAAAAAACCTTTATTGGCAGTTTGTTATGGTGCTCAATATTTGGCACATTTTTCTGGTGGATTGGTAGCTCCATCCAATACTCGTGAGTATGGTAGAGCCAACTTATCTTTTATCAAAAAAAATGAATCTTTCTTTAAAAATATTTCTAAAGGAAGTCAAGTATGGATGAGTCACTCAGACACCATAAAGGAATTGCCTACTAACGGAATTTTATTAGCCAGCACTCATGATGTTGAAAATGCAGCTTATAAGATTGAGGGAGAGACTACCTATGCTATTCAGTTCCACCCAGAAGTTTACCATTCAACAGACGGTAAGACTTTACTTCAAAATTTTTTAGTTGATATAGCTAACGTAGATCAAAATTGGACTCCAGATTCTTTTGTTGAAGAAACCGTTTATGACTTACAAGAAAAAATAGGAACCGATAAAGTTATCTTAGGATTATCTGGTGGAGTAGATTCTACCGTAGCAGCGGTTTTATTAAACAAAGCTATTGGTAAAAACTTGCATTGTATTTTCGTAAACAATGGTCTTTTACGAAAAAATGAATATAAAAATGTGTTAAAACAATACGAAGGCATGGGATTAAACGTTAAAGGTGTAGATGCATCGGCACGTTTTTTGAATGCTTTGGAAGGAATAAGTGATCCAGAAACTAAAAGAAAAACTATTGGTAAAGTTTTTATTGAGGTTTTTGATGATGAAGCCCATAAAATAGAAGATGCAAAATGGTTAGCACAAGGAACTATTTACCCAGATGTAATTGAGTCGGTTTCAGTAAATGGTGGTCCATCAGCAACTATTAAAAGTCATCATAATGTTGGTGGTTTACCAGATTTTATGAAATTACAAGTTGTAGAACCATTACGAATGATTTTTAAAGATGAAGTCCGTCGTGTAGGAGCTTCATTAGGAATTGATAAAGAATTATTAGGTAGGCATCCGTTCCCTGGTCCTGGTTTAGCGATTCGAATTTTGGGAGATATTACCTCAGAAAAAGTTCGTATTTTGCAAGAGGTAGACGCTATTTTTATAGACGGACTTAAAGAACATGGACTTTACGATAAGGTTTGGCAAGCAGGCGCTATTTTATTACCTGTACATTCTGTAGGCGTTATGGGTGACGAAAGAACATATGAAAAAGTAGTGGCTTTGCGTGCGGTAGAAAGTACTGATGGTATGACTGCAGATTGGGTGAATTTACCTTATGAGTTTTTACAAAAAACATCAAACAAAATAATAAATAATGTAAAAGGAGTTAACAGAGTGGTATATGACATAAGCTCTAAACCTCCTGCAACAATTGAATGGGAATAGTGAGTTTACACTTTTCTTTTTTAAATTAACAATGAACTATATGATTAAGAGTAAGATTAAATTTTTAGTATTTGCATTTGTTTTTAGCATTGCTATTTCTTGTGGTCAACAAAAACGTTACATCACCTATCAAGTAAAACAAGGTGAAAGCATGCGAGACATTGCAAACCGATTAGATGTAAGAACTAAAGATTTATTAAGACTAAACCCAGATGTGGGTAGAAGACCAGATGCCAATACAACTATTATTATTCCAAACCCTAAATTTAAAGGCGCTACCACAAGTAATAACAATGTTGAAGAATCTGTAACGGAAGAAGAAGTAACACCAGTTGAAGAAACAAATTCTACAGAAGAGGTTGTAGAAAATGAAAACACAGAACAACCTAAAGATACGATACAAGTAGTGAGAATTACTTATGAATATGTTACTCATACAGTTCAACCAAAAGAAACAGTGTACGGTATCACTAAAAAATATGAAATTTCTAAAGATGAACTTTTAAAGTTAAATCCAGAATACCCAACTTTAAAAGATAATTTATTAAGTATTGGTCAAGTTTTAAAAGTAAAAGCTACAGAAACTAAAACTTTTGTTTCTTTAGAAGAAGATTTAAAAAATCATGTTACTCATGAGGTACAACCTAAAGAAACCGTTTATAGTATTACTCGTTTTTACAATATTACTAAAGAAGATTTAATATTGTTAAATCCGGATCATCCTAATATTGCAGATGATTATATAGATGTTGGTGAAATTTTACGTATCAGAACTATAGAAAATAAACTTGAAACTGATAACAAAAAGTTTTATGAAGACATCATTGATATGGATGAAGAAGAGACTATAGATATTGCTTTTTTACTCCCTTTTAAAGCTGATGAGTATACAAATACAAATGCTAAAGATGTTTTTAAAGAGAATGTTTTAGCCAATATGGTTACCGATTTTTATATGGGTGCAGAAATTGCGTTAGACTCTATTAAAGCACAAGGAATATCCTTTAATGCAAAAATATATGATACTGGAAATAGAGATGAAAAAGTATCAGAATTATTAGATAATGATGCTTTAGAAGATGCTGATGTAATTATTGGTCCGTTTTACTCTGATAAAGTTGAAGAAGTAGCAAAAGGAGCACGAGTTCCTGTAATTTTTCCTCACTATTCTAAAAATCAGGGCAAATTTTCATCATCAAAAATTATAAAAACAGAAGCAGATACTGAAACTCATACTAATTTTTTAGTTTCTTACTTAAAGGATTCATACAATGGTGAAAATATTTTTATTGTAGGTGATGAAACAGACGATTCCAATAAACAAATAAGTACTTTGGTGAGTGGATTAAAAAGACACGATTCTATTTTAGAAATACATGTATTGAAACCAGAAAATGGGTATATTAAAAAAGAGCGTTTTACTGATAAAATGCCTGAAGGTTCTCATAACTGGATTATTATTACTTCTATTGACAATGTAGTAGTGGCAGATGCTTTGAATAGCATGGTAGTATTACCCGAAGGGGTAACAGCTCAAGTTTATGCGGTAGAAAAAGGAGCTGCTTATGATAAAATGGACAACAACAAACTTGCACGAATTAATTTTAGCTACGTTGCCAATAATTATACAGATGAAAATGCTGAAGAAACAAAAGCCTTTAACCGTAAGTTTAAAGACAGAAATAAAACCATTCCTTCAGATTATGCTGTAAAAGGTTTTGATATAACTTATGATATTTTAATGCGATTAGCTTCAGGTAAAAAACTATCAGATACTTTTGATGAAGGAGTTTCAATCCGATTAGAAAACAAATTCGATTATGATAAAAAGTTATTCGGATCAGTAAGCAACAAAGGCTTATTCATTGTTAAGTATAATAAAGACTTAAGCTTACAAAGGTTGAAATAATAAATTAAATGTTATAAAAAAAATCCGCTGAAAATATTCAGCGGATTTTTTTATGTTCTATCTTCATACATTTCTTTATAGTATTTTTGATACTCTCCACTCGTTACATGATCTACCCAGCCTTTATTTTCTAAGTACCATTTTACCGTTTTTCTAATTCCTTCTTCAAATTGTAAAGATGGTTCCCAACCTAATTCATTTTTAAGCTTAGAAGAATCGATTGCATAACGATAATCATGCCCTTTTCTATCCTCCACAAAAGTAATAAGCTTTTCTGAAGAACCTTTTTGTCTTCCTAAAAATTCATCAACAGTAGCAATTAAAACTTTAACTAAATCAATGTTTTTCCATTCATTAAATCCACCAACATTATAAGTTTCTCCTATTTTTCCTTTGTGAAAAATTACATCAATTGCTCTTGCATGATCTTCAACAAATAACCAATCCCTTACATTTTCTCCTTTTCCATAAATTGGTAGAGGTTTATTGTTGACAATATTATTGATAAACAGTGGAATTAACTTCTCAGGAAATTGATACGATCCATAATTATTAGAACAATTAGAAATAATAATTGGTAAACCATACGTATCATGAAAAGCACGGACAAAATGATCTGAAGATGCTTTTGATGCTGAATATGGTGAGTGTGGATCATACGAAGTATTTTCTGTAAAAAAACCTTCATTAGTTAATGTTCCATATACCTCATCCGTAGAAATATGATAGAAAAGTTTATTAGAAAAATCATTTTTCCAAGCTTGTTTTGCAGCTTGTAATAAAGTCAATGTTCCTAATACATTAGTCTTTGCAAAAGCTAACGGATCTTGAATAGAACGATCTACATGTGATTCAGCCGCTAAATGAATTACGCTATCAATTTTATAGTCTGAAAAAAGCTTCTCTATTAATTGAGTATCACAAATATTTCCTTTAACAAATGTATAATTTGATTTATCCTCTACATCTTTTAAATTTTCTAAATTACCTGCATACGTAAGGGCATCTAAGTTAATGATCTTATAATTAGGATATTCGTTTACAAAACGTCTTACGACATGAGACCCTATAAAACCTGCACCACCAGTAATTAAAATGTTTTCCATTTAATTGCTTTTCTCTTTAATTAATCGTAGAAGATATTGTCCGTAGTCACTTTTAAGTAACGGTTGTGCTAATTTTTTTAATTGATTCGCGTCAATATAGCCCATGTAATAAGCAATCTCCTCTATGCAAGCTACTTTTAAGCCTTGGCGTTTTTCAACTGTTTCTATAAACTGACTTGCTTCAAGTAAAGAATCATGAGTTCCAGTATCTAACCATGCAAAACCACGTCCTAACAATTCAACTTTTAAGTTATTTTGGCTCAAATATTCTTGATTTACCGAAGTAATTTCTAATTCTCCTCTTTCAGAAGGCTGTACGTTTTCTGCTATTTGAATGACATTATTCGGATAAAAATACAATCCGACTACTGCATAATTTGATTTTGGACGCTCAGGTTTTTCTTCAATAGAAATAACATTTTCTTCACCATCAAACTCCACTACTCCATAACGTTGAGGATCCTTAACATTGTATCCAAATACAGTTGCCTTTGCTTCATTTTTAAGATTATTTATAGCTTTTTGAAGCATTTCTGGAAAACCATGTCCGTAAAAAATATTATCTCCTAAAATCAAACAAACATCATCATTACCAATAAATTCTTTACCAATGATAAACGCTTGTGCTAATCCGTCAGGTGATGGTTGTTCATTATACGAAATGCTAATTCCTAATTCATTCCCTGTGCCTAATAATTTTTGAAAATTGGGTAAATCCTCTGGAGTAGAAATAATTAAAATCTCTTTGATTCCCGCAAGCATTAAAACGGATAACGGATAATAAATCATAGGTTTATCATATACAGGAAGGAGTTGTTTTGATACTCCTTTTGTTATGGGATACAATCGTGTTCCTGAGCCTCCTGCCAATATGATGCCTTTCATTAAAATAATTTAAGTGTGTAAAATAAGAATTATTCTTTATTTGTTTGCTTTTGTTGCCATTTCCATGCAGATAATAAAGCTGCTTCAAGTGTTTCCTCCGCTTTCCAATTTAATTCTATATTTGCTTTGGTTGTATCAGCATAGGCTGCTGTGATATCTCCAGGGCGTCTATCAACTATTTTATAATTTAACTTTTTACCCGTTACTTTTTCGAAAGTTTGAACAATTTCAAGAACCGAAGTCCCTTTTCCTGTTCCAATATTAAAGAATTCAAAATTATCTTTATTCTCTTTTTTCAACAAACGTTGTAAAGCAGAAACATGAGCTTTTGCTAAGTCAACTACATGAATGTAGTCACGAATTGCTGTACCATCTAGTGTTGGATAGTCATCTCCAAACACAGATAGTTCTTTTCTAATACCAGCAGCCGTTTGGGTTACAAAAGGAATCAAATTTTGGGGAACACCTAAAGGTAATTCACCTATATTGGTACTTTCATGTGCTCCTATCGGATTAAAATATCGAAGAGCAATCGCATTAAATCCGTACGCTTTACAACTATCTTGAATAATTTCTTCACCAATTTGTTTGGTATTACCATACGGAGATTCTGCAATTTTTACGGGTGCATTTTCAGTTATTGGTAATTCATCTGCTTGACCATACACCGTACAAGAAGAACTAAAAATAAAATTATCAATATTATTTTTATCCATTTCTTGTAACAAATACACTAAAGCATTGATATTATTTTCATAATAATCTAATGGTTTTTCAACACTTTCTCCAACTGCTTTAGAGGCTGCAAAATGTATAACCCCATCTAATTGATTATTTTTAAAAAAATCTTGTACTAATTCTTTCTTTCTTAAATCTATTTGAAAGAATTGAGGTTTAATATTCGTTATTTTTTCGATATTATCTAACACTTCAACATTAGTGTTAGATAAATCATCAATAATGACAACTTCAAACTCAGAATTTTGTAATTCAACTACTACGTGAGAACCTATAAAGCCTAAGCCCCCTGTTACAAGAATTTTTTTCAATTTATAAAAGTTTTAAAATTGATTCTTTAATTCTCTCTCTATTTTGATCAGACAAATTTGAACCTGATGGCAAACATAAACCATCATTAAAAAGGTTCTCAGAGACTTTACCTCCATAATAATCACAATCTTTAAAAACAGGCTGTAAATGCATAGGTTTCCATAATGGTCGAGATTCAATATTATCTTCTAACAAACTTAAACGTAAATCTTCTCGTGAAAACCCAGTTTTTACATCGTCAATAATTATAGATGACAACCAATGATTTGAAAAACAATCTGAATTCGGTTCAATTAAAACTTCAACTCCATCAACATCTTTAAACAAATCTTGATAGAATTTATTATTATCCCTTCTATAACCTATATGTTTATCTAACACCTCTATTTGGCCGCGACCTATTCCTGCTGTAATATTACTCATTCTATAATTATAACCTATATGAGAATGTTGATAATGTGGTGCTTCATCCCTTGCTTGAGTAGCTAAAAATATAGCTTTCTTTTTATCTTCTACATTTTTGCAAACTAATGCTCCCCCTCCTGAAGTTGTGATTATTTTATTTCCGTTAAAAGATAGTATTCCAAAATCCCCAAGTGTTCCACATTTTTGCCCTTTGTAAGTTGATCCAAGTGCTTCTGCAGCATCTTCAATTAAGGTGATGTCATGCTTTTTAGCAATTGTGATAATTTCATCCATTTTAGCTGGCATTCCGTATAAATGTACAACAATAATAGCTTTCGGCTTTTTTCCTTTTGCGAGCCTATCTTTAATTGCCTCTTCTAATACCTTAGGACACATATTCCATGTATCTAACTCACTATCAACAAATATTGGAGTTGCCCCTTGGTAGATAATTGGATTAGCAGATGCAGAAAATGTCATACTTTGACATATCACTTCATCATTTCTAGTAATGCCAGCTAAAATTAATGCTAAATGCAATGCTGCTGTTCCTGATGCTAAACAAGCTACCTCTGAGTTTTCTCCTATATAATTAGCTAAATCTTGCTCAAACCCATTTACATTTGGACCTAATGGTGCAACCCAGTTTGTATCAAAAGCTTCTTTAACAAATTTTTGTTCTCCTCCACCCATGTGTGGTGAAGAAAGCCATATTTTTTCTTCATTCATAATTACTCATGGAATTTAATTGGTTTTGCAGGAATTCCTACCGCGGTACAATTAGCTGGTAATGATTTTGATACAACAGCACCAGCTCCAACTATAGTATTTTTTCCAATCTCTAATAAGTTAATAATTTTTGCACCTGTACCAACATATACACCTTCTTCGATATGAACTTCACCTGAAATGTTAACAGATGGCATAAAAGCACATAAATCATCAATAACTGTATCATGACCAACTGTACATGACAAATTTAAAATAACAAAACTTCCAATTTTTATGTTACAAGTAATGATTGTATTTTCGCATATAATAGTGCCTTCTCCAAGCTCAACTTCGTCATTTGAAATAGATGCATTAGGATGAATTATTATAGGAAAATCAATTTTTTTTGAAGTTATTTTTTTTAAAATTATTAATTTTATCTTAGGATCACCTATAGAAATAACTATAGAAAGTTGTTCTTCTACTTGATTTAATTCATTTATTCCTCCTATTACAGGGAAACCATTGACTATTTTCCCTTTTTCTACTCCATCATCAAAAAAACCAATAAAATCATATGTTTTAGGTCTAACCTCATTTATCTTATCAATTATTGTTTTGACCTCTCTTCCAAAACCTCCCGCTCCAAAAATTGCTATTTTTTTCATTTTTTTTAATTGTTACCTTTAAACGCTTCCATTGTAACTTGACCTTTTTGATTTATACCCTCAGACTTAAAAACCTTTAAAAAGGTTTTTAAAAAGATTTTTACATCAAGTAGGAAGCTTAAATTATCAACATACTTAACATCATATTCAAACTTCTTTTCCCAACTAATCGCATTTCTTCCATTAACTTGAGCTAAGCCTGTAATTCCAGGTCTTACATTGTGTCTTCTTTTTTGTTCTTTATTATAGCGAGATAAATATTCTACTAAAAGTGGTCTAGGACCAATCAAACTCATATCTCCCTTCAAAACATTTAATAATTGAGGAATTTCATCTAATGATGTTTTACGAACAAAAGAACCAACAGGTGTTAAACGCGCCTCATCTGGCAATAAATTTCCCTGATTATCTTTCCTGTCGTTCATAGTTTTAAATTTTATCACCTTAAAAATTCGTTCATTTTTTCCAGGACGCTTTTGAAAGAAAAATGGTTCTCCCTGATTTGCAAAAAATAATCCAATTGTAACTATTAGAAAAACTGGCGATAAAATGATAAAACCTAAAAAAGCTATTATAAAATCTAAAAAACGTTTTATTATTTTTTTATATAGCATACCCTTTTTCTTTAAGTAATGTATTGTATTCTTCTAATAAAACATTCCACACCAACGATTGTTCATAACGTGCCATTATCATCTCTCTAGCATTGGCTTTTAGTTTCTTATAAAAATCCTCATCTTCCATCATACGCTGCATGGCGTTATATATCACAGTGCTATTTTTAACAGGAATGATTATTCCATTTATTCCTTCCTCTATTATTTCATTACACCCATTAATATTAGACACAATACTTGGTAATCCCATTGCTCCTGCTTGCATTACTACATTTGGAAACCCTTCCCTATAACTAGGGAAAGTTAATACATTTGCAATCGCAAAATAAGGGCGTACATCTTTTTGAAACCCTACGCTAATAATATTTCTATTATTATCTATTTTATTTAACGTTTCATTTTCAAGAGGATTTAAATCACTTTCAAAAGGACCTACTAATAATAGTTTTATATTTCCCTTTTCTTTAGAAAGTTTAGAAAAAGCAGTTACTAGTTCATTTATTCCTTTATCTGATACCAAACGACCTACAAAAACAAATACAAAATCATCATCTAATATTTGTAATTCCTTTTTTAATTGAATTTGTTCTTCTTTACAAACTTGTTTAGGAGAAAAAAAACTAGTGTTTATACCATTAGAAGAACCATTTCCTATAATTTTTAACTTCTTTTTATCTACAAACTTATTCTGTAAAATAAAATCGTATAAGCCTTTTGAATTTGGATATACTTTCGTTGCTGATAAATAGGTTAACTTTTCTACAAAATCTAATATTTTTCTCTTTGCTCCTTTAGCTTCCATTAATGGTAATCCTGCTACTGTATGTAATCGTATAGGTACACCTGCTAATTTAGCACCTAACATCCCTACGATTCCTGCTTTTGGTGTATGTGAGTGTACAATCACGGGGTTTTCTTTTTTACAGAGCTTATAAAAATCCCATAATGATTTTAAGTCTTTTAAAGGAGCTATTGTTCGTGTCATTTCTATACTGATTACAGGAATCCCCTCTTCTTTATTAACATCATCTAATTCTTGTCCTTGGCTAGACACACCTACAACCTCAAAGCCTTGTTTGCTCATATAACGGTGCTGCCCCTTAAGCAAGGTTTTTAGCGATATGGGTACGGTGGTAATACGTAGAAATTTTATTTTCATCTTACTAATTCTTTATTCATTCTGGCATAAAACTCTAATCTTTTTTTATCTAGATTCTCTTTTTGGTATGGCATTGCTTTTTTTAAGCTTAAAACCGCTTCCTCTCTTAGACTTTCTCTATTTAAATAAAGTGTTTTTATATGATTAGCTAATTCTTTAACATCTCCTTTTTTATGAACATATTGTTTAGAAACTATATCAGGTATACCACCTACATTACTTCCTATGACTGGACATCCCATAGCCATTGCTTCTATTGCAGCTCTTGGCATGCCTTCTGTTAGGGAGGGCTGAACATATAAAGACAATTTTTTTAAAAATGTATTGATTTGCTCGCCAGATTCTAATGGCCCCATATATTCAATATGGTCTTGTAAATTTAAGCCTTTAGCTAGTTCTAAAACCCATGTAGAATTACCTTTACCAATTAAACTTATTTGTATATGATTTTTTATATCATCCTCTAAAGAAGCTATCGCTTTTAGCAAAACATCTTGTCCTTTATACTTAGCATCAAACCCACCTATAAGACCAACTTTAAAAACACCTGCACTAAACCTTTCTCCGTTTAATACTTTTTCATCTATGACGTCATTAATTATCACATCAGATATACCAACTGTTATGGCTTTTGGGTTTGCAGGGTAATCTTTTTGTAGTTTATGTGCTGTAACATAACTTAAAAAGTTTGCTTGCTTTGTTATTTTTTTATTCTGAAACTCGAAAACTGGAGCCGCTATTTTACCCAACAAAGAACCGTGGCTTCCTAAAGCTTCTTTGGCGTTCCCTACTTGCTCAACCCACAGAGGTTTGTTGCTCTTTAAAGCCATGTTGCCTGCTATAAAACCTAAAACACTGGGCAAACGCACTAAAACAACATCTGCCTTATTAATTAAAGGTACAAGTTCTTGTTCTAATTTTTTCTTGTTTTTAAAAAGTGTTAAAACAGTACTATAGTTTTTGGTAAGATGAAATGACACTTTGTCTGTTGAAGATTTGACTTTCTTATCTTTAAAATTATGACTGTACCTTCCATAAACGACAACCTCATTAAAGTTTACCAAATAGTTACTCCATGTAAAATAAGGCAACCCTCCTCCACTGTATACTGCCTTTTCTTCCATATAAAACGGATGGTCATGAATAAACAATAACTTCATATGTCTTTTATTACTTTGGCAGGCACACCTCCTACAATTGTTCTCGACTTTACTTCTTTATTTACAACTGCTCCAGCAGCTATAATTGCTCTTTCTCTTATTCTAACTCCTGCTAAAATTCTACAACCACACCCTATCCATACATCATCAGAAATTTCAACTTTTTCAAACATCACTGGATTATATTTTATAGGGGTTGTAGAATCTGTCCAATCATGATTAGTGGATAAAATTGTAGAATTATGAGCTATTGAAACATTATCTCCTATTTCTACTTCTCCATTGGCATCAACGTAACAATTGCTATGAATGCTTATATTTTCTCCTAACGACAGATTCTCCCAACCCAAAATTTGGACATTTGTTCCAATCTTTATATTATCTCCACAAGCCTTTGTTAGTACTTTTAAAATAATATACCTTATTCCTATAAAAACTACCTGAGAATGATTAGATGTACAATTCCAAAAAAACAACAAAAATGATTTTGGAAAAACCATAAAAAACTTTACAAGAACGCTTATTAGTATCTTGTTTCTTTTAAACTTTACACGTCCTGTCTCACTCATACCAACTTATTATAAAATTCTTCAAATCGTTCTTTGTAATTAAACTGTTTCATTGTTTTCTCTCTCAACTCCATTTTCTTTGGCTCATTACTTTTATATAACTTTTCTAAAGTAGTATAAAAGTTTTCTATATCTGTTGGATTAAATAAATACTCGTAACTTCCAACAGTTTCTTTTATTGGCTCTATATCTGAAGCTACAAAAGGAAGTCCCATTACCATAGCTTCTATTAAGGCATTAGGCTGCCCCTCTGTTATAGAAGGGAAAAAATATGCATTCATTGTATTTAAAAGCACAGGGATATCGTTTCTATTATTAAACAATCTAACGTTTTTTTCTATTCCTAATATTCTAACTTGATCTTTTAAGGCATCTTTTACTTCATTACCACACAATATAAAATAGATGTTTGAATGTTTTCTTACCAGTTTTTCGGCTACTTCAACAATAACACTATGATTTTTAGCAGAATTAAATCTTCCTGTATGACCAATTACAAAAGCATCGTTAGGAATATTAAGCTCTTGCCTAAGGTCTTTATTCCCAACATTAAATTTACTTGCATTAAGCCCATTATATATTACTTGGAATCGATTATCTTGTTTGTTTTCATCATAAAAGAAATCGAATGCTGCCTGGGAGTTTGACAAAATATTAGTTGCGTATTTATAGGTCACACTTTTCACAAAACTATCATATAGCAACCTTAATTTTGATTCTTTAAAATGGTTGGTTGCCCCTCTATAAAAAACTACTCGCTTTTGAATACCAGCTTGCTTAGCACTCAATAAAATTAGCCCTGCAAAATTACCAGTAAAATCACATACAATCTCAAATTGTTCTTTTTTAAAGTATACTGTTAATTTTATATAGTGAAGTGGGTTAAAAAAACCTATTTCATTTTTAACTATCTTAACATTGGGAATTTTAAGATACTCCTTTTCCAATTGACCTCCTTTACCCCCTTTACAATACACAACAACTTCTGAAAAAGCAGTTGCCTTATACTGTAAAAAACGCAAAAGATAATTTTCTATACCTCCAGAATCTAGGCCTGTTACAAAAAAAATTATTTTCTCTGCTCCCATTTAATATTTTTTCTTACAAGTAATCTGTCTATAACCAAAGCATAAACAATTGATTTTAATGGATCTAAAAAGTGAGATCTATTAATATAAAGCGCTCCTATACAAATTATTACATATATTATAATATAGGTATGATTATAATAATTATTCTTTTCAACATTAAAAATGATATAGGATACCCAACCACCTAATAAAAACATCATTATAAACACACCAATAACACCAAAATTAATGTAAATGTCCCCCAATATTTCGGACCCTTCTCCATAACTAAAATGAACACCTTGTCCCAAAACTGTAAAAAAGTAAGATGATGATGTATACATTAAAGGTAATTCTGTTAGCTTTAAATAAGTCCCGCCTGCAAAAGGGACTACCCCTATAACCTCGTTAAAAAAAGTAGTCCCTAATAAATAGGGATGTTTATCAGGAACAACATCTATAGCTCTAAACAAAATTCTATTTGAACTAGCAAGCTCATTAGTAGGATTAATAGTATTCTCCGATTGAATTAATTTATTATACCCTTCTTCAAACAAGCTCATACTTCTTTGGGAAGTATCTCTACTTCTTCCCATACCTATGATAGTGAAAAGAACACCCCCTATTATTATTGACACAAAAAATGCTTTAAAAGAAATTTTTCTTTGAAATATAGAGTAACTTACCGCTAATAAAATTAAAATCTGCATAACTGGTCCTCTATCTCCAGCTAATAAAAAAAGTAAAACATATAGGGATAAGACAATAAACAGTCTTTTATTTCTAATCAACAAAAAGATAATATTTTTTTTTGTTATTTTAAAATTTCTAGTATTGATAAAAAAGTAAATTACTCTTAAGTAAATTAAAACTCTTAAAAGCATAAAAGCATAATTAGCCCCACTCCCCCAATTATCACCTCCATCATAACTACCTGATAAAAACTCTTTTCCTACTAATGCTATAAATAATACGAAAAAAAACTGAAGAAAAAAATCTATTTTCTTTGTATTTACATTATATGATGTGATTTTTTTTAAAATTCTTTTTTTTCTTAACTTTCTGTATAAAAAATAACCTAATTCCCAAAAAAACAATGCCATTAAACTCATCCATACAGCAAAATTAACTACATTCTTATTTATCCATATAAAACTTGATCTATTAGGCTCTACCCCCAAACTTGCTAAAAAGGGTATTTGAAAATGAACAATTAAAAAACCTAGTAAAAATAATGTATTATAATTAACCCATGATCTTGTATATCTATTAGTAGTAAGCCAAAAAAAAACAACATTAACAAATGCTAGCAAACTTAAAATAAAAACTTTACTCGAATTAAACTCCTCATTAATGTTAGGCGTTAATAAAATGGCCATTATTAAAGATATAATTACAAAAATGATATTTCCATTTTCACCTTTCATAAAACTATTTCTTTATAAAACAATCTTCTGTCAAACTCAATAAATACTTTTTCTTTTCCTCATAGTTCATACCTTTTGAACCTACATTATATTGTTTAATTTTCTCTACAAAATCCTTTGTTTCTCCAACTATGCGTGCTGGATTTCCAGCTGCAATTTTTCCATCGGGTATTGATTTTGTAACTATACTTCCCGCCCCTATAATGACATCATTACCTATGGTGACACCTGGCATTATGAACGCACCTTCGCCAACATAAGTATAATTACCTATTTTTATCTTCCCAAAATAGTCTAGCCCTTGATGTTTTTTTCTTTGAGACCATAAGCCTCCATGAGTAAAAAATGAAACATCCTTAGCTATTCTACAATAATCTCCAATTTCAATCAAGTAAGCTTCAGAAGAAAATTTTTTTGTTGAAATCAAACAATTTTCACCAATTTTAACGCCTTGAAAACGGGCATATTTTTCAGGAGACCATTTTATTCTTCTGTATGTTACTACTACTTTTTTTATAATTTTCATACTTCTTTTAATTCTTTTATATCTTTTAAACTTATTACTTTAAAAGAGAATACTGATATAACAAATAATATTAGAGATAATGGAATTAAACACAAAAAGTACATGTTATTTAATTCATAATACTCTCCTACAAAACTAACTAACAAGTAATTAAGTACAGCTAATGTTGTTACTTTAAAAATTAAAAGAACTTCATTCCAAGAAAAAGACCTGTATATTAACCTAGAATGGTAATAATTAATAAAGTAACTAATAATACTAGTTACTAAAAAACCATACATTAATATTTCTAAACTGGAGTATACTACACCAATGACTATACTTATACTTTGAATTGCCTTTTTTATTACTTCTAAATATAGAATTTTATCTGTCCTATCAAATATCTTAAATAAGATTCTATTAAACATTTCTTGCATATAAAAAAAAGCAGCTAAAGCTAATATTTGCATATAAAAAGTGGCTTTTATCCATTTATCTCCGTAAAACAATACGATAATTTGTTCTGCATAAGTAAACAATAACAAACTAATTAAACTTAACAAAACAGTAAAACCTTTAGTTAGTTTATTATAAAACAAATCAAACTTTGCGTTTTCGCCCTGCAATCTAGATAATGAAGAAAAAGCAACACCAAGAGTTGCAGATTTAACCATACCTACAGGAACCTCTTGCAGTTTTTTTGCTTGAAAATAAAACCCTGTTTGACTTAGAGAAAAGTATTTACCCAATATTAAATTATAAATATTATCAAATCCAGTATTTAAAATAGAAGCAACCGTTGTATTTATTCCAAACCTATACAATCCTTTAAAGGACTCAAAACTAAATATCAACTTTCCTATTTTCCCCTCAACCATCCAAAACAATAGGGTGGTTACAAAAGCTGTTACAATTTGCATATAAACAATAGACCATACTCCGTAGTTAAAAACAGCCAATGTGATTCCTACAGAAGCACCTGTAAAAACACCAATAAGTTCTATAACACTTTTTTTTCGATAATCTAAGCTTCTTATTAATTTAGTATATTGAACAATTCTAAAAGAATTAATAATTAACACACTTGACAGTACTATTAAAATTTCTGATATTGAATCATCTTTATAATATTCACCTATAAAATTAGAAGATAAAATTAAAATTAAAGCAAGGAATAAACTTAATACTATATTAAAAATAAAAACGGTAGTATAATCTGTATTAGTTACCTTTTTTTTTCTTATTAAAGCTCCTGACATACCTGATTCAGATACTACTTTAGAAATAGCTATGAAGAACATAACCACTCCTATTTTTCCAAAATCTTCTGGCATTAGTATTCTTGCCAAAATTAAATTAGCTACTAAAGAGATTGCCAAGTAAGATGACTGTCCTAAAAAGGACCAAATAAAACCTTTAATTACTTTTCTCTTAAAGGACATTAATTTACATTTTTAATTTTACGCTATCAGTTAATTGTCTAAAGCATTCTTCAAAAAGCTTTTTTCTGTCCTCATACAAACAAAGAAGAATGTTTTTCTCCTGTATTTATTACCTCTACA
The DNA here is from genome assembly GCF_034043975.1 of Tenacibaculum sp. IB213877. Lineage (NCBI taxonomy): Bacteria > Pseudomonadati > Bacteroidota > Flavobacteriia > Flavobacteriales > Flavobacteriaceae > Tenacibaculum > Tenacibaculum sp. IB213877. Next base: position 24,927 of record NZ_JAXCHH010000010.1, on the reverse strand, counting down.
TTTCGAATGTCATGCACAACCTCTATCGATTGCCTAGCTTCCTTTAAACCAAATCCATTCCCTTTTAAAATTTCTTGGTAACTTAAGGTATGTAAATCTGTAAACCCTCCACTAAATTCAATTTCTTCACCATCAATTGTAATAGATCTATATGTTCTGTCTCCTCTCTCCTGAATATTCTTAGGAAGTGTTTTTTCATCTATTGACAAAAACCAACGTACTCTTGCTTTTTCAAACTCTAAATAACCAGCTGCTTTATCTTTTTCTCTTAAGTGAACTATGTTCTCTTGAACATCTCCAAAAACCCAAGACAACATATCAAAAAAATGAACTCCAATATTGGTTGTAACTCCTCCAGACTTACTCTCATCACCTTTCCAAGAAATATTATACCAATTACCTCGAGAGGTGATATAGGTTAAATCTACTTCGTACTTTTCATTCTTTTTTTCTTTTTCAATTTTATTTTTTAAAGCAATGATACTAGGATGAAGTCTTAATTGTAGAATAGTGTTTATTTTATTACCTGATTCCTTTTCTATAGCCTCTAAAGCATCAATATTCCAAGGGTTTAAAACTAAAGGTTTTTCACAAATAGCATCAGCACCTCTTCGTAAAGCCATCCTAATATGTGAGTCATGCAAATAATTCGGAGTACAAATACTTACATAATCTAATTGAATATTTTGTTGACGTTTTAATTTCTCAATATGACGATCAAAACGCTCAAATTCTATAAAAAAATCAGAATTAGGGAAATAAGAATCTATAATTCCTACACTGTCACTCTTGTCTAAAGAAGCAATTAAATTGTTTCCAGTTTCTTTAATAGCTTTTAAGTGACGCGGAGCAATATAGCCAGCAACTCCTATTAACGCAAAATTTTTCACTATAGATTTTTATCTTTTACTGAGCTTGACAAAATATTTTTAACATCATATACAACAGATTTATCTTTTCTTAAATTAGAAAAGTTTAAATCTGAAAATTCTTTATGTGCTACAGTCAACACTATCACGTCAAATTTTTTATTAGGAAGTTCTTTAACAGACTCTAAACCATATTCATGCATTACTTCATATTCATCTGCCCATGGATCGTATATTGTAATATTAGTACCATACTCTTTTAACGAGTCAACAACATCCACCGCTTTAGTGTTTCTTACATCAGGGCAATTTTCTTTAAATGTTATTCCTAAAACAAGAATTTCAGCATCTTTAACTCTAACATCTTTTTTGATCATTAATTTAACAACCTCCGATGCTACATATTCACCCATACTATCATTTAACCTTCTTCCAGCTAAAATGATTTCAGGATGATACCCATATTCTTGGGCTTTTTGAGCTAAATAATAGGGATCAACTCCAATACAATGACCTCCAACCAAACCTGGTTTAAAAGGTAAAAAATTCCACTTTGTTCCCGCTGCTTCTAAAACATCATGAGTATTAATATCCATCAAGCTAAAAATTTTAGCCAACTCATTTACAAAAGCAATATTAATATCTCTTTGGGAATTCTCAATAACTTTTGCAGCCTCTGCAACCTTAATAGTAGGTGCTAAATGGGTACCTGCAACAATTACCGATCTATATAAATCATCTACTTTCTTTCCTATCTCAGGCGTAGAACCCGAAGTTACTTTTAATATTTTTTCAACTGTGTGCTCCTTATCTCCAGGATTTATACGTTCTGGTGAATACCCTGCATAAAAATCTTTATTAAATTTCAATCCCGAAACCCTCTCTAAAACGGGGATACATTCTTCTTCTGTAGCTCCAGGATAAACTGTTGACTCATAAACAACTATATCACCTTTCTTCAAAACCTTACCAACAGTCTCACTAGCTTTTACTAAAGGCGTTAAAACTGGACGATTATTTTTATCTACAGGAGTTGGAACTGTAACAATATAGTAATTACAATCTTTAATATCTTCAATTGATATTGAACAATACAATCCCATATTATCAGAAACTTTATCAACTAAAACTGACTGTAAAATATCATCTTCTACCTCTAAAGTAGAATCAGTTCCTGACATTAGTTCTTTTACACGATTTTGGTTTATATCAAAACCTACTACTGAGTACTTGGTAGCAAATAAACGCGCTAAGGGCAGCCCAACATACCCCAACCCTATAATTGCAATTTTTGGTTGTTTCATTTATTTTATTATAAATTTTCCCAGTACCACTTCACTGCCTCTTTTAATCCTTCTTGAAGTGAATATTCTGGATTATAGTTTAATAATTCTTTTGCTTTATCTACGCTTGCTAACGAGTGAGGGATATCCCCTTGTCTATTAGGACCATATTTTACTTCAATTTCAGCTATGGATGCATCAAATTCTGACAAGTTTTCTTTTAAATACCCTACCAAATCATTAAGAGTATTTCTATCCCCATAAGCAACATTATACACTGTATTAATAGCTTTTGGATTATCAGCTACTAAAGACAACATATTAGCTTGAATAACATTATCAATATATGTAAAATCTCTTGAGTAATTTCCGTCTCCATTTATCGTTGGTGATTCTCCCTTCATAAATTGACCAACAAATTTTGGAATTACCGCTGCATATGCCCCATTAGGGTCTTGTTTTCTCCCAAAAACATTAAAATAACGCAATCCGATTGTTTCTAATCCGTATGTTTTCGAAAACACATCTGCATATAATTCATTTACATATTTGGTAATAGCATATGGAGAAAGAGGTTTACCTATTTTATCTTCTACTTTAGGTAAAGATTCTGAGTCTCCATAAGTTGATGAGCTAGCAGCATACACAAAACGCTTAACACCTGAATCTCTTGACACTACCAACATATTTAAGAAACCTCCTACATTAACATCATTTGACGTAATTGGATCTTTAATTGACCTAGGCACTGAGCCTAAAGCAGCTTGATGTAAAACATAATCAACACCTTCTACAGCTTTCTGGCAATCTTCAATCTTACGGATATCTCCTTCTATTAAAGTAAAATTAGAATTAGATAGTAGGTGTTCAATATTTTCTTTTTTTCCGGTTGCAAAATTATCGAGACAAAAAACTTTATTATTTTTTTCCAACAAAGCTTCACATAGGTTAGAACCAATAAAACCAGCTCCTCCTGTTACTAATATTTTCTTCTCTGAAAGGTTTATATTCATCAATTAATATATGTTGAAGTTCAAAATTCTTTTTCAAGGCGGCAAGTTACAAAAAAACACCCTCTTTACAATTCAATTCAATAAAAAAACCCTCGACAATAATCGAGGGTTTTAGTTTGTGGGCGCGAAGGGATTCGAACCCCTGACCCCTTGGGTGTAAACCAAGTGCTCTGAACCAACTGAGCTACGCGCCCATTAACAAATAAGTTTTTCTTGAACTTGTGGGCGCGAAGGGATTCGAACCCCTGACCCCTTGGGTGTAAACCAAGTGCTCTGAACCAACTGAGCTACGCGCCCATTAACAAATAAGTTTTTCTTGAACTTGTGGGCGCGAAGGGATTCGAACCCCTGACCCCTTGGGTGTAAACCAAGTGCTCTGAACCAACTGAGCTACGCGCCCTTACTTGTTAATTGCGGATGCAAATATAAGACAGTTTTATATTCTGACAATGATTTTTTAAAAATATTTTTAAATTATTTCTGCAACCACAAACGTACTTCCGCCTACATAAATCAAGTCTTTGGTATTGGCTTGCCTTAACGCTTTTTTATATGCTTGATTTACAGAATTAAAAACCTCTCCTTCTAAATTATACTCCCTTGCTTTATCTTGAAGTTTTGTAGCTGATAATCCTCTTGGAATATCTGGTTTACAGAAATAATAATGTGCTTTTTTAGGAAACATTGGTAATATTTCATCTAAATTCTTATCAGAAACGACTCCTAAAACTATATGCAATCTCTCAAGTTGTTCTTTTTGTAATTGTTCAAGAACATATTGTAATCCTTCTTTGTTATGTGCAGTATCACAAATTACCTTTGGATTTTCTTGTAAAATTTGCCAACGACCTTTTAAATTTGTGTTTTCGACCACATTTAACAATCCGTTTTTAATATTTTCTTCAGAAATTTGAAATCCTTTTAACTTTTTTAAAGCCGATACAGCTGTTTTAGTATTGTTTTTTTGATAGCTTCCCAACAAATCGGTTTTATAATTCTGCTGATCATCCGAAGCAAAAGAAATATCTGCATTCATTTCAATAGCTTTCTTTTTAAAAACTTCTTCTACCTCAACTTGTCTTTCACCAATCACTACAGGAATGCCTTTCTTAATAATTCCTGCTTTTTCAAAAGCTATTTCTGGTAATGTCTCTCCTAAAAACTGCGTATGATCTAAACCTATATTAGTTATTACTGAAACTTCCGGAGTAATAATATTTGTTGAATCTAGCCTTCCTCCTAATCCGACTTCAATAACCGCAATATCCACTTTTTGTTTTGCAAACTCATGAAAAGCTATTCCGACTGTCATCTCAAAAAAAGACAATCGCTGTTTTTCTAAAAAGTCTTTATGCTTATTAATAAAAGCTGTTACCGTACGTTTATGGATTTCTTTTCCATTAATTCGAATACGTTCTGTAAAATTTTTAAGGTGAGGTGATGTATACAACCCAACTTTATATCCGGCTTCTTGTAAAACAGAGGCAATCATATGACTGGTTGAACCTTTACCATTGGTTCCGCCTACATGAATGGTTTTGAATTTCTTTTCCGGATGATTTAATTCTTCAGAAAAAGCTAAAATATTAGTTAGATCTTTTTTGAATGCTGTTTTACCTTCGCGTTGATACATAGGCAATTGTGCAAACATCCACTCTAAGGTTTGTTGATATTTCATTGATTTTATTCGTAGTTTTTAAACCAATCAATAAATTGTTTGACACCCGTTTTTATATCTACTTTCGGACTGTAATCATAATCCTTTTGAAGCTCAGAAACATCTGCCCAAGTTCTTTCAACATCCCCTTGCTGAATGGGCATCATATTTTTTTCACTCTTTTGCCCTAAATTCGATTCGATTTCTTGAATGAAATCAAGTAATTTAACAGGATTTCCGTTACCTATATTATATACTTTGTATAATTCTCTATTGCTTACAGGTCTTTCAACAACCCTTTTTACACTTTCAACGATATCGTCAATAAAGGTAAAATCACGCTCCATTTTACCATAATTGAATACATTAATAGATTTATTTTTACTGATTGCTCTGGCAAATAAAATCGGTGCCATATCTGGTCTTCCCCATGGACCATACACTGTAAAAAAACGCAAACCGGTAGTAGGAATTTTATACAAATGACTATAGGTGTGAGCCATTAATTCATTACTCTTTTTTGTTGCGGCATATAAACTGACTGGTGTATCAACTCTATCTTCAACCTCAAAAGGAATTTTGGAATTTGCTCCATACACACTGGAGCTACTAGCATACACTAAATGTTTAATCTTAAAGTTTCTAGAAGCTTCTAAAATGTTTAAAAACCCAACAATATTGCTTTGAATATATGCATCTGGATTTTCAATACTATAACGAACTCCAGCTTGAGCTGCTAAATGACAAACAACATCAAATTGTTGATTTTCAAATAATAAAAATAGCTCTTTTTTATCTTCTAAATTCATTCTGATGAACTTAAAAGAATTATTATGAATGTGGCTATTAGTTAAAGAGTAAAATTTTTCTGCATCGTTTTTATCAACTCCCAACTCCTTTAACCTATTGTACTTTAAACTGACTTCGTAATAATCATTGATATTATCTAACCCCACAACTTCATGGTTTTCTTTTAGTAATTTTTCAACTAAATGAAAACCAATAAATCCTGCAGCTCCTGTAACTAATATTTTCATTATTTACCTATTTGAAAATATTCAAACCCTTTTTCTTCTAAATTAAATGCATTGTACTGATTTCTTCCGTCAAAAATAATTGGACTTGACAATTGTTGTTTAATTTCTCCAAAATCTGGCGAACGAAACTCTTTCCACTCAGTCAATAAAATCAATGCATCTGCCTCTTGAAGAACATCATATTTTGATTTACAATACTCAATATTTGGAATATCTTTAAGGTAAAAATGTTTTGCTTCTTCAATAGCTTTAGGATCATAAGCTTTTATTTTAGCTCCTCTTTTTACTAATTCTTTGATTACATAAATTGAAGGAGCTTCACGCATATCATCTGTCCCAGGTTTAAAAGCTAATCCCCATAAACCAAAAGTCAAACCTGACAAATCGTCTCCGAATCTTCTGATTACTTTATTGGCGATGACAAACTTTTGATTATCATTTACTTTCTCAACGGAAGCAATGAGAGCAGCATTATAATTATGGTCATCTGCTATTTTTACTAACGCTTTAACATCTTTAGGAAAACAAGACCCGCCATAACCTGCTCCGGGATATATAAAGCTATACCCTATTCTTGTATCAGAACCAATCCCCACTCTTACTTGATTAACATCTGCGCCTACTCTTTCACAAATATTAGCAATTTCGTTCATAAAAGAGATTTTCGTTGCTAGCATTGCATTTGCTGCATATTTGGTCATTTCTGCTGAACGAACATCCATAACAATAAATCTTTCGTGAGACATGGTAAACGGAGAATACAATTCTTTCATCTTTTTAATTGCAAATTCTGTTTCAGCACCTACAACCACTCTATCAGGCTTCATAAAATCTTGTATAGCAGCTCCTTCTTTAAGGAATTCAGGATTAGATACCACGCAAAACTCTGTAGTTTCATTTCTTTTATCTAATTCTTTTTGAATGGTTTCTCTAACCTTATCAGCAGTACCAACAGGTACTGTAGATTTATTAACTACTACCAATTTATCATTTATAGACTTACCTAATTCGCTAGCTACGGATAAAACATATTTTAAATCTGCTGATCCATCTTCCCCCATCGGAGTTCCTACTGCTATAAATACTACTTCAGCATCTTTAATAGCTTCTTTTAAACTTGTTGTAAAAAAAAGGTTTTTACGATCAATATTTTTAACAACCATAGCTTCTAAACCTGGTTCAAAAATTGGAATCTCACCCTTGTTAAGTTTGCTAATTTTATTTTCGTCAATATCAACACATGTAACGGTATTCCCCATTTCTGCAAAACAAGTTCCAGTTACTAATCCTACATATCCTGACCCAATAACAGATATTTTCATTATTTATATTTACAATATTTTATTAATTATTTTGACAAAGAGAACTTATAAATAATCGTTCCTCTTTGTTTTGATGGTGCTTTAGCATCGGCATTCCATTTGGTCTTTAAAGCTGCTTCTTTCGCTGCTTTGAATAAACAAGGGGCTGAGTTTGTAGTTCCTTTTGCTCCTGGTTTTGCTGCAATCACCTTACCTGACTGATCTACCTCAATGCTTACCACTACAGTACCTTCCTCTTCACATCCTGGTTTTTCAATGGGTTTTGTAAGTGCTTTCCTTCCTGCTAAGTTATAATTTCCACCAGATCCACTACCAGAATTACCATAATAATTAGGTGAATCCGGATCACCATTTTCATTTCCTTTAACTCCAGACTGATTATCATTACCCTCTCCTTTGGTTGCTCCTTCGGATGAATTACCTTTTAATAAATTATTAAGTGCATCTGTTGCTTCTTTTGAAGGTTTAGGTGATTCTTCTTTTACAACTTCTGGTTCCTTAACAGGATCTTTAACGGGATCTTTTTTTACAACCTCTTCATTTTTAACCACTGGAACATCTTTTGTGGTCTCTTCTGTAACTACCTCTTCTTTTATTGTTTCAGCCGGAGTCTCTTCTTGTTTTGGAGAACTATTTTCTTCAACCGGAGTTGCTGCTTGTGTATTTTGTACAGGCTCTCCACTTCCTACCTCCGAATTACCAAAGTTGACTGCAATACCGTATTCAATAGGCGGATCTAAATATCTCATTCCGAAGTTAAAAATTCCGAAAAGCAATAACAACAGAAGAATAGCAGTTATAACTGCTGACTTACGTTTATGTTCTGTATTTAAAATCTGCATTGATTATTAGATTTTTGTGTTCTCAGGAATGGCAATTATTATTGACCTTTAACAGCCAAAATCATTTTTAATTTATTCTTATTGGCAATATCAATTACCTTCATTACATCTTTGTAAGGCACATTTTGATCACCACGGATTACTACCGTTTTTTGTTTATCAGACCCTACTTTTACCAACAATTTTTGTTCCAAGTTTTGTTCTATCACCTTGTCTTTATCTATATAAAATGAAGAATTGTCTTTTATCGTAACAGCCACAGATGTTTGGTTTTCAGTTTTTCCTCCTGCTTTTGGTAAAATGACATCAATGGCACTTACCGTAACTAAGGTAGAGGTTAACATGAAAAAAATCAGCAACAGAAATACAATATCTGTCATTGAAGACATGTTAAAATTCGGATTTACCTTATTTCTTCCTCTAAAATTCATTATACTGGCTCGTTTAATAAATCTAAAAACTCAACAGATTTAGCTTCCATTTGATACACCACTTTATCGGTACGAACCACTAAATGGTTATATGCTATATAAGCTATAATACCTACAATTAATCCCGCTACAGTAGTTGTCATTGCAGTATATAAACCGTCAGACAACATTTTAATATCAATTTGTCCACCTGAATTAGCTATTTCATGAATAGCTACAATCATACCAATTACCGTACCTAAAAAACCAATCATGGGTGCTGCTCCAGCAATGGTTGCTATCACCGATACATTTTTTTCCAACTGATATATTTCTAATTTTCCAGCATTTTCAATTGCTGTATTTATATCGTCCAAGGGTTTTCCTATTCTTGAAATCCCTTTACCTATTAATCTGGCAGTAGGTGTAGAAGTATTATCACACAATGCCTTTGCAGATTCCAATTTACCTGACAAGACATGATCTCGAATTTGATTCATGAAATTCTTATCTACTTGAGAGGCTGCTTTGATAGCAAAAAAACGTTCAAAATAAATATAAAGTGCTACCGCTAACAATACAAATAGGATTGCAATAATGATTTGCCCTCCAATACCTCCGTCCATTATCAATCTATAAATAGATAATGTTTTTTCTTGAGTTACTTCTTCTACTAGCTCTGGATTTTCTTGAAATGATAATAGCATTTAAAACGAATTAAAAGTTTTTATTTAAACGACTGATTTTATTTTAAATTGTTTCAAAAAAAATCCTGAGTATTATTCAGGATTTTTTTTGAAATATTCTTTTCTTCTTGTTATAGCATTAACTTTACCATTATGTAACCTACCCCTCCTAAAACAATAGTATATGGTAATGCCATTTTTACCATTTTACCATAAGATAAGTTTATTAATGGTGCTAATGAAGATGTTAATAAGAACAAAAATGCTGCTTGCCCATTAGGTGTTGCTACACTAGGTAAATTTGTTCCGGTATTAATTGCTGTTGCTAAATGTTCAAAATGTGTTCTATCAATAACCCCTTGTTTAAAAGCAGCTTCTACTTCACCAATATATACAGTGGCTACAAACACGTTATCGCTAATTGCTGATAATGCTCCGTTTGCTAAGTAAAACAAACCTGCTTGTGATTCTCTTGGTTGATCTAATACCCAATGAATTACTGGAGCAAATAAATGCTGATCGTGAATCATGGCTACTATTACAAAGAAAACTACTAATAACCCTGTGAACGGTAAAGCTTCTTCAAAAGCTGGTCCAATTTGATGCTCATCAGTAATTCCCATAAATGCTGTTTGTAATATAATCAAAGCCAAACCAATAAAACCAACAGGGGCAATATGTAACGCTAAACCTATTATTAACAATATTCCTGCAATAGCTTGAATAATTAGTCCCATTTTCTCCTTATGAGAACGTTTTGCATCTTCCTCTTCTGTATAATTTTTAATGATTCTAGCCGCTATATTGGGTAATTTTGCTCCAAAATCAAAGATTTTTGTAGATTCTAATACAACCGTTGTTAACAAACCTGCAAATAGTACTGGGATTGTTATTGGTGCCATTTGTTTAAAGAACTCGATGAAATCCCATCCTAAACGTTCTCCAATTAATAAATTTTGTGGCTCACCAACCAACGTACATACACCTCCTAAAGCAGTACCAACAACACCGTGCATTACTAAACTTCGTAAAAAGCTTCTAAATTGCTCTAAAGTTTCGCCACTTAATTCTTTTCTATCTAAAATTCCATCTTTATCATAATCTTCAGCACTTGAGTGAATTTTATGATACACTCCGTAAAAACCTACAGCTACACTAATTAATACTGCTGTTACAGTTAAAGCGTCTAAAAAAGCTGATAAAACTGCCGCAATAATTACAAAAAATAAAGATAAAACTGTTTTGTTTTTTACTTTAATGAATACTTTACTAAATATGTACATTAGTAATGGCTTCATAAAATAAATAGCTGCTACCATAAACATTAAAAGCAATATTACTTCTAAATTATGATCAACTTCTTCATAGGCTTTATGAGGAGATGTTAAACCAAGGGCTAATACTTCAATAGCAAGGAGTCCTCCCGATTGTAACGGATAACATTTCAATGCCATAGCCAAGGTAAAAATAAACTCTCCTATAATTAACCAAGCTGCCACTGTTGGGCTAGCATAATAAACGGGAATGTTAATAATTAAAAAGGCTATCATTGAAATTTTAAACCATTTTGGGCTATTCCCTAAAAAATATTTAAACATAATATTGTATTAATTTGTGTTGTTATATCAATTCTTTAAGCGCAATTTCAAAAGCAGTTTCACTGATTCTAGTTTTTGATGCGCTTTTTGCAAATGTTCTTTGCAATGCTTTTTTTATGGTATTAGATGTATCTTCAAAAATGGCTTCATCAGTCATCTCTACTCTTCTTTCCATAAAATAGGCAAATACACGTGCCATTCCACAGTTAGAAATAAAATCTGGAATTAAACTTACTTGTTTGTCTGTTTCTTCCATAATTGGGCCAAAGAAGATTTCTTTATCCGCAAACGGCACATTCGCACCACATGAAATTACTTCTAGTCCTGAACTAATCATTTGACTAATTTGTTCTTGCGTAATTAATCGTGAAGCTGCACATGGTGCAAAAATTTCACATGGTAAATTCCATATTTTTTCATTGATTTCTTCAAACGAAATCATGTTTTTAGCCACCAATGTATTTCCTTCTTTATTTAAAAAGAAATCTCTAATTTCTTCAAACGTAAATCCATCTTCATTAATCACACCCCCAACACGATCTATAATTCCAACTACTTTAGCTCCCATTTGTGCTAAATAGTATGCAGCTGCTGACCCTACGTTACCAAAACCTTGAACAACGGCACGTTTACCTTCAACTGTACCGCCATAAATTTCGTAGTAATGACGTACAGCTTCTGCTACACCATAACCGGTGATCATATCTGCAATCGTATATTTTCTGTTGATTGATGGCGAAAATTGTTCGCTCTCAATTACCTTAATAACTCCGTGACGTAATTGACCAATTCTATTAATTTTATCGGCTTCGGTAGGCTTAAAGTGCCCATTAAACACTCCTTCTTGCGGATGCCAAACTCCACTATCTTCCGTAATTGGAATTACCTCATGGATTTCATCCACGTTTAAATCACCTCCAGTTCCGTAGTAACTTTTTAATAACGGAGAAACCGCGTTGTACCAGCGTTCTAAAACACCTCGTTTACGTGGATCTTGCGGATCAAAATTAATTCCTGATTTTGCACCACCAATAGCAGGCCCTGATACGGTAAACTTTACTTCCATCGTTTTTGCTAGCGATAAAACTTCGTTTACATCTAAATCTTTACGCATACGGGTACCGCCTCCTGCAGCTCCACCTCGTAAAGAGTTTATAACAGTCCACCCTTCGGCTTCAGTTTCAGGATCTTTCCAATTAAAAATTATTTCTGGTTGTTTATTTTCGTACTTTTTAAGTAGTTCTTTCATGATATTTTTAAAACTATGTTAACTTTAATTCTTTCTTTTTCACACTTATTTATCTATATCATGTAAGTTAAAGTTGTGTCATTATTTGTAGTTTTAAGTAATTAAAATCTTCATTTAAGATAAGTGTTACAAACTTAAGGTAAAAAACGTTTTCTCTTGCTTAAACTGGGTTAAAAATTTTACCTGATGAGTGATTTTTTTTAGCGCCGGTAACACTTTGTAAGCAGTTTACCTTATTTTCATTTCTTAATACCCCTAAAAAAGCAAATATTAAAGCTTCTTTAAAATTGATCAATTCGTTACTTGGCAACTTTATTTTCAGATTTGATTTTTCTTCAATCTTTTGAACCAAAAAAGTATTGAAAGCACCCCCTCCTGTAATTAAAACCAATGAATTGTTCTCGATAACACTTGCTATTTGAATGGCGCAATGCTCTACAAATGTTCTTAAAATTGAAGGAACATCATTCTCTAAACTATCAATTAAAGGAAAAACTTCTTTTTGCACCCATTCTAAACCTAACGATTTTGGAGGTTCTTTTTGATAAAACTCTAGCGAATTCAACTTATCTAATAACTCCTGATTTATTTTTCCTTCGGAAGCTATTTTTCCGTCTTCATCATATTCAAAGCCTAATTGTTGGGCGTAATGATTCATGACTATATTCACCGGACAAATATCAAAAGCTATTCTTTTACTATTTTGTTTAAACGAAACGTTTGCAAATCCGCCTAAATTGATACAATAGTCATAATCAGCAAATAATAATTCATCACCAATAGGCACTAAAGGCGCTCCTTGTCCACCCAACTTAACATCTTGAGTTCTGAAATCACAAATTACTTTATGATTAGTGATATTTGCTATTTCTTGTCCGCTACCGATTTGTAAGGTAATTCCGTTTTCTGGTTGATGAAAAACTGTATGACCATGAGAAGCTATAAAATCAATCGTATAAATATCATTTTCTTCAATAAAACTATTAATAGTTTCTCCTAAAAAAATTCCATATTGAATATCTAATTGAGTTAGTTTTTCATCAGAAAAAGTAATGGCTTGTTTGAGTAGATTTTTCCATTCGGAAGAATACGGATAAGTTGTTGAGTATAAGATTTCAAAATCCTTATAATTCTTTTTATTAAACGTAACATAAACTAAATCAATACCATCTAAAGAAGTTCCTGACATTAATCCGATTACGTAAACATATTCATTTTGCATTTAGTAAAATTAGTAAAACTCTATTGAAAATATGCTATTAAAGAAGTATCTTTGAGCGCATTTTTTAAGAATTTAACAACTTTATATAATGGATTTTAATCTTACAGAAGAACATTTAATGATTCGTGATGCTGCACGTGATTTTGCGCAAACTGAATTATTACCAGGAGTAATTGAAAGAGATGAGAAGCAACAATTCCCACAAGAATTAGTACGTAAAATGGGAGAATTAGGATTTATGGGTGTGATGGTAGATCCTAAATACGGTGGAAGTGGTATGGATGCTGTTTCTTACGTATTAATTATGGAAGAATTATCTAAAATAGATGCTTCTGCTTCTGTTATGGTTTCTGTAAATAACTCATTAGTTTGTTACGGTTTAGAGGCTTATGGTACTGAAGAGCAAAAACAAAAATACTTAACAAAATTAGCTACTGGTGAACAAATCGGTGCATTTTGTTTAAGTGAACCTGAAGCGGGTTCTGATGCTACTTCACAAGCTACCACTGCTGAAGATAAAGGAGATTACTATTTATTAAACGGTACTAAAAACTGGATTACCAATGGTGGACGTGCTGATACGTATTTAGTAATTGCACAAACCGATAGAGCTAAAGGACACAGAGGAATCAACGCATTTATTGTTGAAAAAGGAATGGAAGGTTTTCACGTAGGTCCTAAAGAAGATAAATTAGGTATTCGTGGTTCTGATACACATACTTTGCAATTTAATGATGTAAAAGTTCCTAAAGAAAACCGTATTGGTGAAGACGGATTCGGATTCAAATTTGCAATGAAAACCTTATCTGGTGGTCGTATTGGTATTGCTGCACAAGCTTTAGGTATTGCTTCTGGAGCTTACGAATTAGCGTTAAAATATTCAAAAGAGCGTAAGGCTTTTGGAACTGAAATTTGTAATCACCAAGCTATCGCATTTAAGTTAGCTGATATGTATACAGAAATTACCGCGGCTCGTCACTTAGTTATGCAAGCTGCTTGTGATAAAGATGCTGGTAAAAACTACGATCGTTCAGGAGCTATGGCTAAATTATATGCTAGTAAAGTTGCCATGGAGCAAACGGTTGAGGCTGTTCAAATTCACGGTGGAAATGGATTTGTAAAAGAATACCATGTTGAGCGTTTAATGCGTGATGCAAAAATTACTCAGATTTATGAAGGAACTTCTGAAATTCAGAAAATTGTAATTTCTAGAAGTTTGATTAGAGATTAAAAATAATTTCAAGCAGAAAAAAAATCCAGAGTTATCCTCTGGATTTTTCTTTTTAAACCTCATACCATAACAATAATTAGTATTTTTGCTGCAATATTTATTTTCTTATGCAATTTGATAAAAGCTCGTACGGATTAATTTCAATTGTAATTCCTGTATACAACGAAGAAGACAATGTAATTCCTTTAACTCAAAAAATTGATGAGAGTTTAAAAGGTTTCAATTATGAAATAATTTATATTGATGACTTCTCTACCGATAAAACCATTCTTAATGTTAAAAAAATGAACAACCCTAGAGTTGTTCTGATTGAATTACGTAAAAATTACGGACAAAGTTTAGCTCTTGCTGCTGGTTTTGATTATGCCAAAGGTGATTATATTGTTACGCTGGATGGTGACATGCAAAATGATCCTTCAGATATTGAACACATGCTAGAAAAAGCTAAAAGTGAAGAATGGGATGTGGTTACAGGAATTAGAGCTAAAAGAAAAGATTCTTTTATAAGAACTTTCCCTTCTAAAATTGCCAATTTTTTAATTAGAAAAGCTACACGACTTGACTTAAAAGATCAGGGTTGTGCATTAAAGGTATTTACAAAAGATATTGCCAAAGACCTAAATTTATATGGTGAAATGCACCGTTTTATAAATTTATTAGCTCATTTAAACGGAGCAAGAATAGCGCAAGTGCCTGTTAAACATCATCCTCGTCAGTTCGGACAATCAAAATACGGCTTAGGAAGAACAGTTAAAGTTATTAATGATATTGTTTTAATAATTTTTCAACGTAAATATTTACAAAGACCTATACACCTATTTGGTAATTTTGGGTTGTTCTTTCTTGTATTAGGCTTTTTAATAAATTTATACTTATTGGTTCTTAAACTTTTAGGTCAAGATATTTGGGGAAGACCTTTACTAATTTTTGGAGTAATGTCAATTGTCATTAGTTTACAGTTTTTTACTGTGGGGATAATTGCTGATTTATTAATGAGAACCTATTACGAATCTCAGAAAAAACGTCCTTATACAATTAGAAAAATTCATGTAAGTGAATAAAAAACAACTTAAAACTTTTGCTAAAATTGGTATAAGTGTTTTACTCTTATACTTGGTTTATACTAAAATTGATGTACATCAGATTGTAGATTTATTTAAAAAATCAAATCCGTTTATTATTGCATTGGCAATTGTGTTTTTTGTTTTTTCTCAATTAATTTCTTCAGTAAGATTAAATTATATTTTTCATCAAAATCACTTTTACTTAGATCATTTAAGTAATCTCAAATTGTATTTTGTAGGTATGTTTTATAATTTTTTTATTCCTGGAGGAATTGGCGGAGATGCATACAAAGTTTTTATTCTTAACAAACAATTTAATTGGAAAGTTAAAGATTTAACGAAATCTGTTTTTTATGATAGACTCTCAGGTTTACTTGCTATATTTTGCTTGTTACTTTTTATTGGAGCTTATATAATATCACCTGGTATTAATATGTTTTTAATTGGGTTAGTAGTATCTGTTATATTCTTTTTTGTAACAAAGCTGTTATTAAAGCGTTTTTTTAAAAGTATCGAGGCAATTTATACTAAAAGCTTCATCTATTCCTTAATAATTCAACTTTTGCAAATAGCTACTATAATTTGCATTATTATAGCTTTTAAACTTGATGTAGTTAGTTTTTTAAATTATTGTTTTACCTTTTTAGTCTCATCTGTTTCATCTGTAGTATCGTTTGCAGGATTTGGAGCCAGAGAATATGTTTTTTTAAAAGCTTCTACTTTTTTATCAATCAAACAGACTATTTCAGCAAGTATTGGACTTTCATTTAACATCATTACTGCTATAATTTCATTAATTGGCCTGCTATTTTTAAATACTAAATTGAACTTAGCACAAAACCAAACATAAAAATTAGCTTATGGACTTTTTCTATCAAAATAAAAACATCAAATATTTATACGTTCTTATTGCAATTGTTTATGCTATCGGACTCTTTATTCCTTTAATGGCTAACGATTCTGCACAACATGCAACTATTGCTATGCGTATGTTTTTAAATGATAATTTTTTCGAATTATTTAAAGGTCCAAATCCTTATTTAGATAAACCTCATATGCATTTTTGGTTAGCAGCTTTATCTTACAAAATATTTGGTTTACATGAATGGGTATACAGGTTACCTGCAATACTATTTACAATAGTAGGAGCTTATTCTGTATACCAATTAACAAAAAAATTATACGATGTTAGTGTTGCTCATTATGGTTCGTTAATTTTTTTAACCAGTCAATCTATCATTTTAGCAAACCATGATGTTCGTACCGATGCTGTGCTAACGGGCGCTGTCATTTTCTCTATTTGGCAGTTGTTTGAATACGTTGAAACTAAAAAATTAAAAGCTGTTGTTTTAGGTGCCATTGCAATGGGAATAGCATTCTCTACCAAAGGTTTTTACGGAGTTGGTATAATTTGTTTTTCAATTCTTTCCCATATAATTTATACAAAGAAGTATAACACTATATTATCATACAAGGTACTAATAGGTATTGTTACATTTTTCATAACCATCCTACCTGTTGTATATGCTTATTATGTTCAGTTTGGAGTTGAAGGTGTTAATTTTATTCTTTGGAATCAAAATGTAGAGAGAATCACAGCTACAGGATTTAAACAAAACAGTCCTGATTATTTTTTCTTTTTTCATTCACTTTTGTGGGTGTTTTTACCTTGGGTATTTTTAATGTATTTCGGTTGGTTCTATCAAACGAAAAAATTTATCAAAAACAAATTCAAACAAGCTAATGGCATTGAAGTTTTAACACTTGGCGGTGTTTTTATTACCTTATTTATTATTAGTTTTTCTAAGTTTAAGTTACCACATTACTTAAATCCTTTAATTGCTCTATTATCGGTTTTTACAGCTGGCGTTTTATACAATTTACATAAAGAAAACAAACAAAAAACATTAAAGGTTTTCATGGGTATTGTTTATTTTATTGTAATTATTCTAACCTTACTAGCTTTTTCAATTTTATTTTTAACCTTCAGTAATCCATCAATCTTAATTGTAATTGTTAGTGTTATTTTATTGGTGATTACTCTTTTAACTCTATTTTCTAAAAATCAATCCAATAAAAAGAAAATCATTATTAGTTCTGTATTGGTAATGGTTCTAGTTAACTTTATACTTAACTCTTATTTTTACCCAGAATTATTACAATACCAAGGAGGAATAAAGCTTGCAAAAATTATTAAAGTAGATCACAGCATCAATGTAAATGATGTTTACATGTATGAAGATGATTATTCGTGGACATTAGATTTTTACACGCAAAGAAACACGCCTCACATTTCCAAAGAACAACTTAAGAATATTGATAAAGATACTTGGGTAGCAATTAGAATTATTGATTTAGATGATTTTAAAAAAGAAGGATTCAATATCAAAAAAATTCACAAAGTAGATCATTTCAGAGTAACTAGACTTAGTTTAAAATTCCTGAATCCTAAAACAAGATCAAAAGTAATGGGAGATGCTTACTTAATTAAAGTCGCACCTCAAGACAATTAATTTTTATAAAACTCTATTTTATGTAAGTGCAATCCTGAAGCTGGTGCTATGGTTTATATAAATCTCGATGGACTTTTCTTTTGGACGTGACCACTTCGTGGTCGGGCTATTCGCGTTACACGGTAACTTGCTGCTATCCCTCACGCAAATAACTTTAAGTTAAAATTACAACGTTAGTAAATATTTATTATACAAGAATTCGTAAAGGATTAGAAGGTACTTATAATATAGTTTGTTGATTTTTTAATTGCTTTAATTGTTTTAATTGTTTTTTATTCTTTTATATAAGAAAAACCTCGCTAGCGCAAGCGTCACGCTTGTGTCAATTAATAGACTTATTATTCGCTATTTTTTAGTGAAAATTTTAAAAAAATTCTTTATTCCTTCTAGCCTATTGGGTACATAAATGGTAGTACCATGCTCTTTATTATCTTTGATTTGATAGTATGCACTAATGGGTAATAACAATAATCCTATACCACTTACAATTGTTAAGAAATATCCCAGAAAAACAGTAAATGCTTTTCTAATAATTGGTTTACTTCTTTTAACAACATTATCATTTATTGATAAAAATTGAATTTTGCCTTTTTTATCATAAAGTACTTCTAACTTTTTAATAGATGTTAGTTGATTACTCTCAAAACTTATAGGTATTGTTTGTAAAAAAGAATCGGTATCACTTACTAGATTGTTCGATTTTAACACACTAAAAATGTTTTGTATTTACCTTCAGGGAGGTAAATTTGAAACTCTATTGGTGTTGAATTGGCTATTATTTTTACATTTAAATATTGTTTACCTACTTTATGATACCAAAAATCTATTCTCTCTACATTGGTAAACTCTGTTGGGGTAGTATTTATACTTTTTCCATCTTTAAAAATATTTGGCCCCGCTTTAAACGTTAAAAACGTAGCAATTGCGATGTATATTAATGTATATATGATAAAATTACCTCTAGACATTTACTAAATCTTTATTTTCTTTTTTAAAAATATGTAAGGTTTCTTTACTATCCATTACAAATAAATACGGTTCAAAATATTTTATTGGATAAGCTCCTGAAAATGAAACGCCTTTTTCTTCATGAAACCAATCATATTGTAATGTTTCAATATTAAAAGCACCAATGATACCTCTACGCTAATCGGTAGTTATGATATGATTGTTCACCTGTACAAAATTATCTCGTTGCGAATCAAAAATTGTAGGATCATTTAATAGCTTTTCCATAGGCTCAAAAAGAGTGCGCTTATATTTACCAGTAGCGATATTTACCTCAAAATAACCAATACTTGTAACTCCTTTTAATTTACCATCTCTTTCATCTAATACATAATTTGTATTGTTACATTCATTTATTTCCATTCTAGCTTACCTGTACTTGTGTTTATACCTATTAGTTTGTCATATCCTAAACTTAATACCAATGTGTCCTGATAAACTATTGAAAACAAGTTAAGTTGTAATTCTTTATACTTTTCAGGTAGTGTAGTTTGCCATAGTATTTCTCCATTATCTATATTAAATGATATAACTTTTTTGTTTTCAATCCGAAATAACGAGTTACTAAACAATTGTATTTTTCCTAGTTGATTAGCCCACCATAATATTTTATTGTCTTCTAAAGAATAAATACCTCTTTCTCTATTTCCAAATTCTCCTTTATAAACATTTATTTTATTCTTAATATCTTTATTTTCACTAAACTCAAACTTATTAGTATAGGGTTTAATTTCATTGTTTTCTAAAATGTATATCTGATTAGAAAAACCTATTAAATAAATTTTATCTTAAAATAAAAAACCGTCTACAATTTTAACTTCAAATGCTATTTCACCAATAAAGTTCAAAGAAGTGTCATAAATTTCTGTTACTTTATTTTCTTTAGTAATAAACAGTTTATCAGCTATTTTAAAATACTTACGACAATTCTTTTTTTCTTCTAATTCCTTAAAAATCATTATTCAATCCAGTTTATATAATCTACTAATTCATTATTTTTTGCCAAATCTATTAAATCATCTAATTCTTTTATTCTTTGATTATTCAAGCTTTTGAAAAACTCTTTATTCAATTCCCATAACTCTTCTGCTTTATCAGCATCTTTAAATACGTCTTGAAATTTTAGCTTCATTTGGCTTGCATTATCATTAAAATAATATTTAAACTCTCGTTTACTTTTTACATAGGCTTTAAATTGCTCATAAGTACCACTCGCTAACGCAAGCGTCACTCTAACTTTCTTTTTAATCAAAAAGCTATAATAATATAAAGATTTATTTAAAACTTACTTTATGCAAATGTAATCCTGAAGCTGGTGCAATTGTTTTTAAAAAATCCATATCTGTATTTGGATTTAAACTGTCTTTTATAAATTGTAAATCGTAGTTTCCCTTTCCTAATTCTGCAAGAGCTCCCATTATTAACCGGATTTGATTTCGTAAAAAACCTTCCCCTCTTATAATTAACACATAACTCTTTTCAGGAAAAAAAGAAGCAGTTAATTCAGTATTCTCTTCAATTCTGCACTCATCAATAGATCTTACAACTTTGGTTTCTTCCGTAGGTTTAGTACAATAACGTTTAAAATTATGCTGTCCTTTAAACAATAAAGCAGCTTCTTGCATTACTTCAATATT
The DNA here is from genome assembly GCF_034043975.1 of Tenacibaculum sp. IB213877. Classification (NCBI taxonomy): domain Bacteria; kingdom Pseudomonadati; phylum Bacteroidota; class Flavobacteriia; order Flavobacteriales; family Flavobacteriaceae; genus Tenacibaculum; species Tenacibaculum sp. IB213877. Next base: position 4,286 of record NZ_JAXCHH010000010.1, on the reverse strand, counting down.
TAATTCGTCTAAATAACCTGTTAATAAAGATGCACAATATGGATGATTCTTTTCTCCGTGCGAAAAATAATATCGGTATTCTTTTGTTTTTGGATGCTGAATGATATTAAACGTTTCATCTAAAATCCTTTCAGCAGAAAGCACTCTAATATCAGAAGGAGAGTTAATATTGAATTCTTTTACAAAGAAACCTTCATCGAGCTGTTCATCAATAAATAACTGAAAATAATAATCGGTTGAAGAAACTTTAGCGTCGGTTCTCCCTACTCCTACTGTTTTAAAACGAATGCCTTTGCAAACAAACTTCATGGTTTTATCTACAAAAAAATGTACTGTTTTTAAATTAGGTTGTTTTTGCCAACCGTGTAAACGAAAACCTAAATATTGAAAGTTTACTAAATACGAAAAGTTATAATTCATGCAGCAAAAGTAGTTTTTATAACGGATTTAAAACTTTATAATTTTCTGTTTTCGGTAAATGATTTGTTACAGAAGTTTGAATAACTCTTACCAATTCATTTAATAATTTCTTTTTTACAAAAAATTTATGAGTAATTAATCCAACCTGTCTTACTGGTACTGGATTTTGAAATTCTATAATTCGTTGCTTTTCTTTTTCTGATAAGTTGATTGATGCTAAAAAAGGTAAAATGGTTATTCCTTTTCTTACCTCAGTAACTCTTAATAAACTATCCATTGAGCCAGACTCGAATTCAAAATTCACATCTTTTTTTGAATGTTTGTTAGACAAATCACATATTCTTTGCACCTGAGTTCGTAAACAGTGTCCCTTTTGTAACAAACACAACTTAGAATAATCTAACTTATTTACTTCAACTTTTTCTAAAGCTTTTTCTTCTGAACAATCATACAATAAAAATGGCTCAGGATATAAATCAAATTCAATTAATTCTTTATCATTTATTGGTAAGGCTAAAATTCCAATATCAATACTTCTACTTTTTAGTGATTTTTGAATTTCAGCAGTTGTCATTTCTCTAATTATAATCTTTACCTTTGGAAAGGTACTAGAAAAGCTAGTTAAAAATAGCGGTAAAAGATAAGGTGCTATAGTGGGTATAATTCCTATTTTAAACTCTCCTACCATTTCTCCTTTTAATTCTTGTACTAAATTATTAAATGAGTCTATTTCGTTTAAAATAATTCTCAACCTATTAATTAATTCTTCACCTTCCGGAGTTATAGACACAGGTTTTGTTTTTCTATTAAATATTTTAATGCCAATTTCATCCTCAAATTTTCCTATCATAGTACTTAATGTAGATTGTGTCACAAAACATTTTTCTGCAGCAGCTTCAAAATTTTTCAAATCTACAACTGCTATAACATATTGGAATTGTTGAATATTCATTTCAAAATTTTACTATTATCTATTTTGTCAATATTAACATCAAATATATCGTTTTTATGAATGATATTGATAGCATTTCTTTGCAATAATTAACAAATTAATATACAATATGAAATTGCAACTATTAAGTGGATTATTGCTTCTTACATTAGTTTCTTGCAACAACTCAGGTAGCGGAGAAAAAATGGATAAAGAAGGAGGATGTCCTTTTGGTTTTGATAAAAAACCATCAACTGGTCAAGTACTAAAAAATGAAGGTAATACCAACAAACAATGGTGGCCTAATCAACTAAACTTAGATGTTTTAAGACAACACTCATCACTTTCAAATCCTTTAAATACAGATTTTAGTTATGAAAAAGAGTTTGAAAGCTTAGATTATTTTACATTAAAAAAAGACATTGCCAAAACTTTAACAGATTCTAAAGATTGGTGGCCTGCAGATTATGGCACCTACGGTGGTTTGTTTATTCGTATGGCATGGCACAGTGCAGGAACCTACAGAACTGGTGATGGTAGAGGAGGAACTAGAGAAGGTCAACAAAGATTTGCTCCTCAAAATAGTTGGCCAGATAATGCTAACTTAGATAAAGCAAGAAGATTATTGTGGCCTGTAAAACAAAAATATGGTCAAAAAATATCTTGGGCAGATTTAATGATCTTAGCAGGAAATGTAGCCTTAGAAGAAGCAGGTTTTGAAACAATTGGATTTGCTGGTGGTAGAGAAGATGTATGGGAGCCTGCAACTAATGTTTATTGGGGTGCAGAACAAGAATGGTTAGGAAACAAAGAGCGTTATAATGAAGAAGGCGAATTAGAAAAGCCTTTGGCTGCTGTACAAATGGGGTTAATTTATGTAAACCCTGAAGGTCCTAACGGAAATCCAGATCCTATTGCATCTGCAAAAGACATTAGAATAAGTTTTGGGAGAATGGGTATGAATGATGAGGAAACAGTTGCTTTAATTGCTGGTGGACATACTTTAGGTAAAACACATGGTAAAGCTAGTGGAGAAGAGCATTTAGGTGCATCTCCTGAAGGTGCAAGTATTGAAGAACAAGGTTTAGGTTGGAAAAGCAACTATAAAAGTGGTAAAGGTGAAGACGCTATTACTTCTGGCTTAGAAGTAATCTGGACAGTTACTCCTGAAAAATGGAGTCAAGGTTTCTTTAAAAATTTATTTGAAAATGAATGGGAATTAACCAAAAGCCCAGGTGGTGCACATCAATGGAAAGCTAAAAACTCAATTGTAAAGTTTCCAGATTCTTTTGATAAAACCAAGTTTCATACTCCAACAATGTTAACTACAGATTTAGCATTAATTAAAGATCCTGCTTATGAAAAAATATCAAGAAGATTTTATGAAAATCCAGAAGAATTTAACAAAGCTTTTGCTAAAGCATGGTTTAAGTTAACTCACCGTGATATGGGACCAAAATCTACTTATTTAGGTCCTGAAATTCCAAAAGAAGAATTTATTTGGCAAGATCCTATTCCAAAAAATCAAGGTACAGTAATTAGTAAAGCTGATATTCAAAAGTTAAAAAAACAAATCTTAGCTTCTAATTTATCAACTGGTAGCTTAGTTTCTACTGCTTGGGCTTCAGCATCTACTTATAGAAACTCTGACAGAAGAGGTGGTGCAAACGGAGCAAGAATTAGATTAGAACCACAAGTTAATTGGGAATCTAATAACCCAGCACAATTAAAAAAGGTTTTATCTGTTTATGAAGAAATTCAAAAAGAATTCAATACTAGTTCATCAAGAAAAGTATCTATTGCAGACTTAATTGTTCTAGGTGGTAATACAGCAGTAGAAGAAGCCGCTTCAAAAGCTGGTTTCACAGTAACAATTCCTTTTACTCCAGGTAGAACAGATGCCACTCAAGAACAAACAGATACCAACGGAATGAATTATTTAGAACCAATGGCAGATGGTTTTAGAAATTATCAAAAAACAGATTATACTTTAACTGCTGAACAATTATTGGTAGATAAAGCACAATTATTAACGCTTTCAGCTCCTGAAATGACAGTTTTAGTTGGGGGAATGAGAGCTTTAAATGCTAATTTTGATGGTTCTAACACTGGTGTATTAACATCTAACCCAGGCGTTTTAACTAATGACTTCTTTGTAAACTTATTAGATATGAAATATAAGTGGGAATCTATTGATGATAAAAAATCTCAATTCAAAATTAAAGACAGAACATCTAATAAAGTTGTTTGGACTGCAACTAGAGCTGATCTAATATTTGGTTCAAACTCTGAATTAAGAGCTTTAGCTGAAGTTTATGCAAGTGATGATGCTAAAGAAAAATTTGTTTTAGATTTTATTGCCACATGGAATAAGGTAATGAACCTTGACAGATTTGACATAAACTAATTAGATTAATCAAAAAATATAAATGGTCTAGTAATTTCTAGACCATTTCTTTTATAATAATTATTGATTAATTCTCCTTAGATTAAAAAATATAATAACAATGTTATTGAATTGAACTAATACTTAATCAAAGTAATAATAAAATATTATTACCGTTCATTACCCAATTCGAGGTTCGGTAAGAAGTCTAAGATTATAAAGCGCTAAACGCCATTAAAAAGAAAAGTAGAACAATACAAACATTATAAATAAGATCATTCTATTACCCCAGAACAAACTGGTAAATCTAAAAGAAATAGGTAAAGTATGTAAATCCAGAGTTAACCGCTTCGTTTTTTTTATTTAAGCATGTCAGCATTTAAATGCTGTGGGCTATCCATTGCTATCCCTCATGCGTAATACTCCTGATAATATATAAAATTATACAAAAACAAAAAACCTCATACATAATGTATGAGGTTTTCGTTATAAAGAAAGGCGACGACCTACTCTCCCACCAGTGGCAGTACCATCGGCGCTATTGGGCTT